>CAZUCK010000066.1:0-12822 GCA_964619505.1 uncultured Fimbriimonas sp. | reverse complement strand
CAATTTGCACGCGAACATACTCATCATCGATGGGGATGCGGCGTGCGGCATGCGCATTCGCGACTCGCTCATAGCCATGGGATACGAGAATGTGCTGAGCCTCATCGATCCCTACGAAGCAACAGAATATGCCTCGACTCAGTCGCCAGATCTGGTTCTCATCAACCTTCACGAACAACCACTTAATCGGTTCGAACTCCTTTCGATGTTGAGGGCGAAGCCAATATCGGACGGGTGCCTGCCCGTGTTGGTGATGGTCGCCGCGGAGGACCACGACGGCCGAAACGAGCTGTTGGAATTGGGAGCCTACGACCTAGTCACCAAGCCCGTCAACGAGACCGAGCTTGAAATCAGAATGCGAAACGCCCTTCAGGCTCGCAAGATGCATTTGGCTCTTCGGCAAGGAGAAATAGACCTTGAGGCAAAAGTCCGCGAGCGCACGCAAACCCTCCGCGAAGAACAAGTGGAGATCCTTCAACGACTGGCACGAGCTTCCGAGTATCGAGACGACGACACGGGCGACCACACCAAACGTGTGGGCGCCATGTCGGCAAAGATCGCAGAGGCGCTGGGGCTGCCCGCAGACCAAGTGGAGCTGATTCGACTCGCGGCGCCCCTTCATGATATTGGCAAGATCGGCATCCGCGACTCCATCCTGCTAAAACCGGGAAAGCTCACCGAGAGCGAGTACATCGTGATGCGCACGCATGCGATCATCGGAAGTCGCATTCTGGAAGGCAATTGCCCCTTGCTGCAGATGGCCGAGATCATTGCTCGCACCCACCACGAGAAGTGGGACGGCTCTGGCTACCCTTCGAGACTTGCGGGGGAAAACATCCCGCTTCCCGGGAGGATTGTCGCAGTTGCCGACGTTTTCGACGCATTGACGAGTGCCCGATCTTACAAAGGTGCCTGGCCCCTCAGCCGAGCCGTCGAAGAGATCAAGGCACTGGCCGGGAGGCAATTCGATCCCGCCGTGGTCGAGGCATTCCTAGACGTGGTTCGGGTTGACACAGAGGTTTGGGAAGCGGCTTAGTGAGGGTGTAAAGCTAGACTTACGGTATGCACGTGACCGGACTCTCATGCTTCGCCTGTGGAAAGCTCTATGCTTTCGGCAGTCTACTCAACCTATGCGAATGTGGGAAGCCGCTTCGAGTGGACATTGACCTGCCTTCGGTGCGATTGACCAAAGGCAATTTGAAGGGCGGCCGAAGGGACATGTGGCGCTACCGCGAGGTTCTGCCGCTCCCGGCAGGGAGCGAACCCATGTCATTGGGTGAGGGCGGTACCCCGTTGATTCAATCCGACGGCCTTGCTTCAACTCTTGGCATGGCCAGAGGATCGATTTTCGTCAAGGACGAAGCGGTAAACCCTACAGGCTCCTTTAAGGCGCGAGGCATGGCGATTGCCGTTCCGATGGCAAAGCTGTTCGGTGCGACCAAACTGGCCGTGCCCAGCGCCGGAAATGCGGGCGGAGCGATGGCCGCGTATGCAGCCCGATACGGTTTGGAAGCCCACGTCTTTATGCCGAGAGACGTGCCCATGGCGAATCGGTTGGAGTGCGAAATGGCGGGCGCACAAGTGACTCTTGTGGACGGCCTTATCAACGACTGCGCAAAGCTGATCATGGATCGAAAGGACGCGGAAGGTTGGTTCGACGTGTCGACACTCAAGGAGCCGTATCGCATCGAAGGAAAGAAGACGATGGGCTACGAGCTCGCTGAGCAATTCGAATGGACCCTACCGGACGTGATTCTCTATCCTACGGGTGGCGGTACCGGCCTCATTGGCATGTGGAAGGCGTTCGACGAGATGGAGAAACTCGGTTGGATCAGTGCGGGTCGTCCACGCATGGTGAGCGTCCAGGCAGAAGGCTGCAACCTGATCCCTGCGGCCCTTGAGCGTGGAAATCGTGACGCGGGAATGGTGGAAAACGCGCATACCGTCGCTTCGGGGTTGCGGGTACCCAAAGCGATCGGCGACTTTATCATGTTCGATCTAATTCGTTCAAGTGGAGGCACCGCTATCGCCGTCCCAGACGCGGAATTAATGCAAGCGGCCTATGAGTTATCGGCATCCACGGGCGTCAACGCGGCGCCGGAAGGTGGCGCTTGCTTAGCTGCGCTGAGACGGCTGCAAGCGACCGGTTGGATCAAGGGCAGCGACCGAACCGTCATCTTTAACACCGGCACCGGCCTCAAGTACGCCGAGGCATTCGCAGCTCACCCTCGCAAAGCGTGAACTTCAACTTCGGCCAATGATCTTCTCAAGCGGGTAAGTGACCTTCAACACAAGGGCTGTTTTGAACTGGGTCGTATTGGGGTTGCCCAAAATCAAAAAGTACTCGGCTCCGGCGTTGCCGCTTCTACGATAGGCGATGTAGGGATCGATTGTGGAGCCCTGCTTAACGATGCGGCCGGACAGCGCGCGGTCATGACCCATGTCATAGTTCGCGGTCAAGATGACTTGATCCGTGAAACCTAGGTAGTCAACACCCTGATACGTCAGGCTCAGGTCGAGTTTGCCCAGCGTTCGATAGGCGGCCTTGACTCGGGCAGTGTGATAAGGCAAAACAGCTTGCGTGCCCCAATCAGACCCGACGGAAAGGTTGCGGTAAGGGTTCGTACTTGGGAACATGAAAGTGAGGCTCTCCAGATTGTCTTTCTGGCCCTCGAAATTTGGCTGATCATGAGCATAGGTGACCTTCAAGCCCTTTCTGGTTGTCAGATTCGCATTGAAGTCCCAATCCCGACGATAGAAACCGCCCTCGAAGTGTTGATACTCGAGTAGGTCAGCCGCATATCCGTAGCCAAGCAGGCTGCCTTTCGTTAGGGTTTTTGTATAAGCGAAACCAACTTCTGGCCCCTTGAAATCGACCTCTTGGATGAAGCCGAGCGCGGGATTGTAGTTTGCGGAGGCGCTTTCGTGGAACAGGTAGGCGGACCATTCTTTGAAGTTATAAGATCCACCAAACGATGTCGTGTGGCCCCTGCCGAGATCCGTATCTTCGCTGCCGGTATAGCGCGCCGACCAAGCGATCGGTCCATAGGCCTTGGTTCCGCGAATCATAAAGGCATCGTTGTGGAAACCGGGAGTCTCCTTTGAGGTGGCTGTGACGCGAACGCTGGTGTTGGCGTCGAACTGACGAGTCGTGTTCAAGACAAGGTCATTTTCGTTCCCGAAGTCCGCCGTCTCAAGCAGACCAAAACTCGTCTTGTCGTCGGCCTTGCCGTAAATGTTGAGTCCAGTGTCAAAATTGGCGATTCTCTGGCTCGCATAGATCGCCGTCGTGTAGTAATTTGACCCTTCGAGGAAGAAGGGCCTCGCTTCGGGTACGAGTCGCTCAAAGCGACTGAAGTCCAAGGATAGAAGCTGATTCTCCAGGTTCCTGAAATCGGGGCTGATCGTTCCCACCAGGTTCACCCTGTCCGAGATGGGAGCCTTTACATCCAAGCCCGCGTCAGCGACAATGCCGGTGTCCTTGTCATAGCCCGTATAAACATAGGGCAGCATCATCAGCTTGCGCGCGTTCTTTTCAGATGGCATGTCCACTTCACGCCAGATCGGTGTCAGCGCGGTTTGGCCGCCTCCCGTGTAAGTGTAGGAGTAGGTGTCTTGCAGTCGGGCTATGAAACGGGACACGTTGAACCGCGCGTTTCGCTTACCCCGTCCCGGAATGGGCAGAATCTTCCACGGTATTTTTGCCTCAGCCTCCCACCCCGCGCTTGTGATTCTGGCTTTCGCCTGAAATTCGCCAAGCCACTCTCGTTTGGCCGCACGGCCGCCGGCGATTGCCAAAGTCGTCGCCCCTTTCGGATTGATGGTGAAGGTGCTGAAGTCGGCAAGAGAGCCTGACAAGTCGATGGTCAGGGCGACACTGTCATCTCCCGTAAACGCGACGTTAGACCGATACTCCACAGCTCGTATTTGATCGGGTTTGGAATCCTCCATCCGGGCGGCAAAGTAAATGAACTCACGGTCGTAGGCCAGCCAAAAGTGGGCAGCCTCCGGGCTGGGCGCTCCCGTAAGCTGATCGACCAGCCCGTCGAAATCGGGGACGTCCTTCCACTCGGTCTTCTCATCGATCACTCCATCAATGACGGGGGGTGTTCCAATTCGGAAGGCGTTGATCTGCGGGGCGCCCGACGGGTTAGTGCGCGGTTTGGTTGGAGCCTGACCGAAAACGGCGGATGTGACGAGAAACCCTACGAATAGTTGACCAAGCAACCGGAGAGTGGGCTGGCGCATAGAATGAGTACGAACTGGACGACTGAAATCGTTTGCCTGGCCGTTGGGAAACAGTGAGCGACAGGTGCCCACTTCAAACCGACTCCGAAGCCTCATGTTAGCCGCGTCCTATGACTTTGGCCAAAGGATAGGTGACTTTCAACACGAGGGCGGTCTTAAATTGGTCTGTATTCGGGTTGCCTAGGATGAGGAAATACTCTGCGCCCGCATTGCCACTTCTGCGGAAAGCAATGTAAGGGTTAATCTGCGTGCCCTGTTTGACAATGCGTCCAGTGATGGCGCGATCCCGGCCCATGTCGTAATTTGCGCTTAAGATCACTTGGTCCGTAAACCCCTGATAATTGACGCCCTCGTAGCTTAGATTGAGGTCGAGTTTGCCCAGGGTTCGATAGGCACCTTTGATGCGGACGGTGTGATAAGGGAGCACCGCCTGAGTTCCCCAGTCCGAACCGATGGATAGGTTACGGTAAGGGTTTGTACTTGGGTAGGCAACCGTAAGGCTGTCCAGATGGTCTTTCTCGCCTTCGAAGTTCGGTTGATCGTGTAGGTAAGTGACCTTCAAGCCTTGGCGAAGGTTGATGCTTCCGTTCAAATCCCAATCGCGTCGATAAAAGCCGCCGTCGAAGTGTCGGTATTCCACGATGTCACCGCCATAGCTGTAGCCAAGCAACGGCCCCTTCGTGAGCACCTTCGTGTAGACGAATCCGTTCTCGTCTCCGTTGAGGTCTACCTCGGGAATGAAACCAAGCCTAGGATTGAAGTTCGCGGAAGCGGCCTGGTGAAACTGGTAAACGCTCCATTCCCTGAAGTTGTACGAGAGGCTTTCAGCCGAATTCTGGCCGCCGCCCAGACCTGGCTCTTCGCTACCCGTATATCGCATAAAGATCCCGTAGGGGCCGATTTGCTTGTTGAAGCGAAGATTAAACGCCTTGTTATCGATGGTTGAGGTCTGCATTGACGCGGCAGACATCCGAAGGCTTGTGTTCGAATCAATCTGCCTTGTGGCGTTGAGGACGAAGTCGTTCTCCCTTCCGAGTGCCTGCGCGTCGAGTAAGCCAAAACTGGTCTTGTCATCCAGCTTGCCGTAGGTGTTCACACCCATATCGAAGTTGCCGATGCGCTGGCTGGTGTAGATGTTCGTCGCATAATAGTTGTTTCCCTCCAGAAAGAAGGGCCGGGCCTCTGGAATCAGGCGTTCGAAGCGACTAAAGTCTGGAGTTAGGAGCTGGTTTTCCAGATTGCGGAAGTCCGGGCTGACCGTGCCAACCAGGTTGACTGTGTCAGTCAAAGGCGCCTTGACGTCAAGTCCGGCGTTGGCTACAACGCCGTTGTCATTGTCATAACCCGTGTACACATAGGGCAGCATCAACAGCTTCCGGACGTTCTTCTCGCGGGGCATCTCGACATCGCCCCAAATAGGGGTCAGTGCCGTGTGTCCGGATCCGGTGAACGTGTAAACGTAGGTTTGCTGGAGCCTGGATATGAAGCGACTCACGTTGAAGCGGGCGTTGCGTTTACCCTTGCCTGGGATGGGCAGAACTTTCCAGGGAATCTTCGCTTCGGCCTCCCAGCCCGTTGCCGTCACCCTTCCCTTCGCGGAAAATTCGCCCAACCACTCTCTTTTAGCAGCCCGACCTCCGGCAATCGCCAAGGTTGTAGCCCCCTTTGGATTGACGGTGAACGTGCTGAAGTCGGCAAGCGAACCAGACAGATCGATCGTCAGCGACACTGTATCGTCGCCTGATATGGCCACGTTGGATCGATATTCCACCGCCCTGATTTGGTCAGGCTTGGAATCCTCCATCCGGGCCGCAAAATAAATGAAATCACTGTCGTACGCGAGCCAAAAGAGCGCAGTCTCCGGACTTGGCGCTCCTGTCGTTTGGTCAACCAAACCGTCGAAACTTTGGACGTCCTTCCATTCACCCTTGTCATCGACAATACCGTCGATGGTCGGCGGCTTTTGAATGCGAACCGCCTTGATCAAGGGAGCGACCGCGCCAGGCTGAGGCTTAGGACGCAATTGCCCAAAGGCGCTTGCGACTAAGCCAGCCACGATCAACTGCATGAAAATACGATAGATGGTGTGACGCATCGGTAGTAAAACGCACCGAGCGGCTGGATTCATCACCACGCAAAAGGCTCGGGACGGCTCTCGGTCACAGATGGTACCGTCCCAAGTCGCTTGGTTCAGGATGATAGGGCGAAAGTCGTACCAAACCTACGCTCCCTGTGCGAGCATACAACGAGCTAAGGAATGCCAAGCTAGAGTGTCAGGGCCAACTTTGGGCCGACCGTTCGTATTACCGAACACCTTGCAAGCAGTCAACGAAATTGGTCAGTGGGCCTAAGCAGAATCTCATTGACGTTGACATGGTCAGGCTGTGTGACTGCGTAGACAATCGCCGCGGCGACGTCCTCCGGCTGCAATTGGCGCAGGGACTCGGCCCATTGCTTGATGTCTTCTCTAACCTCCTTCACCGTAATGTGATCGCGAAGCTCGGTGGCGACGACACCTGGCTCGATGACTGAGACCCTGATTTTGTCTTTGTGGACCTCTTGGCGCAGAGACTCTGAAAAAGCATTGATTCCCCACTTGGTGAGATTGTAGATGCCGCCGTTGACCATGACTGTCCGGCCGGCCGTCGAAGAGATGTTCACAATGTGCCCAGCCCCTTGCGCTTGCATGATGGGAAGCACCTTATGCGTTCCGTAGATGAGGCCGTAGACATTGGTGTCGATCATCCTCCGCCAATCTTCTGTGTCGGCGCCGACGATAGGTCCCAGGAGCATAACTCCCGCATTGTTTACCAAGATGTCGACCCGGCCCCATTTCGAGATGGTTTCCTGCACCATTCGATCACAATCGCACTCATTTCGGACGTCCGCCATGATCGTGAGCAATTGACCCTTCTTGGAACCGACCGCTTCGACCAGCTTCGCCAGCCGGTCAGTCCTTCTCGCCGTGGCAACGACGTTGGCTCCGGCTTCCAGGAGCTCATGGACTGTCGCCTCTCCGATTCCTGACGAAGCGCCTGTGACGATTGCGACCTTGCCATCCAATTTGCCCATTGGGAGCATCTACGGTGCGAAGGGGTTGAGGGTCAGCTTGGATTGTGGCTAACGCACGCCCCTAATCCTTAGGGGATTGTAAGTAACTGGGAGGACTGCGGAGCGTTGAACAGGGTGTAACCCCGAATACGGACAGCCCACCTTTCAGCGGATTGACTGCCCGGAGGAAAAAGGAAAATGAAACGCACACTTTTGAAACTTTCAGTCTTCGGTCTTGCAGGAACCATGGCGCTCATACCGGCCCTTTCGACGGCCCAAGGCTACGACGGCTACCGAGAGCACCGACAACAGCAGCAGAACCAGTGGCAAGCAATAGGGCTCGGATCGGCCGTGTTGGGTGTGATTGGTTTAGCCAATCACAACGACAGCCTGGCCATCGCAGGTGCCGTGGGAGCGGCCTATGCGGGCGCCCGGTACGACCAAGATCGACGGAACGAGTACGGCTATTGCGGTCCCAACGATCGGGACAGGAAGATTTATCTTCGAGCTCGCTTCGACTCGTACTCTTACCGTGATCGCGATGATCGCGACCGAAGGTACCGGGAGCGAGACCGGGATCGAGACCGAGACCACGACGGCGACCGACGCTGATACCCAGCGGATTAATGGCTCAGCCGACCCGGGATGTTTTCCGGGTCGGCTTTATGTTGATCCCAACGTTCCGATTGAGAACGGTGAAAAGGATCGGGCACCTTGTCCGTCGAATTAGGAGAATGCCATTGACTTTGAGTGGCTTTGAAAGAGGGGGATTCAACATGGATCGAAGGGAATTTTTGAAATTGACGGGCACGCTGGGTGCTGGCCTGGGCGTTTTGCCAACCCTGGCACGTGGTGCGACGGCCGGAACCACTCAGGCCGTCATCAGCAAACGACCTTACGCCGGTGGCAGTTTTGGATTCGAACTGGATGGCGTGGCCTCAGGTTGGCTGCAAAGCGTCGAGGGCGGCGGTGCCACCGCGGACGTGATCAATGAAAAGATGGGGCCTGACCATATCGTTAAGAAGCATCTCGGCGCCGTGAAATACGAAGACGTTTCCATTGAATGCGGCACCGGAATGAGCAAGGCCTTCTACCAGTGGCTGGTCGATACGACGAGCCCTAAGGGAGCAGCCAGGAAGAATGGAGCCGTCATCTCGGCCGACTACAACTACAAAGAGATGTCTCGGATGACGTTCACCAACGCCCTTATCACGGAGATTGGTATGCCAGCGCTGGACGCGACCTCCAAGGACGCGGCTAAGATGACCATAAAGATCACTCCCGAAATCACTCGCCGCGCCGCAGCTTCGGGAACCTCGGCAGGAGCCGCGGCCATGCCCAAGATTCAGAAGAAGTGGCTGCCCGCAAATTTCAGACTCAAAATAGACGGGCTCGAGGAAGCTTGCAAAGCGGTGGCAAGAATAGAAGCGATCACGATTAAGCAAAAGGTAGCTTCAAACGCCACCGGAGAGCTTCGCGATTACCAAAAGGAGCCAGCACACCTAGAATTTCCCAATCTCGTCGTAACGATCGATGAATCCCACGCCCAGAAGTTTTACGACTGGCACGAGGATTTCGTCATTAAGGGAAACAACTCGGACAATGCCGAGAAGGGCGGCACGTTGGAGTATCTGACCCCAGATTTGAAGGAGGTTCTGTTTACTCTTACCTTCGCCAACCTGGGCATCTTCAGAATGAGTCACGACAAGTCCGAAGCTGGCAGCGACAACGTCCGGAGAGTCAAGTGCGAGATGTATTGCGAAAAGATAACCTTCAACTACGCCGCCGCATGGGCTTAGGCTGATCGTGTTCGTCCCGAGATGGAGGGCGGCCCAAATTCGCCCTCCATCTCAATCGCTCGCAAGGTCTGACATTCCAAAGCTTGCGGGTCCACCTAATCATATGTTCAAACTGACCTTCATCGGAGCAACCTTATTCGTCGCGTCCCACAATTCCACGATGGAGGATGCAGGGCATTATGCGTTTGTAGGGCCAATCACGAAGTTCTTGGCAGAAGGTTCTAAACCAGGCGTCGCGTCCGGTGGCCTCCGGCTCACTTTCAAGGTCGATAAGACTGGCAAAGTCATTTCGGATGCAATCGAACTCAAGGAGCCCTACTGGTCGGGCCCGATCACGATCAAGCTCGAAGGGGCACGCTTTGACGCAGGACATCTGACCGGGGCGATCAAGGTTCACAACGGATCTGGGACCGCGCTGGAAGGGCTTCGTTTTGAGGCGACGGATGGAAAGGAGGAGTTCAAGGGCAGCTCGGGGCCGGTGATGATCCGCCCGGCAGCCATTACGCTTCAAGACGCTCTGCTTTTGGGTGACTTGCCTGCCGGCGCGGACTCTGACCCGCAACCGTTCGATGTCGGAGGCATCGTGTTCTCCGGAGACGGGCGCGTAATGAACGTGAACATGAATATTAGTCGGCTCTCATTTGTGGGGCTGGCGAATCTTGGCCCCATGGCCCGATATCAAATCGACACCGATTCCAAAGGACTGATCTACGTGACCGGTGGCGACCGAGTCGTGCGACTTAATGGGGACGGCACGAACGCGACGGATATTGTTAAGCGCGACGACATCCACGGGGTCGGCATTGACCGCACGAGCGGCGACATCCTCATATGTTCGGGCGACTCCACGATCGTGCGCTACGCCTCGGACGGCGGATTTAAGTCAAGTCTTACGGTGGACCGAGACAAGATTGATCCCCCGACAAAGGGGATCCGAGTCGATCTCACAGGGCGCGTTTATAGTGGTGCGGGCGGCAAATTCATCCAATGCATCGAAGACGGGAAGAAAATATGGACCGGCGGGGCAGATTCCGACGGATTGTTTGATGTGGACGCGAAGCAGAACATGTTTCAAGTGACCTATGACGGAGTCACGGCTTACGACAAGAATGGAAGCGAATTCGGCCACTTCGGTGCGGGACCGGATTGGCACCTTGGCCGGACACTCAATCCCGTGAGCTGCCGTATCGATCGGGTTGGGCAGGTTTACGTGCTCGAAAGCGGCAAGACTGAGGAAGACGGTGCCGGCAAGGAATACCCTCGCATTTCCGTGTTCGATAGCCATGGCCACATCGTCCGCCTTTTCGGCCGAGGAGGCAAAGCGCCTGCCCCGGAAGGAAAGGCCCCCCCGTTTCAGGTGATGGGCGCCGATGACATCGCCTTCGGGGCAAAGGGGCGCGTTTACCTGTTGGGCAACCATGGGGGCGATGACACCTGTCTCTACATGTTCGATCCGTTCTGAAAGCAACGCAATCCGCTGACCAGAACGGCTCATGCTGACCGGTCAGTGGGCAGGAGCCGAGGGGCGCACGGCGTGAACTCTGTCGTACAATGGCAGTTCGATGGTGAAGCCTGAGCGGTATCCGCTCTTCGACGTTTTCAGATTGTTGCTTGCGCTGGAAGTTGTTCGAGGGCACATGCGTCCCCCAGAGATGTTCCCCGCCGTGGCCGGGTTCCTAGCCATCTCCGGATTCCTGGTTCCCCAAAGCTATGTCGCATCTCGCTCCTTCTGGCACTTTGCTTGGAAACGTTTCCTCCGCGTCACGCCAGGTCTCGTGGCAATGATCTTGGCCGTTGGATTGTACAAGGGCTTTGACAAATCGCGGGAGATGATCAACTTCTACATCCGTTTCGGATTCGCCCGTTCAAGTTGGAATCCATCATTGTGGAGCCTGCCTTTCGAAGAGGTCTTCTACCTTCTGCTCGCGGTGCTGTTCATGTTCGGGGCGTACCGCCGAAAATGGCCAATTTTCGTTCTCGCGGGCATCGGCTTCATCATTTGCATGATGGGATGGCTGTATTTGCCGCTCGCCTACGCGCCGATTTCGGTCCCGCGCACTTTACCGCTCTTTTGGGCCTTCTTCTTTGGAAATGTCATGTGGATGTACAAGGAACACTTGGCTCCCTTTCGGTGGCTCGGATTTGGACTGCTGATGTTTGCCTACATCGCCCAGGACCGCGACGGTGGATTCAGCCTTTCCGGTCTATTCATGGCGCCCGCGGTGATTCTCATCGGCTCTCAATTCAAACCCAGGCTGCCTAAGATTCCGGACCTTTCCTTCGGTTTATACATCATCCACATGCCCGTTACGATGATCATCACCTACTCCGCTCCTTTGGCATTCGAGGTGTCGTTGGCTCTGTCGGCCGTTTCATGGTTTCTGATTGAGAAGCCGGCGCTTTCCCTGAAGGATTGGAGCGTGTTTCGCAAAGCGGAGGTCGAAGCCGTACCCGCAGCGGTGACCCCATGAGGCCAGCTTAGGTCCAAGATGAAGGCTTCCACCCCAAACCCGATTGAAATGATCCTGTCCCGGCGCATGGTTTCAGCTCTGATCCTCGCCGGTGCCATCGGTCTGATATGGATCAACGTCTTTGGCATTGTTCCCTCCGAGGCAAATGCAGACCTCTACCAGACCTATCTTGCTTGCGACCTTTATCGGCACGGCCACATCGACAGCGTGTACCAGCCTTCATTTTTCGCCGACCAAACCGAGCGCACCAAGTCATGGTCGGAAGGCATGCGGACCCTCAACATCCCTGCCCATAACAACGGCACATTCGCTTATTCTCCCGCCTATTTTCTACTTTCCTTGCCGCTGACGGCCGCTCTCTCACTGCCTCAATTCGGAGTGTTGTTCTTCTGGTTGAATGCGCTTTCCGCGGCGATTGTCGGATTGCTGTGCGTTCGCATGATGGGAGGTGAGTCCCGAGTCTTGGCATTGGCGGCAGGTTTGGGCGCAGGGGTCGTTGCCCCTAGCGTCTATGCTGCTTCACTTGGGCAAAATACGCTCCTCGTCTTGGCCCTCATCCTGACCGGTTTCGCTCTCATCGAGCGGCGAAACAACTGGATGGGAGGAACGCTCTTGGTGCTAGCGTTCGTGGCCAAGCCCTGGACGATTGCCCTCCTCCCTGTGGTGGTCATTTACTCTGACTGGAGACTGCTCCTGAAGATTGGCGCTGCCTACTTGTCGGCGGCGATTCTGGTTCCGCGTCTCGCATTGCCGTCGGCTCTTACCTCCGGATACGCTGAGGCTGTGCGTCGGATGGTTTCCCTATCTGTGGTGGCCTACAACAACTGCTCGATTCGCGCGCTCATCCACCGACTCTATTGGAACGAATGGACCACCGACTTGAATCGGTGGCCGAGCCTCTTTGCAAGCAGTCAGGTGACCAATGTGGAACTGGCGCTGGTCATTGGGATCTGCATGATCTTCCTCTTCGGCGTGTTTCGCAACCTGCGCAGGAAGCCACTTGTACTGGCAGCGGCTTTGGTGGTGGTGCTGGTGCCACTCGGAATCTGCTGGACTCACTACGTAGTGCTCGCACTTCCCGCCACTGCCTTTGCCTTGCTTAGCGCAGGCGAGCAGAGCCTAGTGCGATTCACAGGTTGGGCCAATGTCGTCACGGTGGTTGGCACGCACTTGCTCCCCCGACGTACGCAAACTCCCGGCGAGGAAAGTGCGGTCGTAAAACGGCACCAGGTGCACACCGTCGGGAAGACCAG
>CAZUCK010000065.1:0-13071 GCA_964619505.1 uncultured Fimbriimonas sp. | reverse complement strand
AAGGTGGAACGACTTTTTATACGTGTGTTAAATCGTCATCATGCAGTTAGTTACCCCCGTTTCGCGTGCCCATCTAGGTGGGGCACGGAACCTTCCGGGGAATATACCCTTTTGATCCACGGCGGAAGGACATAAAATGGCAACAAAATCCTTCCATGCACGCCGTGCAGTTAACGGGCGTCGAATCCAGGGAAGGGCTAGATAAGCGTTCGGGCGTCGGCGGCACCGTCGTGAAGGGAAAGTTGCGCCTGCAGCATTTCCGCTTTGCGACGCGTGATGCCGGTCAACAGGGTCACCGGCAGGTCCTGGAGCATATTCTTAACTTGCCCTCGATTCAACGCAAGCATCTGTTGCAGACAGACAATCAGTTCCTCGGCCTTCTGTGCCCCGTATGCAGTGAGGACGAGTTCATAAAGTGCGTCGTCTTCCGTGACCGCATAGAACTTGGGAACTGCCTTGTCAGGCGCTTCCGAGTGAATCGGTATTTCGTGGTTGCACTTTTCGCAAATGAGATACTCGGTCTTGGCTGAAAAGTAGTTCAACTCATTGCAATATCCGCAACGGACCTGCTCTACCGGGATGACGTCGCCATCCACGATCGGCACCATGCGGCCACAGTCGATGCAAGAATAGTCGTCTTTCGCCACATCCGTCAGCTCCGTAATGCCCTCGCAATACGGGCATGTGTAAGCGACGGCAGTCACCTTGCGAACTTCGATTGCTCGGCGTACCGCATAACCCATGCACACGATTCCGATGCACAGAAGTACGTAAGCAAGGTCGACAAAAAGACCGCCTCCCTGGTAGCGAAAGAGAACTCCAACCGCCGCAATGAAGGCAGAACCTATGAGCCCATAGGTCAGCGCATTCTCCCAATGGATTTCGACTATGTCTGAACTGCGCTCGACTCGCATCTCTTGTGGGCCCCGTCGACTGAGATTATAGCAACCTTGAGGAGTTCAATGAAGGCTCTCACAATCGCCCGTCACCATCTGTCAACCCGTTGGCCTGCGTCGATCCTCGTCTTGTGCAGGGGAATAGCCACCGGAGCCTTTCTGTTTGTCGATGGCCGGAATGACGAGCAACGTGCCACCGCCCTCGTCAAACGCAGTAAAGCCGTATCGCGCACCTAGGTCCTGGAGGATGCTGGTTGGGCTTGTGTTTTCGTAATCGATTCGAATCTCGGGGTTCAGCATTCCCGGAGCGATGATGACTTTCAATTCGGCTTGTTCGCACACCGCCTCGATGATCGTCTTTAAGGTCGCTCTTTGCACATGAATCGAGAATGGTCGCTGCTGAGCCGGCAACGGCGGTGTCGATTCTGCCTTTTCCGTGCCATCAGGGCCCTTTTCGGTTTCATCAGGTCTTGGTAGGCTCCGCACCATCATCCCCTCACGCTCACCAAGAATTGGTCGAACGACGTGCCGTCGGCCCCGCTCGCGTGAAGGTGCAGGCCGTTGAATGATGGTTCCAACTTCCTCGGGCGCTGGTTCGGGCTTGGACAGAGAAGCGGTCACAACATAGGATGCCACTGCCAATGAAGCCAGACTCACGCCTCCAATCACCCACTTGGGAGTCAAGTGAGGCTTGGGATGAACCTGCACGCGAAACGCCGGAATGGACATGGCGGCTGGCACTCTCGCACCCTTGAACCGCTCGACCATCCGGATGCGCTTCGTCAACTCGCCCTGCAGGTGTGGAAAGCGCTCGGTGAAGTCTGCGATGGCTTGGGGATCCCGCTTCTCAGCTACAGCCCACATAAGGGAATCCACTTGCGCTGGCGGCCTAATCACGACGCCTCCACCTCATACAGCTCGCGAAAGCGCTCTCGAGCTCGGTAAAGCCGGGTCTTAGCAGCATTGGAGCCGCAACCGATGCTGTCCGCAATTTCATGCAGACTTAATTCTTCCCAGTAAAAGAGAATGAGAATGGCGCGATCGGACGGGTGCATTTGCGAAAGCGTCTTGTGAATGGCCGGATCCGGCAAATTTTCTTGGATGCCCTGAACTCCAAGAATGTCCTCGCTGAGTTCAACCGATTTCTTGTGGTTCTTGTTCTTGCGGGTCTCCTGAATGCTTCGGTTCACTGCGATCCGAAAGAGCCAAGTCCCGAACCTGGATCGTCTATCGAATCGATAGAGGTTTCGGTAAACCAAAGTGAAAATCTCTTGGACGGCGTCAGCCGCCTCTTCAGGATCCAAAAGGATGCCCCGCGCAATGCTCGACACCTTATCGTGATACTTGCCGTAAATGGCCTCAAACGCGTCCTTTTCACCCGCCAAGTAACGCTCGACAAGAATCGTATCTTCGTCGAACGCAGGTTGCAAGTGTTGGTCAATCGCTACGGAAACCACTTGTTCGGTTTGACGTGGTTGAAGCATGGATGGTTACGCGCTGCCTTGGGTGGGCCCATGAATAGGACGCATCTTTGGCGAAGAACGGTCTTTCGTGGCTCAAATCAACAAGAGCGCAAGTTTGCCTCGGTGATAAAGCGGGATCAGGGACCCACCTTTGGAGAACGCTTTTGAGATAGAACTTCCTCCGCTATATTGTGGAATTGCAAGCAAATGTTCGTGAATGCTTCCAAGATGAAGGGAACCGTCGCATAATCAGCATCAAAGCGGGTCGAACAACCGTCTTTTCGAAGGGCAAACGGAGAGGTCCTTGCAGCATGCCGGAGGCTCGGAAAGAAGAAGAGGGATGGCAAGACAAGTGGCAGGCAACCCGATTGGCCGCATCGCCTTTTTCCTATTGGCTCTAGGACTGGCGGGCACAGCGAGGTGCCTACTTGTTTTCCCCCCGTCCCATACGCTGGGCCCTCTCACCTTCCTGCTGGCCGCGATGGCGGTCCTCGCCGAATTCGTCCCCGTCGAATTGTCGCGACGCGGCGTCAGGGTGACCTTCACACTCCCATATATCGCAGCAATGGCGGTTACCGTTGGACCCTCATGGGCTTTGCTTACAGACATTGGCGCAACACTTCTGGTCGGCTGGCTCTATCCATTGGCACGAAAGCAGTCCTCTCATAGCATCTGGATCGGCCTCAATACCGCTGTCGCAGCCCTTAGCGTCCTTGCCGGAACGGCGATCATGACGGCTGGGATCAAGGGTGGCGCGAGTACCTATCAGGTCCACGCATTGGCGTTTATGCTCGGCTACGGGGCCACAAACTTCCTGCTTGTCGCTTACATCGATTGGGCAACCGAAGGAAGACCTCTCGCCGACAACATCCTCGCTTCCCTAAAGCTGGGTTTGTCCAGCGTTCTCCTCTATGGGGTGATCGCTCTTACCGTCACCGTCCTTGCCCATCAAAGTCTGCCAATCTTCATCCCCCTCACACTCGTGCCGGTTTGGGCTCTTCGTACCGGTTTGGACTATCAGGCCCGGATGTACGAGCACTATTACGAAACGGTGTCTGCACTGTCCATCATGTTGCAGCGCGCACACCCCTACACTCATGGGCACCTGGAAAGGGTGGCCATCAGCGCAGAAGAAGTCGCTCGAAGGTTGGGCTTAAGTGATGAAAGGGCTAGACTCGTCCGGGAGGCAGCGGTGCTCCATGACATTGGGAAAATTGCCATCTCTGAAGAAATCCTCGACAAGCCTGCAAAACTCACCGACGAAGAGATGGATCACGTTCGTCAGCATCCCATCATGGGTGCCCAAATCCTTGCTCCGGTTAAACAATTTCACGAGATGGTGCCGTGGATCAGGCACCATCACGAGCGACCTGACGGCAAGGGATATCCAGATCGACTTACCGACGTAGAAATCCCGATCGAAAGCAAAATTATCGCGGTCGTTGATGCGTTTGACGCAATGACGGGCGGCGACCACCCCGGCGAAAAACGACTCTATCGGGAATCCATGACGGCTTCCGAAGCGATCGCGGAACTGGAACGTTGCTCCGGCACCCAATTTGACACCCGCGTGGTGTATGCCTTCAAAGACGTTTTGCTGGGAGGCACGGGCCGATGAATTGGCTGGACATCACTGTCCTTCTATGTGCCACTGCCGCGACCGCGTGGCTGGTGTATTACGTTCATTGGTATTTGCCTGAACAACTCGAGAATCGATTCAGCGAATCGTTGAAAGCTTTCAGCACCGCCATCGAATTGCGGTTTCCCACATACGCCGGCATTTCGCAGAGGGTTTTTGGACTAAGCGCAGCTGTCGGATCGCGGATGGGGCTGAAAACTTCAGAACTGCGAGACTTGCAAATGGCGGCCACACTTCGAGACATTGGGCTTTGCGCGATTCCTTATGGCCTGATCAACGGCAGGGCCGAAGAAGACTGGACCGCAGCCGAGCGAATGACCTACGAACGTCACCCCGAGGTAAGCGGCGCTATGCTCGAGTTGGTTCCATCACTCTCGAATTTGGCACCAATAGTGCGCTGGCACCACGCAAACTATGAAGACTTGAGCTCGATCGTAACCCAAGCTCCTGCAGGGAATGACTTGCCAACTGAAGCCCGAGTTCTCAAGGTGGTCACGGAATACATCTGGCTGGAGCGTACGCGCGGCGATTTCTTGGCTCGCGAGTCGATTCGAGAAGGCAAGGGAACCGTCTACTGCCCGCTCTCGGCCGAAGCGCTTCTGGCCGTGCTAACATCTGCCCGTGCCGGTGATTCCAAGCAAGCGGTTACGACTTCGCGAAGCTGACGTCTACGTACCCGTTCTGCTCTTTTTGGGCGCACTGATCTTTCGCTTAATGGGCATCAGATGGGGCCTTGCCAACGCTTTGCACAACCAGAGTTACCACCCGGATGAAATCCCAATATGGGCTGCCTCCCAGCAAATCAATCCCGCGGCCCTCAGTTTTACCCCCGGCTTCTACAACTACGGAACGCTGTATCTGACGCTCCTTCGACTCGCAAGCGGCCTCGTTTGGGCGCTCACGGGACCAATTAGGTCCGGGGACGCAAACGCCTTCTGGGGCTATGTCTCGGCATGTCACCTGGCGGGAAGGGCTATTTCAGCCGTTGCCGGTTCGGCCATGTCGACGGGAGTTTTCTTTCTTACAAAGCGGTGGACTTCAATGTTTGGCGCCACTTGCGCGGGGCTCCTCATCGCCGTCGCCCCTGCCCACGTCGTGCACTCCAGATTTCAAACCGTCGACATCCTCGCCGCGTGCCTTCTCACTTTCTCAACCCTCTTCGCCCTGCGCATCCTACCAAACGGCACAGTGAATCATACGCCCGCTAGAAATCTCGTTCAAAGGAACGCAGTGCTCAGCGGAACGCTCGCAGGGTTGAGTGCCGCCACTAAATACACCGGAATTCTCGGACTTCTAACGCTGTGGGCAGCACTTGTCATTGCCAGACCCAAAAACTGGGTCATGGAGGGTCTTAAAGGGTCCGTTGCGGGTCTAACAGCCTTCATCGTTGGGGCGCCTGGAATTGTGCTGGACAACGCAAGGTTCATGCGGGACTTCACTTTCGAGTTGATCCATACGAGAACGGGACACGGATTGGAATTCGCCGAGACCTCAAATGGATACTTCTATCACCTCGCAAACCTTTTCGCAGGTCTGGGCTTTCTGATGACGCTATTGGGCTTGGCCGCCCTCGTTTACGCAGCTTTTCTTAAGAAGTCTTGGGCGCTCGCATTGCTGGCCTTCTTCGTCCCTTACTGCGTTGTCATCGGAGGCAGCGAAGTCAAATTCCTTCGCTACACGTTCCCGATTTACATCGCCCTTTCGCTCAGTTTTGGATGGTTGATGGGGGCATCGAACCGAAAGCGTGGCGTGTACGGTGCTGTTGTCGCTTTGGGTTTTCTGGGCTTGGGCGGCTTTGACAGTGGGGGATTTCGGTGGGCGGCAATAGACACCTTGCAAATGGCTTCCGCAGATGCGCGTGATTCCGCAGGCGCTTACTTGAGGTCCCCAGGCGTAGGAAAGAACAAAGTCGTCGGCCTCGTCAGTGACCCGTGGTTTTGGACGCCCGCGATCTTTGCCGATTCGTCGCTCCCAAGATCAGCGGGTGCTGCGATCTACCGATCGATGCAAGGCGCTCGAGATCCGAGGGTTGTCCGCACCTTCCCACCCCTCGTCGAACAATGGGATTCGCGGCTGCTCACCGACATCCGACCTGACTACGTAACCTTCAGCAACTATGAGACGGCGAATCTAGAACGTATCAAAGCTGCCTCGCCGTCAGATCCTACTGAAAAGTTGCAGGTCGATCGCTATACGGATTTTGCCAAGAACCTCGTCGCGGGCTACGTGCTTGAACGACAGTTCGGGAGCACGTCCGCCCAGAACCCTGGTGTTGGCATTCCCGACATGATGTACGTGATGCCGGAGATCTCAATTTGGAAACGGAAAGTTCTGCACTAGCCGAGTCCGTAGACTGGTTCCTTGACCATCTGCGCACGGAGCGCGGAGCAAGCGTCCACACCATTGAAGCTTATCGGCGCGACCTCAACAAAGCCTGTTCGTTTTTCGAAACGATAGGGCTTAGAGTTTGGGCCGACCTTACCGTCAATGAAATCGTCCGGTTTGAGTCGTCTCTTGGAGCACCTATGGCTCGCACTACCGCCCAACGTCGGATGAGCGCCTTGAGATCCTTGCTCAAATTTCTGAAACGCAACGGTGAGGGCCCAGCCGCCGATCTTCCCAGCACATCTGGATACAAGAAAGCCAAGAGGCTGCCCAAGGCGTTGTCACTTGAGCATTTGACTGCCCTCCTTGAGGCACCGAACCTAGAAGAGCCGGCTGGCCTGAGAGATAGGGCTCTCATGGAGTTGATTTATGGTGCGGGCCTTCGGGTGTCGGAAGCGTGCGCACTCGATTTTGCCTCCACGGATATGGAGCAGCGAAGCATACGAGTTGTGGGGAAGAGAAACAAGACACGCCTGGTGCCTCTTCCCGGCGAAACGGCAGCTTGGCTGCACGCCTACTTGACCCACGGCAGACCTAAATTGGCCAAAACGGCAACGTCGACACTGCTGTTGAACCAACATGGAAATCCTTTGAGCAGGCAGCTTGCTTATTTGATCTTGGAGAAGTGGGCTTTACGGGCGGGCATAAAGTCGAAAGTGGGCCCACACACACTGCGGCACACTTACGCCGTCCACCTCCTCAAGGGCGGGGCAGACCTGAGAGCAGTTCAGGAGCTGTTGGGGCACACCTCTATAGACACGACCCAGGTCTACACGGGCCTCGATATGGATGAGGTCAGAAAACGGTACGAAGCCGCTCATCCTAGAAAGTGATGCGGCCGCTAACCCTTCTTGACGCAAACCGCCAAACCGTCGCCCACCGGCAAAACCGTCGAGATCAGATCATCGTGTCCGGAAATGAACGCGTGGAACGCGCGGACTCCCTCCGTCGCGTCGTCGGTGGCGTGCTTGTTTGCTATCTTGCCGCTCCAGATCATGTTGTCGGCAAGCAAAACGCCGCCCGGCCGCAAAAGATCTATTGCATACTCGCCGTCACTGATATAGCGCGTTTTGTCTGCGTCCAGAAAAGCAAGATCATACGGTCCTTTCAAGGTAGGCAAAACTTCATCGGATGATCCTCTGTGGATATGGATCTTCTTGGCGACTCCCGCTTCTTTGAACCAGCGCTCTGCAGAATCGGCATGGAATGATGACAGCTCGATGGTGTCAAGATGGCCGTCCGCCGGGAGCGACCTTGCCATGCAAATGGCGCTGTAGCCAAACAGTGTGCCGACTTCCAGAATGTTTCTGGCGCCGCAAGCTTTGACGATCACGCTTAGGAACTTGCCCGTCTCCGCATTCACGGCGATGGGCGTCGTATGGGAATGGATGTCCGAACGTAGGCTTGCAAGAATATTGTCTTCTGGCCAATACCGATGCGATAGAAAATCTTCGACTCCCTTTTCCATACTGGTCAATTTACTCGAACTGAAATCATCGTGGACTAGGTGCATTTGGACGGTCATTCCACATTGCCGCTTGGAAGTGAACCGTTGGCATAACAGTCCATTGTCCAAGAGTCCCGATCGCCTCTCGCCAATCGGTAAGACCCCGCAAGGCCAATCATGGCTGCGTTGTCGGTGCACAGGGCAAGTGGCGGGCAAAAGAATGCAAATCCCTCCTGGTCACAGCGAGCGGCCAACCTTGCTCGAAGCTCGAAGTTTGCGGCGACCCCACCGACCAACGTCAGTGCCTTTGAGCCCGTATGTTCGACCGCAAACACAGCGCGATCGACTAGCACCGAGACGATTGCTTCTTGCAACGACGCACATGCGCCAGCGAGGTCAAGATTTGCGCCCTCTTCCTGAACGAGCCTCAGGACTGCGGTTTTAAGTCCGCTGAAACTGAAATCCATCGTCTGCCCCTGCAATCCTCGGGGCAGTGGGTACATGTGGGGCTTCCCGCCTTCAGCTGCTACCTGAACCGCGTAGCCACCGGGATAGCCCAATCCCAATAAGCGTGCTGTTTTGTCGAAGGCTTCTCCCGCCGCGTCATCTCGGGTCTGGCCGAGAAGCGCATAGGTACCAAGTTCTGAGACCAAGACCAACTCCGTGTGCCCTCCCGAAGCAATCAGCGCAACATGGGGAAAGGGAACATTCACCCCTTCCGCAAGGACACTAAACAAGTGGCCCTCAAGATGGTGTACTCCTATGAGTGGCAGTCCCTTATCATAGGCAAGCGCCTTTGCGGCCGAAACGCCGACGCTGAGGGCCCCCACCAATCCCGGTCGATTGGTTACCGAAATGGCGCCGACGTCATCCAACTTGATTGAGGCGGATGTTAACGCCTCCTCGATCACCGGAAGAATCGCCTCCACATGGGCCCTCGCGGCGGCCTCTGGAACGATGCCGCCCCACTTCTCGTGAAGCTTCACCTGACTTGATATGACGTTTGAAAGCACCTTGCTGCCCACCAGAACTGCCGCACTCGTTTCGTCGCAGCTGGTCTCAAGGGCGAGCAACGGAGCATCAAAGAATTTGACACTCAAACCGGAGGCTCCCAATCCTGCAAATCATAAAGCCACATCACAACCGCATCTTCTTTGTTTTCGGGATAGTAGCCTTTACGCCGTGCCGTTCCCCTGTAGCCCAGTTTCTCATAGAGACCAATCGCCGCCTGATTGCTTGCTCTGACTTCCAATGTGGAACAGACCATTCCCGCTGCCTGGGCTCGCGTAAGCAACTCGACCATGAGCTTCTCACCGATTCCTTGGTGTTGGTAGCGCTCTGCCACGGCAACCGTTGTGATGTGCGCTTCGTCGATGACCAGCCAAACGCCGCCGTATCCGGCAATGTCCTCACCCAAGTTGGCCACAAGGAAGATGCCGTGGGGATGTGAGAGCTCATTCTTGAAGCTTCGCTCCGACCAAGGAGCCGTATTGACCACCTTCTCGATCTCGAGAATCCCGGGGATTTGCTCCTCTCGCAAAAGAACGAGCTCCACCTTCGACGCAAAGTTCTTGGCCCCGTTCAAGACTGCTCCCAACCTTCAAGGTGCGAACGATTATTTCGAATGGTATCAGCCTCCCAAATAGGCTTCTTTCACCTTGGGATCAGTCAGGAGATCCTTGCCCGCGCCGGATAGGACGATGGAACCGGTTTCGAGGACGTAGGCTCGATGCGCGATTTCGAGGGCTTTATGGGCATTCTGCTCCACGAGCAAGACGGTTGTTCCTTCGTTGTAGAGATCGAGGACGATTCGAAAAATCTCGGCCACAAGGTTAGGAGCCAAGCCCATGCTCGGTTCATCAAGCAGCAGAAGCGTCGGCCTCGACATCAAGGCTCGACCGATCGCCAACATCTGCTGCTCGCCGCCGCTAAGGGTGCCGGCACTCTGTCTTAGCCGCTCTTTCAACCGCGGGAAACGGCGCATCGCTTCGTCCATGTCGCTTTGGATGCCTGCGGCGTCCTTGCGAGTGTAAGCGCCGAGCTGTAAATTCTCAAACAGGGACATGTTCGTGAAAATGCGGCGGCCCTCTGGGGCGTGGCTGATGCCCGCGCCCACGATGTCGCATGCCGGCATCGATTCGATCTCTTGCCCCTTGAACTTCATGGAGCCGGTGCGGCTTCGCAAAAGACCGCTGATTGTTCGGAGCAAAGTGCTCTTTCCGGCTCCGTTCGAACCGATGATGGCGACGATTTCCTTTTCCTGGACGTTGATGCTGACGTCCTTGAGCGCATGGATTGCTCCGTAATACACGTTGATGCCCGCGATCTCTAGCATTTGACCCAAGGGTTCTACCCGATTCGGCGTCGCCAGGTGACTTGAATCAACGGTTGGACAAAGCCACTCAGGTACCACCATTTCCGTCGGGTTTCCATGTCGAATAACCTGCGCGACCGATCCTGGGTAACTTCAAGTGATAACCCGACAATTCTACGGGGCCGTTATGAAACATCCGAAATTCAGCCGTTCGTTTGAAGTGGTCTCAGATTTTCCAGAGACCTTGCAGCACCTGTACGACCTCGCAACGAACTATCGCTGGACGTGGGACCATGAAACGTTTGAGTTCCTTCGTTCGATCGACAAGGACCTGTGGGCGACATGCGACCACAACCCGAGGGAAATGATCGCTCGCCTACCGGCGGATCGAATCAAGCGCCTCTCGGAGGACCCCTTGTTCTTGTCGCGGCTTGAGACCTGCCACAAGCTCCTACAAGAATACTTGGCCAACGAGACATGGTTTGACAGGGAGTTTCCTGGGAGGCGAAAGGAACTGACCATCGCCTACTTTTGCGCGGAATTCGGCATATCAGAGGGCCTCCCCATCTATTCCGGTGGACTTGGTGTTTTGGCGGGGGATCATCTCAAGGCTGCAAGTGACCTGGGCTTGCCTTTGGTGGCCGTCGGCCTTCTCTACGCCAGAGGATATTTCCGGCAACGGCTCAATCACGAAGGCTGGCAACAGGAGTACTACCCACAGTACGCATTCTATGAATTTCCCCTCGAACTGGTGAGAGGCGCCGGCGATGAGCCATTGCGCGTCGAAATCGAACTGCCGGACCGCATGATCACGTGTCAGGTCTGGAAGGCTATGGTCGGGCGAATATCGCTCTATCTGCTGGACAGCAATGTCTTGGAGAACGCCCCAAGCGACCAAGGCATCACAGATACGCTTTACGGCGGCGACGAGGAAATGCGCATTCGCCAGGAAATGATTCTCGGCATCGGTGGAATGCGTGCGCTCAAAGCCGTGGGGATCGAACCCACGGTTTGCCATATGAATGAAGGTCACGCCGCATTTCTTTCAATCGAGCGCATCCGGCAGTTCATGAAAGAACACAACTGCGACTTCAGAACGGCTCGACAGGTCATCGTAAGCGGCAACGTTTTCACGACCCACACGCCTGTCCCAGCTGGCTTTGATCTCTTCGTCCCCGAATTGCTGGAGCGCTACATGGGAAGCACGGTGCGGAGCACCGGGCTTGAGTTTAACGATTTTCTCAAATTGGGCCGGATCGACCCCGAAAACGAAGGTGAGGCGTTCAATATGGCCGTCCTCGCGATGGAAAACGCCAATCACGTGAACGGAGTTTCGAAGCTTCATGCCAACGTCACCCGCGGAATGTTCCAAAACCGGTGGCCTGGGTATCCGGAAGAACAGGTCCCGATCGATGCCATCACCAACGGCATTCACACGATGACATGGATCAGCAAAACCATGGCGGAGCTGTTTGACGAGCACCTCGGTGACTCATGGCGTCGCGATCCGAGCAATCCTCTGATTTGGCATGGAGTCGATGCAATCCCAGACGAAGAGATTTGGGCCGTCCGCGAGAGCCTGCGCGCCGATTTTGTACGCTTCGCCAGAAGGCGTGTACAACGCGATTTGGAGAGGCGCACCATGGGGAGGCAAGACTTTTCCATGATAGGCAGCATTCTCGACCCTCGCGTGCTGACCATCGGCTTTGCCCGCCGGTTCGCAACTTACAAAAGGGCGACCCTGATGATGAATGACCGTGAGCGCCTGTTGAAGATTCTTTTTAACCCCGAGCGGCCTGTCCAAATCGTCATCTCAGGCAAAAGCCACCCCAGAGACGATGGCGGCAAGCGGCTCATCCAAGATTTAGTCACCTTCATCAATCACGGAGGAGCACGGAACCGAATGGTCTTCATCGAGGACTACGACATGCGCGTCGCTCGCGCGATGGTTATGGGCGTGGATCTTTGGCTAAACAATCCCAGGAGACCCCTGGAGGCGAGCGGAACGAGCGGGATGAAGGTGGTGCCGAATGGGGGCTTAAACTGTTCGATTCTTGACGGTTGGTGGGATGAGGGCTACGATCCGGAGTGTGGCTTTGCCATCGGTGACCGCGAAGAAAACGTCGATGATCCGCAACAAGACTGGCTGGACAGCAGCGCCCTCTACTCCTTGCTTGAGAACGACATAACGCAGAAGTTCTATCACCGGGTGGAAAACGGAGTCCCTTCCGAATGGGTCGCAATGATAAAGCGCTCCATCATTCGCCTGGCGCCCCAATTCTCAACGTCGCGAATGGTTAATGAGTACACAACGAAGTTTTATATGCCTGCCGCCGACGCCTACCAGAAGCTTGTAGCTGATGACCTAAGCGCTGCCAAGAGAGCGCTGGATTGGCGTTCAAAGGTGCGAGTGGCCTGGCCACAGATCAAGATCCTTAGCGTCCACGATGATGCAAAATTGTCGAACAAGATCGGCGATTTGTTCACCGTCAGCGCCAGCGTGGACCTCGGCACGCTTTCACCTTCAGATGTCGAGGTGGAAATTCTCCTAGGCAAAATAGGCCCCAACCGAGATCTCATGGATCTGGAACCGCGCACGATGGATCACCGCTCATCGGAAGGAACTACCCACTGTTTCAGCCTCAGCGTCACTTGCGACCGGCCCGGTCATCAGGGGTACACCATAAGGGTGCTGCCTCACCATCCAGGAGTTCATGTTCCAAGCGAACTGGGCCTGGTGACTTGGCAGTAAAATAGGCTTCCGGCCGTCAGCCACCGATCATGCCTGCCCACATTAGGTGGTGGACAAGAAAGTACAACGGGTCCCCTGGGCCCTTTTGGTTGGAGGCAGGGCCTTTTTTTACGGCCAGAAATCTGGACGACCACAAGACAAGTCGGGCGGCTCCCAAAGGGAACCGCCCGATTGA
>CAZUCK010000064.1:0-13107 GCA_964619505.1 uncultured Fimbriimonas sp. | reverse complement strand
CGCCTCGGTGAGGTGCTCGACACCGACGACCGTCGGGAACTCGAACGACCGCCGATCAATGTTGCAGTCCAGCCCTGCGTTGCGGCCCGTCTCCGTCTTCAACACCGAGGCAACCTCATCCCCCTTTTCTTGTTTTGGGAAAGAGGGTCAGGGGATCCGCATCGTCGTCGAATTCAAGCCCCACTTCGATCTGTTCTCGGGTGATTACGTGGGCGTTCACAACACTGAATTACATATCGAAAGCGAGAAGCGGTCGGCCACAGTTCCTCTTCGAGGCAAGTTTGACGGGGTCAACATTGGGGTCATCGTCATCCCTCAGGACCGGGAACTCACGCTGCTCGCTTCGAGCAAGACCATGACTCACCCCTCGGGCGGAAACCAGGTGCTGAGCGTCCAACATCTCTCAGTGTCCTCGCAACTGACCATTGCGAATCCCGGCCCCCCGTGCAACATCGACTTGTGGCCCCAAGATCTGCCACAGGGTGTCACGATGGGGGATCGGACGCTCAAAGTGCCCTCCGGACAATCGACCAACACCGTGTGGTTCGACGTCATGTTCCGGGGCGACGACCGCGGGGCCCAATTTGGGATGGGGCAAGAGTTGGTCTTCACGATCACGACTCCGCAGCGGCATTGGGACGTTTCCCTCACTTTGAACATCCTGCCCGACATTCGCGAATTTCACTGGCAGGGCGGACTCGACGACGTCGCCTACGACGTCAAGGCGCTAGCCAGTTCGGAAGGGCGGATCGACATCGACTATGCGTTCAACACTACCAACGCTTGGCCGACCGACGCAGTCTTTACGATCAGCATCGGAGGCGTGGAGTGCGCCCGGTGCAAAGACATCCGCGTGCCGACGCACAGCGATGTCAACCTGCATCCACAAACCGTGAAACCGTCGTTCCAATGCGATCAACTGCGCGACAACTGGGAGCGTCTGGTGCTGCTTCCGGGTTCCTATTGGCTCCATGTGTCGGAGCACATTTAGCGGCACAGCTTCTGGGAGCGGTCCAATCCCGCGCCCCTCGTTGGCCACCGACGTGCTCACGCTCTGGACGCGAGGATGTAGTCCTATCGGGCCGGAGCCCGGAAAATCTGAAAGATGGTTGACGGAAACGCGGCGGTCATTCCGAGCGAAGTCGAGGAATCGTCGATCATGAGCGCCGCCGCGAGCGAATCCTCCAATCCGCAGCGCTCCGATCGGAGTGACGTGCGGACCACCCACAAAGCAGAAATGGTCGGGGCGACAAGATTCGAACCTGCGACCTCTTCCACCCCATGGAAGCGCGCTACCAAACTGCGCCACGCCCCGACGCGCTCCATAGGATACCCTGGAGGCGGATTCACGGATTGCCGCCTTGCTGCGCATATTGCGCTTGGGTCATCCGCTTGCGAGAACCGGCCCCAACCGCCGCTCAATGCTGCGAGGGTACACTCGCAACCTATGTCCAGCCTCGATTTAGAGCTGGTGCGGCATGCTCTGGCGGTTGCGCGACAGCGTGGATACGTCGAAGTCGAGCTTGGCGCCGACGGTTTCGAGTTTACAGCCCATCTGGAACCTGCGCCAAAACTGCACATACCCGTACCCACAGCGGAGGCCGCTGCGGATGACGGCATGGTGCCCATCAAGGCCGCGCTCGTCGGCTACTACACGGCCGCCAAAGCCCCCCTCAAAAAAGGGCAGAAAGTCAAATCGGGCGACGTCATCGCGGGAATCACCGCCCTCGGCATCGCCAACGACATCGAATCGACCGCCACCGGAGAGGTCAAAGAGGTGCTCGTGAAGAACGGAGACCCTGTCGAGTACGGGCAGACCATCGCCGTCGTGAAGGTCGCCAAATGAAGACCCGCGGCAGTTCTATGGTCGCGGTGATGGCGGCCATGGTCATCATCCTCGTCCTGGTTCTCGCCTATATGTTTGGAGGATTCGGCTCCAGCAACACGGCGGCAGGCAAGGATGCGCTGCCCGAACGTGCCGACCAAAAGGGCATCACTATCCCCGGGGCCGCCATTTACAAAGCCAAGGACGATGTCTGTCGCAGCAACCTTCAACAGATTAGACTCGCCATCCAAATGGCGCAAACATCTTCACCGGAGGGCCAAGCGCCGGGTTCGCTAAACGATCTTCGGCTCGGAGCCGATTTCTTGAAGTGCCCCATCGACCCCCACGAGCCCTACAGTTACGACCCGGCGACGGGCAAAGTCTTTTGCCCCCATCCAGGTCACTTGAAGTTTTAAATGCTGAGCAAAGTCCTAATCGCAAACCGGGGTGAAATAGCCTGCCGCGTCATCCGCGGATGCCGTGAACTGGGCATCCGCTCCGTCGCCATCTTTTCCGAAGCCGATCGCGAAAGCCTTCACGTCAAAATCGCAGACGAGGCTATCTGCGTGGGCGCGGGAAGCAACGGCGAAAGCTATTTAAACCTTGCCAATGTCCTCATGGCCACCCAAATCTCCGGGGCCGAAGCGGTCCACCCCGGATATGGCTACTTCAGCGAACGAGCAAATTTTGCCGAGGCCCTGGAATCGCTAGGGATTAAGTTCATCGGTCCACCGAGCAAGGCCATCCAGGCGATGGGCGACAAAGCCAGCGCCAAACATGCCGCCATCGCTTGTGGCTGCCCCGTCGTCCCCGGCTCGCCCGGAGCGGTGGCCAACGACGTGGAAGCCCTCAAGGTTGCTGAGAAGATTGGCTATCCAGTGCTGCTCAAAGCGGTCGCAGGCGGAGGAGGTCGCGGCATACGCCGCGTCGATGCCCCTGAAGAGCTGTCCAACCTCTGGAAAACGGCGCAAGCCGAGGCCCAAGCAAGTTTCGGCAGCGGAGAAATCCTCATCGAGAAGTGCGTTTTGAATCCGCGCCATGTCGAAATCCAGGTGCTCGGCGACCAGCATGGCAACATGATCCATCTCGGGGAACGAGAGTGCTCTGTGCAGAACCTGCGTCATCAAAAACTCTTGGAGGAGGCGCCGTTCAACAAGCTTCCAGAGCGTGTGCGCAAGAAAATGGGCGACGCAGCGGTGAAGGTGGCCAAATCAGTCGGCTACCAAAACGCCGGTACGGTCGAATTTTTGGTTGACAGCGCATTTAACTTTTACTTCCTTGAGATGAACACAAGGCTCCAAGTCGAACATCCCGTCACCGAGGAAGTGACCGGCGTCGATCTCGTCCACTTGATGCTGAAGATCGCAAGCGGCCAGAAGCTCCCCCTGCTTCAGCGGAGCGTTGAGATCAAAGGGCACTCCATCGAAGCGCGGATCACCGCTCAAGATCCCGACAAGGACTTCGCCCCGAGCACGGGCAAGATCACCGGGTGGCGAATGCCGGGCGGACGGGGAGTGCGTATGGAAACGCATTGCTACGCAGGTCTCACCGTCAGTCCCTATTACGACCCAATGCTCGCCAAACTCATCGTCACTGGAAACGATCGAAAGGAAGCCGTCGCCAAGCTCCAATGTGCCTTGGAAGAGTTCAATGTCGAAGGCGTCCTGACCAACATCCCATTCCTCCGCCGACTCATCAAGCATCCGGAATACGTCGCCGGAAACGTCGACACCGGTTTCGTCCCACGCTTCCTCGGCGAGGGCACCAGTGGCCACTAAATCCCGACGAAAGGCTCGGGAAGCGGCGCTTCGCGCTCTGTACGAGTTGGAAATCGGACACATGCCTCTTGCCACAGTGCTTAAAGAGAACCTCGCCGAAGCAAACCTGCCTGAGGAACTGAGCGCTTACGCGAGCAAACTCATTACGGGGGTTCGGGAGCACCAGGCTGCCATCGACGATAAGCTGGCAACAGTGATCACAGAATGGGATTTTGACCGCATCGCAGCCGTGGATCGAAACATGCTGCGTATCGCCGTCTATGAACTCTTTCATTGCCCAACCATCCCACCCGCGGTGACGATCAATGAGGCGATCGAAATCGGCAAAAAATACTCCACCGCCGAAAGTGGCAAGTTTATCAACGGCATCATGGGGCGCGTGCTCAAGGAGTCACCCAAAGCTGAGTGGGTCAGGCAACCGGAGGAGGAAGAGGAAGAAACGCCTCTGAATGAGCGGGAAGACGAGCCGGAAGTGGAGACGATTCAGGCGGATTCGGACGAGGCCAAGCGCCTCGCCAAAGTCGGCGGTTGGAAATTGAGAAAGGAAGGCGAAGTAGGTTGAGCGCGCAGATATTGGACGGCAAGTCCCTTTCGAAGTTGACCCGGGAAGAACTCAAACACCGCGTCGATGTCTTGAAGATAAGTCACGGCATCACTCCACGACTGGACGTGATGGTCGCCGAGCAAGATCCTTCGAGCCTCGCTTATGTGAACATGAAGCGCAAGTGGGCGGAAGAAGCGGGGATGATCGGCGAAAGCTATCACTTCTCGGCCATCAGCACACAGGATGAGTTGATTCACAGGATAAAAGCGGCCAATGCCGACTTGAGTGTTCACGGAGTTCTCATCCAACACCCGCTGCCAAAGCAATTGGATGAGCAGGAAGCTCTGCTGACCCTGGGTGCGGAAAAGGACGTTGACGGCATCACGCCTCAGTCTCTTGGTCGGTTGGTCGCGGACCTGCCCGGCTTCCGATGCGCCACCCCATTCGGAATCATTCGCATCCTTGAACATTACGGAATCAATTGCGAAGGCAAACACGCCGTGGTCATTGGTCGGAGCGTCATCGTCGGCAAGCCGATGGCCCTGATGCTGCTCCAAAAAAATGCCACTGTGACGATCGCCCATTCGAAGACGAAAGAGCTGCCCGATCTCTGCCGATCGGCCGACATTTTAATCGCCGCCGTCGGTCGTGCCGAAATGGTTAAGGGCGAGTGGATCAAATCTGGCGCCATCGTCGTCGACGCCGGCTACAACAAAGTGGAGGGCCACAAGGGCGACGTCGGTGATGTGGAATTCGAGTCAGCAAAGGAAGTGGCTTCGTGGATCACTCCGGTGCCTGGCGGTGTGGGTCCCATGACCGTTGCAACGCTTCTAAGCAACGCAGTCTGTGCAGCGGAAAGGACTGTCATCTGAACGGGAATGCTTGTGTTTTAGCGTCGTTGAACTCATCGACTGCCTAATGGCGCCCATTCCGAAACCTCTTGAATTCGGGCCATGAAAACCGGAAAGCATTGGAAAAGATTGATTTATTTCTTCGTTGGTTTAATTGCCGTCTATTTGGGCGCTTGCTTCATGCTCGCCAGGACCTACTTGGCGCCTCCCAGAGTGATTTATGAACGCCCTGCCGGGGTCGACGAAATCGTCATGGCAGACCATACGCCCGTTTGGGTGTCGCCAGGATTGAAACGCGGCGGCAGCAAATCCAAGACAGTCTTCATCATGGCCCACGGTTACCAAGGCTGCCGGGCAAGCTGGAGCGACGTAATCCTTCCCTTGACCGCTGATGGATACGAGGTCGCGGTCCCCGCCATGCCTGCCCACGACACCAATCCCGACCCGACCTGCGGGTTTGGCGTCAAGGAAACGTCGACCGTCTTGGAAACTGTGAAGTGGGCACGGACCCGATTCGCCAAGCCTCCAAAGGTGGTTCTCGTGGGCATTTCCATGGGGGGCGCTGCAGTTTGGATGGCAAGCGATAAAGACCCTTCCGTAAGCGCCGTGGTGACCGAAGGTTCGTTTGCCGTGCTCGACGAAACGACGAACCGTTGGTTTGACAGGGTTCTCCCTTTTGGTCATCATCTCATGGCTCCCGTCGTGCTCTTTGCCAAGTGGATGTCAGGCGTCGACCCATCGAGCGTTCGTCCCATCGACGCGGCGGCGAAGTGGAACGGACGTCCATCCTTGATCATCCAGGCGGAGAAGGACCAACTCATGCCCCACAGTTACGCCGAACGGTTAGCCCATGCAGCGGGGTGCCCTTTATGGACCGTCGCAGGCGCCACCCACGCTCAGTGCAAGGTGGTCGCTCTCTCAGAGTATACGCAGCGCCTCGTTCAAATGGCGAAGCTGGCCGAAGCCTCGATCGGCCATCCAAAGTAGACTCCTGCCATGAGCAAGTTGTCCCATGTCGATGCAGAAGGCAAGCCGTCCATGGTCGATGTAACACCCAAATCGTCCACTCAGCGGCGCGCGGTTGCAGAAGGGCTCTTAATGCTCAAAAACGCTCACGTGGAAGCCCTCGGATCCCTTCCCAAGGGCGACGCCATCACCGTGGCCGAGGTCGCAGGCGTGATGGCCGGCAAAAAGTGCTCGGACCTCATACCCCTTTGTCATCCCGTGCCGTTGAGCTTTATTGACGTCGCCGTCCGCCTTGAAGACAACGGCTTGAGAATCAGAGCGGAGGCGAAGACGACAGCTCAAACAGGCATAGAGATGGAATGCTACACCGCGGTAGTCGTGGCCGGGGTCACCCTGATAGATATGTTGAAAGGAGTAGACCCAGACCTCACTCTCACACAAATCCAGCTCATGGAAAAGACCGGAGGAAAATGCGATTGGAAGCGATAATCGGCATCTTGACGATCAGCGACACCCGCGATTCGACGACGGACTCCAGCGGTCCTGAGGCCGAGAAGGCACTTCGAGCCTTTGGATTCACCCGCTTCAGGTTGGGCATCTGTAAGGATGAAGTCTCTCAAATTCGGGCCGCCCTCTTGGCAATGTCCAAGGATTGTAACGCCGTATTCACGACGGGGGGCACCGGCTTCTCAGCTCGAGACGTCACACCTGAAGCCACCTTGGGTGTCCTCGATCGGCGAGCCGACGGCCTACCCGAACTGATGCGGCTAAAAGGGTTGGAACACACGCCGTTCAGCCATCTTTCGCGCGGCGTGGCCGGAGCGATCGGCGCGACCCTGGTCGTCAACCTGCCAGGTTCACCTAAAGCGGCACGGCAGGGCATTGAGGCGATAGGTCACCTTGTGGAACCAATCCTGTCAAATCTCGGCGGTGAGGGGTGCCCGGCCGGTGATCTAGTTTGACCTCCGTCATTTCCGGCCCGCATAGGGCCCACGTAATCCTCGAGTCAGCATGTTGATCGACACCCATTGCCACCTCAACGACTCCGAAGCCTTTCCTGACCCCGGTGAATCCATCCGAGAAGCGCAGCTCGCAGGGGTCGGCAAAATGATCATCATCGGCGTCAATGTGTCGGACGGCGAAAGGGCCATCGAGATCGCCCAGGCGCACGAAGGAGTCTACGCCGCCGTCGGATTTCACCCGAACTACACCTCGAATTACAAGCCAAAAGACCTCCTGCCGCTGGGCCAGATGCTGAAACATCCCAAAGTGGTCGGCTTCGGTGAGATCGGACTCGATTACTACCGGGACACGTCACCTCAAGACCAACAACTCAGGGCCTTGATGGATCAACTGGAACTTGCGCAAGACTTCGAAATGCCCGTCATCTTCCATTGCAGGCAAGCCAACGACGCCCTCCTAGAAGTGCTGGAGACGCGAACGAAGCACCGCCAGTACCTCTTTCACTGCTTCGCAGGTTCCAGCAGCGATGCCGCCCGCGCGGTCAATCTCGGCGCGCACTTTGGCGTCGACGGCCCCGTGACGTACAACTCTGCGAAAGACCTAAGGGAGACCCTCAGAACGATCCCTCTGGATCGCTTGGTCCTGGAATCAGACAGCCCTTACATGCCGCCCGTGCCACATCGGGGCAAGCAAAACCGCCCGGCCTACGTCAGGTTCATCAACGACGCCCTCGCCTCAACGATGGGCGTCAGCCCAATGGAATGCGAGGCGGCGACCACCAGCAACGCCGAACTATTGTTCGGCATCTAGGCGTCAGCCCCCGTCGTCGTTGCCTGAGGTTCCAGGACTCGCGTCCCCAGTGTCAGGAGAATCAGGTGGGACGGGAATTGCGTCCGAGCCGGGATCGACTACAGGAGCGATCTTCTTCGGCTTCTTGGGCGAGTGGCGCGGCGCACTAGATCGCTTGGCAACCGGCTTCGCGGTGACCTCGATCTCAGGACCAGGGCCGGGGGCCACATTCGCTTCCCCTCTGGATTCGACGGCCTCACCACCATCCGCATCAGCCTTATCTTCGCTGGCCTTGGATTGCGATTTGCCATGCCCACCTTGAACTTGCCCACCGTAGCGTGGCCCAACAACGAAAAAGCCAAAGGCCGCCACCGCCAGCGGGATGAAGAACCATTTGAAAACGCGAGCCGTCGGGGTGAGCTCTCGCGACATGGAACCATTGTAGCCCAGCAGGTAACCTCCACCTCCACCAATGCCCTGTGATGTTTTCGAGGAGTCGATTGAGCTAATCATTGAGCTGCTTGAGGCGGAAGCCCCAAATCCTCGCCAGCCCCTGCCCTGCCATCCGTTGCCTGGATTGAGCTTGACGGGCCAAATGGAGGCCCGCAGGTTTCGTTTGCTGGTCCTCGAAAACCCATTCTTGCGGGTGTCCGTGCTCCCTGACCTAGGAGGCCGTATTTTCGGAATGTTCGATAAGCGCCAAGGGGTCGACATCCTCCCCGCGCCCAAGGCTCTTAAGGCGGTGAGAGCCGGCATTCGAGGCGTCGAATTGCAACACGGCATTCAATTGCGGCTGGATCGAAGGTTCGACCGACGCAACTCAATGGGCTTCGTGAATACGCAATTGGAGCACCCAGACGACGAAGACCAATCTGCAAGCATGTGGTTTGGCGAAACCGAGGCTGGGACCGGCGTGAGCCTCACGTGCCGCTACGTCCTTTCCCCGCATCGGGCAGAATTGATCCTTGAAGTCAGAGCCTTCAACCGCGGGTTCAAAGCGGTGCGTTACGATCCCAGCGTTATCGCATCGGTTGATGGCGATGCTCTTCTCGAAGGGACCGTGGGTGGCGTTTTGGCCTATGAAAGGCAGCGTGATTGTGGACTGGCCCTATGGCCCAAAGCAGAGCCCATGGACAGCGCTTCCTTTCAAACGGGTCACCTATGTCTGAATCGGTTCGCTCAGGGACTGGACAAACAACTTGGCCCCCGGCAACTGGACGTCTGGCAAGTAGGCATCCAACCCCTAAGCGGTCTCACAGAAGTCACCGGAGCATCTCCCGAGATCGTCTTCTCCTCTCGAAATGCGTTGAAGATTCGCTCGACCGAGCAGCGCCTAAACCACAAGCTGTTGATTCTGACCGCGGACGAGAAGACCCTTGAGGCCGGCGTTGAACTGTATCCCGAAAGGGTTGGCGAGATTGCCCTTCCCCACGAAGTGAAGGGCCTCGTACTGCAGGACGCCGGGAAGGTTGAGGTCTTTAGGTATGCGAACCCTCTGGAACCCTTGACGAGATGGAGCGCCGTGGTCGCCGAGGCCCATCCGCCGGCGGAACTGCCTCGTCATCTCCCCGACCGAGCCTTGCAAAGGGCAAGCTTTGAACCGGCCCTTAAGCATCAGGCTCACCTGTTCTTGGGAATGAATCTGCTTGCGGCAAAGGACTTCGCTCGGGCTGCACTTGAATTTGAAAGCGCCCTCCTCTACAACGCAGAGGATCACCTGACTTGGTGGGTGAAGGCGATCGCGCTGCGGTTGTCAGGCGACGAATCTGAAGAACGGTCGGATCTTCTAAATGCGCATTTTCTTGCCCCTTTGGAGCCTGCTCTCCGAGCGGAAGGCTTTCTCAGCCAACCGCAAACCGTCGAGAGGGACCCGAGCCCGCTCCTCAGGCCCCTGGAGGATGACCCCGAATCGTTCATCGAAATCGCCTGCCTTCTGGTCGACTGCGGCCTGTGGGAAGAATCAGCGCGCTGGATCGACGAAGCCTTGCGCCACTGTGAACTTCAGATGCTTCACTACCTGTTGGCCTATTGCCACCTGAAGGGCAGCGGCATGGCTTTTGAGGCTGCAAGACACGTTCAAGCGGCAGCAGACAAACCGCTCTCGCCTCCCTACCCTTGGCGCCCTATTGAACTGGTGTGCCTCAAAGCGCTGGCCGAAACCTTCCCTGATGAAGCAAGGCTGAACGAGATTTCGGTCCTGGCTAACGTGATCGTTCCAGAACCTGGGCGTGAGTTTTGAAGTGCGTTTTTGCGACCTTTGCCAACGCATCTGCGCCATGCTGCTTCACGAATCTCACTCCCGCGTCAAGCACCGGTGGTGAGGCGCCTTTGGGAAGGGTCATGCCGAATTCCCTCCCAAGTGACGAAAGGCGATTCAAAAACTCTGCCCTCGCCAAAATCGACGCAGCGGCGACGGCAATGTCGGCTTCCGCCCTCACCATTGACTGAAGCTCTATCGCCTTCCCCTTCTCGAAGAGCTGCCGCTTCAGCCCGACAGGATCCGCAAATTGGTCCGAGATCACGAGCTTGCAAGGCTGCAGCTCCAGCACGTTCTCAATCGCTCTGGCATGGCCCCAAGCAAGCAGTTTGTTTAGATTTCTGAACTTCAAATAGAGCTCGTTGTACTTTGCGGGCCCAATCGCGATCACTGAGCAAGGGCAAAAGCGCCTAATCTGCATGGCCAACTTCAAGGCCAGAGCATCGGTCAACTATTTGGAGTCCTTAACGCCCGCCAGTTCGGCCAAGAGTTCCGTACCCACGTAGCATGCGGCCACCACGAGCGGGCTAAAAAAATCGCCCTTTCCGCTCTCGTCAACGCCAATGTGCCCTTCGTCCACAGGCCAGGATTTTACCGGCGTGCCATGCTGAGTGAGTGGAAGAAAGCGATACTGCCACCGAGCACAATTGGTCCGAATACTACGAATCGATGGAAAGCAAGCCACTCCATCCGATGTACGAACTCCTTGAACCCCACCTGAAGCCGAGTCTACATGCACTCGAACTTGGATGCGGCATCGGCCATGGAGTCGCGCACATGTTGAGCAAAGGGATCGACGTCGTCGGAGTCGACGCCGAACGAGAGGCGTTGGACCGGCTCCAGCGACGCTTGATGCCAGGGCTGAAACCTAAATTGATACGCTCTGATTTCCAATCCCTACAACTGGGATCCAACGAATTTGACATCGTGGTCGCCGGGTTTTGCCTCTTCTTCTTGCCGCCAACGGAATTCGATGGGTTTTGGACCCGTGTGCTCGGAACCCTCAAACGTGAGGGCATCTTCTTGGGCCAGTTTCTGGGCGAAAACGACGAGTGGGCGGATGCAATGCACTCGTCGCACACCGCTGAGGAAGTCAAACAGTTATTCCAGGAGTTCGAAGTCTTAAGCTGGGAGGAAGTGGAGCGCGACGGCGAAACGGCTGCGGGGAGACCCAAGCATTGGCACGTATTCCACGTCCTCGCCAAAAAGCGCTAGTGTCTCAGCGACCGACTTGAGGTGTCGAGGTCCAAGTGATAGAGTTCATAGTTATGCCCAGGGTAATTGAGCGGAACAAGTCTGAGTTCCTGATTGTGTAAAGCCGCTTCGCGAACGTCTGCCTCCACGATTCGCCCCCTGCGAGTGATGATCCAAAGAGGTTTTGGTGCCGCGAGCAACTGGTCAAAGGTTTCGGCTTCAAGCACATTCCGATCCAAATACATCACCAACGAGGGATGGCTCGTCTCCTGGATCTTTGGCTTCATGGTGCCCAATTCTTTCTCACGTCTGGGCATCTGATAAGCCGCGACACTGGAGGGCCCTTGAGCTCTGACGTATGCGGCGATCTGGTGGACTTCGGCCGCCGAAAGGATATAGTAGTAGGTGAATCCACCTTGGGCAATTGCCCAAATCGCCAAGACTGCGATAACGTACCCAGGAAGGCGAGCCGGTGAAACGGCCGCCTTGGCGCCCGCTCTACGAGCAAGCCAGTCGCCTACCAGCATTGCAATCGGTAAACAGGCTGGCAGGACGTAATGTGGAAGCTTGGTTCCACTCAAAGTGAAGAAGATGAGCACGACGAGCGCCCAGGCGGCGAGAAACCTCCGCAAGGTGCCTTCCTCTCCATCTTCCCGCCCCCTTGGCCAAGCCCAAAAGGCAAACACACTCCAGGGCAACATCCCGACAAGCAAGACCAACGGATACAGCGGCAACCCAGCCAAGCCGACGTTGTGCGCCGCGTCACCCCCCGTAAACCGTTGAAGGTTCTGCTCGACGAGAAACTTCTGAACAAACAGCTTCCCATCGAGCAAGTAGGCCGGAACATACCAAACGGCCACCCCGGCAACGAACAAAATGGCGAACCCGGTCCAAGAGCCTCGAAACTTTGGTCTCATTTCCGGTTCTCTCCACAGCGTAATCCCAACGATCAAACCGAACAAGATCACGCCCACAGGACCCTTGGCAAGGACGGAAAAACCGAGCAGCAGCCCACTCCACAATCGGGCAGTGGTCGACCCATGGAGCGATTCCCACAGGAAGAGCAGAGAACCGGCGAAGCACAAATTCAAAAGCGGGTCCACCAACATCATGCGGCCGGCACCCACGACCAAGAGGCTGCTCGCGAGAACGAGAACGGTCCGTTGAGCAGCGCCGTCAGACAGAAACTTTCGAACAAAGCGGGCCGTTAACCAAAAGAGCCCAAGCGTCGCCAGAACGCTGGGCATCCTCGGCCCGAGAGCCGTACCGAAGACCATGAAGAAAGGTTTGGCAAGCCAGTAGAGAAGGATGGGCTTCTCAAACCAGGGGTGCCCATTGAAAATCGGGGTGATCCATTCCCCTGTTCGGGTCATCTCGGAAACTACCGCGCCGTAGAAACCCTCGTCTAAGTCGAACAGTCCATAAGCCCAAAACCCTAGGAATGGAAGCACGGCACACAACCAAGTCAATGGCCACGCCCGCTTCTCGGAACTCGCCGACTGTTCGTCTGCCGTGGTCATGTCAGACATGGTCACGCTCTCGGCTCAAAGCCTTTCGCATCGCCCAGAAGGTACCCTGCTACTTACCCTTCTTCTTGCCCTTTTCCTTCGGGGGCTTGGCTTCTTTAGTCGCTTTCGGAGCCTTCGTCGGCCCCTCTTCTTCGTCTGGAGCGTCCGGGTGGCGCAACACGATGGTGCTCTTACGGAACTGCACCTCCACGGAGTCCGTGATTCCCAAATGCTCACGCATATCCTTCGACATGATGAGGGCTTTGCTGTTGCCCGTCTGAATGAGGCTCTTTTTCACAGCCTTATTATAGGGTCATTATTCTGTTCTGACAAATGGAGCCCTGTTCGCCCACCTAGCAAGTTGACTCAGCCCGTCCCGTTCATGCACAATGTCCCCTGCGCGGCGGGTTTAGCTCAGGGGTTAGAGCGCCT
>CAZUCK010000063.1:0-13291 GCA_964619505.1 uncultured Fimbriimonas sp. | reverse complement strand
GGGAAGCTGGGGGGCCGAACGTCGAAAGTTAGGCCTGGGGCCCGGAACTTGTCTCTGGGGCTGGGCGCTTTTCAGGGGGAGGGTCAGGTGGGTTAGGCACGCATGGTTTATGACGGCGCCACCTTGGCCTGGGTATGCGATGTCTTCTTAGAAGAATCTCATCGCGGGAAGGGGATAGCCCGAGCGCTCGTTCGCCATGCGATGGAAGATCCGGAACATCAAGGGCTGCGCCGATGGCTGCTGGCGACACGGGATGCTCACGGTGTTTATGAGAGTCTGGGTTTCGAGCCCCTGCAGGAACCGGGCCGCTGGATGGTTAAGGGGGCGCAGATTCCTACTCAGGGCAGCTCATAAAGGCAAGCATCCATTTTGACTTGACCGCCTTGGAACGGAACTCCTTCCTGCTCAAGAAGTTTTTGCTGCTCCGAGCTCTTGTTTGGATCGAGTTTTCCGATCGGAAGGTTGCCGTTCTTGGACACGACTCGCCACCATGGCACGTCCGGGGGCGATTGCGACATCCAGCGTCCAACGATGTAGCCTGAAACGGGCCGAGGTAGCGCCTGGCCCAAGCGTCCGTACGACGTGCATTTGCCGCTTGGTATTGAACGGACCAGAGACCAAAGGACTTCTAGGTTCGAGTGGGTCGTGGATTCGATCATATGCCGTGCGCTCAAAGCAACATGAATAGGCCGGTCCACTTGTCGGTGGTGAGTCTTCTTTTCGCGTGAGCGTCGTCTCCCACTGGCGATTCTTCCGCTTCGGGTTCTAGGCTGAAGCCAAGCTGTGAACGCCGGAGTTCCTTACAGGCTTCGTAAAAGCTGACGTCGTTCGCGAACCAATCATAGAGGTTCACCTTTGCCCTATCACTTAGGTTGGTGTCAAATTCGGCTGGTGTGCTGTGTTTGGCAACGGCGTCATTTGGCAATGCCAAGTCTTGAGGCAAACCCAGAATCAGCTTGAGCCTTTCAAAATCCTTATCCAAATGCTCTTGAAGCCCTACAAACGAGGGTCCATTTCGCTCTCGTAGCTCGTCGAAGCTACTGAACCAATACCCGTAGGTTAGGCCAACGTGATCGATGCCGGTCATGGCCGATCTCGCCTGTTCTTTCCTAGCGGCATCCGGATCGGAAAGGCCTTCACCGAGGCAGCTGGCGGAGGGAAAGCTCTCGAATGCCCAGGCCTCGACCGAGTTCCACGGGCTGAAGTATCGGGGCAAACCGCGACGGAGTCTGCTGTTGAATCCGCTAACGAATCGGGTCAAGGGATTTCGAATGAAGAAGAAGACAGGTTCCTCTTCAGGGACGTCTCGTAGTCTGATTCGATGCTCGTGAAGCACGATCGAATGCTTTTGCGCGATCGGCCCCAATGCAAACTTTATCGCCGTGCCGCCCGTCTTCCCAATGTGAAGAAAATGGATATTGGTCATCCTTTGCCCTCGGAAATTTGGAACCATTATCCATCACGTCGCGAAAAACTCCTAATCGCAGGTATTTGTGGGGCAATTTAGGCTCCGATGGGCTCTCGAGCAAGCTCTTCGTTGACCCATCTCGCTCGAAGGGCCATGTCGTGAGCCACTTCCGTCAGCGTTCCAGCGGAGTTGCAAATGTTCGGTACGAAGCATCGGAACATGACTTCGTTGCCGCTGATGCACCAAGATCCGAGGTCATGGCACCAGTTCCACTCCTTGCGTTCGCGCGCATTGAGGGCCAAAGCTGTGTGAGCTCTCTGGCCCGTCGGCATTGAGAGCGGCAGCGTGAGGGTGATGTCAAGGCCATTGCCCAGTACGTGGTTTGGCCGGTCCGCCCGTATGTCCAAGCGAATGGGCAGCCCTTCGCCTGATCCGTGCCAATCGAACTCGGCCTCCAAATAGCTTTCGTTGTCCGTGACCGAATGCTGAGCGATTCGACGGACCCTTTCCCGTGCTTCGCACCACTCCTCACTGCCAAGCCATTTGCTGGGTTGCGCGCCGTACGGTTTGAAGAATTTCTCGACCGATTCCAGTACGGGATCTGGTTCTGCTCTCATTCCACTTGTGGGGTGTGAGCTGCATGCTGGGGTCAAGCCGGTTACGACGCTCAGCTTGGCGTTGTTTTGCGCATCCGCCAGCTGAAGAGCAACTGCACCGAGGAGAACGCGCTTGATCCACTCCTTGTTGTCGTCGTGCGCATAGACGCTGCAATGCAACTTGTAGAGATCAGTGGTCTCGTCGTAGGTCATGCCGCTGAGCGTTGTTCCGGCCATCAGCTTTGTAAGCATGAGTTCGCCGTCTTGGGCGTGGCCATCCCCGTGCAGCATCTCCGTTTCGCAATGGATGCGATAGATGGTGACTCCGTTGTGGTACAGACCCAGATCGGCCCAGATGCTCTGAGCGTAGTCGCCGGCCCACCAAGTAAATCCCCTATGGCGATCAATGAGGGAGTCATCGACCATCCGGAGCAGGTCGTGAACGCTGCAAACAAGCGTAGTGCCTAGATCTTCTTTATCGCGCCAAGACAAGGAGCGCCTCTACTTGATTGCATTATAGCGAGTGACACAGAAATAGTATAGGGTAGCCATGCAAGCCGGCGCTCTCCAGTTGCCGACGGCATGAGGTCTTTTTTGATTGGAAGGCTGTTTTCCGACTCTCCGTCGCACCTGATCGGCGTTTCATTGAGGGCAATGGAAGGCAAGAAAATGCTACCTTTTGAGTTGGGTCCCATGTCGGAGGCAAAACGATGTCACTGAAGAAGAAACTGGAAGATGGCTTAAGCAGCATTGAGGATCGCTTCGGTCGAATGGACGAAAAATCCGGCGAGATGGAAAAGCGTTTTGTCGATAGGCACGGCGATGCGATCGATAAGTTCCAGGACAAGCGAGACCAAGTCACGGAAAAGGTAGGAGAAAGTCTTGGAAAGCTTGGGAATTGGATGGAAAGGATGAAGGACTCCATCGGGGATCGAGCCGATAAGGCGAAGGTCAAGAAAGCCAACCGTCGCTGAGACCGATTCGTGCCGGCTACTTTTCAGGTGGAACCTGCTAGGACGAAGTCAACGATGTCCCCAATTACTGTGCGCCCAAGCGAACCGGCTGACAAGCCTGGTTTCCTTAGAGTTTGGAGCCTAACCTACAACAACGGCGCTCCATTTCAAGAAGGCAGTTCCGTATTCAAACATGCCTCTCCCTTCGTTGCGACGAACGGGTCTGGAGTTGTCGGCGCCTTTGGAGTCATGCCTATGACCGCAACTCGGGGTATGGGATTGATGAAATCCGCGGGCGTGTTGGGAGTGGCGGTCTTGCCCAATGTTCGCGGATCGGGAATCGGGGGCGCCATGATGCGGTGGGTGCTTCGCCATTATCGTGAGCAGGGTTTCGAAATCGCATCGCTGTACGCATTCAGGGAGAGCTACTATCGCGGCTTTGGATACGAGTGTTGCGGAAAGCACGTGAAGCTCACAGTCGATTCCGCGCGGCTGCCCGCCTTTAAGCAGGAGCTTGAGTCGACGGTGTTGGAAGTTACGGACATCGACGCCATCACGGAATGCTATGCAGCCTTCTCTCGGAGGCACTCAGGCATGAACCTACGCACTCCCAGCCAGTGGGAGCGTGTCTTAAATCCAACGTCAAACAAGACCCTTTACGCCGTTGGCAACCCGGTGGAGGCCTACGCTTTGATTAAGCAAAAGGATGGCTTCTGGGAAGACCAATGGGTGGAGGAAGTCATTTGGTCCAGCCTTGCCGGTTACAACTCGATCATGGCCGTGCTGCGCGGAGTGGCGATCAATAAGTCTAAGTTAAGCTGGTATGAGCCCTCCGACAGCCCTTATCTGGCCATGTATTACGACCATGGATGTAAGGTCGAGATTGAACGAACTCCGATGTTCCGCGTGTTGAATGTTGAGGCTGCCTTTTCAGCCTTGAAACCCGAAGGTTCAGGTGAGTTTGTCATCGAAATCGATGATCCAGACATTGTTGAGAATCGGGGATCATGGGTCGTTCAGTACGATGCGTCCGGGGTTTTCGTGGAGCGAACCAGTCGAGCTGGAGGCGTGAGCCTTCATGTGAGACACTTTGCTCAAGCCATCCTCGGCGAGCCTTCATTACGCGATCTCATAAACCTAGGTGCGGCGAGGATCATCGACGAGAACCAAGCCCTGGCTGCGCAGAGGTTGTTGACGCCAAGCTGCACCTACTGTGCTGACTTCTTTTGACGTGAGAACCGGAACTCTGGACACCGACAATGCTCCTCGGGCTTCCGCATTACATATGCCGATCGTCGAGGGCGGGAGTTGCCAGCCTAATCTACGTAAGCGGCATAAGGATCGATTTTGGTTGCACCGTACTTGCGGAGAAGTTCGCCGACTTGATCAAGGCCAGGTCCAACGTCGCGTATCGTGACGGCGAGGATGGTGCCTTCTTCTTGGTAGCCGGCACAACGCTGGGTTCCATGCGACCTCCCGCGGAAAACGGTTGTTCCCTCGCCTAAGTGGACTCTTCTGCGCTTGCTTCGGTCAGCGCCCACGAAAACATGAAGAGCCAAGATACAAGGAAGCAGACGCCTCCAAATGGGGTGATCGCTCCCAAGGCTCGCACGCCCGTGATTGCCAATGCATAGAGACTGAAACTGAAGAGCACGATGCCGACCACCATCAGCCTTCCAGACCACTTCAGCTTCGTATTGGGTTGGCCGATCGCCAACGATCCTATGAGGATCAGCGCCAGGGCATGGCTCAATTGATATTGGACCCCAGTCTTGTACGTTTCCAGGGCTGTTGAATCCAAATGGGATGCCAAGGCATGGGCGCCGAATGCACCTAGGAGCACTCCAAGAAAGGCGAACAGGGCACCGAACGCAATGAACTGTCGTCCCACCTTGCGATTTTAGCTCGCCGAGCATGACTGTGTGGCATCAGTACCGCGGTGCTCCACCAGTGACGGAAGTGACTGCGCAGAACTTATCCGCAAGGGTCTCCAACCTAATCGCTTGATCGCTGCCACCGGAAAGTTCGACAGATAGGATCGCCCCACCAGACGCGAGCGTCTCCAAGAGAACCTTCGAAGTTGTATCGTCCACATCGTGTTCTCTAAAGTGAAGCAGCACTGCGTTGATGCCTCGAGCCTTATCGCCTGCATCGAGTGCCGCCGTTGCCAAGTCGCCCCCTCCCATGACGACGCCCAAACCGGGAACGTTAAACATTCCCAGGAATCGTACAGGTCGTTATCGAAGATCGGAACTGGCTGAAAGTCATCCGCTTGCCGTCCATCAGTTTGGGTAGCCCGTAATGACCGCTCATTGTAGATCCATCGCCTCGCTCGTCCCTCGCGATCGTCGCTCGTACGTTTCTTGCTCAGCGAGTGCTTGGGACTCGTCCGCTTCATCGATCTTGGAAATGGAATCTTCGGGCTCCGACGTGGAAATGCCTCCGCCAACCGAGCTCTCTTTGAAGTAGTCCTCGCTGAGCCGGTACCTGTCCGTTCGCACCGAGGGGCCGCCTTTCGGGGCATTTCCCGATCCCACAAAGTCGGTTGAGTCCAGAATATGCGACGGGCTCGCCGCCGACCCTTTCGCCCGGAGATCGGCATAGTTTTGATTTGCCACTACACTGACGTCGTCAAAGGAAACACCATTTTCCAGGATCTCGGCGGCCGCTTGCCGAACTGTCGACACATTGCGAAAGGCGGCGTAAAAGGTTGACATCTCTGCCTAACCGACCCAGCAGAACGCACTCAGGTTCCCGTTCTTAACGCCTCAAAGGGGTTGTTGAAAAGGGCCTTCTCCGATTGCTCCAAAACCATCCATCCCGCAGTTTGAGTTTGTCAGCCGAAGCGCCGGTGTCGATCTGGATCACGTGAATGGTTTTGGCGAGCGTGGTAGGGCTTATGTCTGCTTCAACAATCGAAATTGAGTCCGGACCCGTCTTGCGATTGACTTTGACGTGGATCAATTTGCCAGGCGTTGACTCTTGTTCGGCCGTAGTCATGGTCTGTTGCACTTGACCCGCCGTGAGACCCGTCATCGGTTTGCCGCCTATTTCCGTAATGACGTCGCCGGACACCAGGGGTGAGCCCTTGTCGGTCACCGACCCAACTTTGGCGCCACCCGATGTGTGGGAGCCTTGATAGGTGAACCCGAATGTCGGCAGCGTTCGCTCCTGCTCGCTCCATTGCAGGCCGACCTTGGCGAGTTGTGTTTCGACGGGAAGTTCCCCGGGTTCCATAACATATTTGTCGTAGAAATCACCCAACGTTGGCCCACCAAATTTTACGCACAGGTTTCGAATTTCATCCTCCTGGAAGCCGGGGCTGTCGTTGCGACATTCTTTCCAAAGCGCGTACTCGACGTCGTCCAGCGAGTATCTTCCCTTGGTCCGCGAACGAATTTCGATGTCTAGGCAAAGGCCCAAGATCCAGCCGGTGTCATAGTAGCTGACCAACAATCCGTTGCTGTTGCCGACCCCATTGTTCGCCTCTCTCACCCGATAGCTTGATTGGTAAGGGCTGATTTCGAAGCGGTGCTGATTGGCCCTCAATGCGTCCACGTTATGGACGATGTCTTGGAAATATTCGCCGTCCGAGCGCCATCCGTACCGGTGCAACAGAAGGTACGCATAGTAATCTGTCACGCCCTCAAGCCACCACAAAGCTCCCGTTTGGGGGAGCTGAGTATAGTCGAAGGGCCCCAGAACCGACGATCGAATCCTCTTGACGTTCCAAGCGTGAAATGCTTCATGGGACATCACGTTCACGCAACGGGGCCCGACCCCGCTTGACAAGCCGATTTGAGTGCTGCTGAGGTGCTCAAGTCCTCCTCCGCCATCGGCGCTGTCAGAAATGCTGAAGTGCCACACATATTTGTCATAGGGTGCACCGCCAAAGAAGTCGGTCTCCATGGCGTTCACAAAACTGGCGGCCTTGATCAAGCGATTCATATCAACGTCGGCCTTGGCTGCGCCCCTAAGTGCGACCGTGTGGTCTTTTCCGGCAACCGTGTAGTGTTGCTCCACGAAGTCGCCCATCGTCACGGGGTTATCGGCGAGTACGTCATAGTCTTTTGCTCTAAACCTGTGTTCGGACCGCCGGGCGTGTTCCAGGCCAATGGCAATACGCCACGACGGAGGTGTTTCGAGGTCAAGGGTGCATGGTTCCGTTTTGCGATCAACAACATAGAGGTATGTTGCCGGACCACTGTAGTGCATGGAGCCATCCGAGTAGGAGCAACTGACTTCGTATTTGGCGGTCAGCTTTTCTCCAGTGGCTGACGAGACTCGCCACGTGTAATCGTTAAGTTTCGTGACCGTCACTTCATGGCCCTCGTCATCGAAAATGTGCAGGTCCCTAACGCCCTTCCAGAAGTTGGCAACAATGTATGCCCCTGGTGCCCAGTTCGGCATTTGAAAGTCCGTGTTGAATTTCGTGCGCGAAAGGCTCATCTCCACAGAAAGCGTTTGCTTGTCGGGGTTGGGAACAACTTTGTAGGTGATGTCTGCGAGGGCCCTGCATGTGAATAAAGCAGAGGCCAAGGCAGCCGACAGGCGCAAAGCTCGAGATCGATGGCTCATGCTCTGTGTTCTACCAGCGATTTCTTCCGAGAGGTGTGCCTCATGATTTAACGGCCAGTCAATTAACCAACCGTTCGGCTTTGCCTTTGTTCCACGAGTATGCGAGAATTGCAAGTTCCGCGAGCAACGCAAACGTCGATGCCAGTCCTGCAATCAACACGCCGTTGCCGCGTATGAAAACGCCCAAGATAAGCACCGAAATCATGACCACCATCGAGACGCCGATGGCGACGAGTCTTGAGACCGTCAGGTGATGCGCCGTCAACATCCCGCGCACGTAACTTTGGCTGGCTCCAATCATGGGGAGAAAACCGCCGGCGAGGAACGCCAAATGCGCCACGGCGGCGACTTCCGCGCTCGCTCCCAGCACGTAAGTGAAATACACCTTATCAAATCCGGAAAGGGCGAATAAAAAGACCGACCCAGAAGCAAAGCCGCCCGTCATGAGGCAGAAACGCTTTAGAACAAGAGCAGTTTTTGGGTCCCGATAAAGGGTGATGACGACCTCTGGGAGCGCGTAGGTGAAGCTTCTCAGGAGCCACAAAAACGATGAACCCACTTGGTAGGCGGCGAGGGTCAGGATGGGGCTGGGCATTCTGGCCAGCGCTGCGCTCATCATGGGGACGCCACAAAGGGTCACCATGGTCGTCAAGGTGAGCGGCAAATGGAAGGATACAAGTTTCTTAATGCCCAACGGCTGTACGGCTGAGTCTCGGGGACTCTCGGCGAATTCGCTGCGAATGATCGATCTGCTGATCCAATGGATACAAAGCGCCTCAGAGCCGACGCCGCAGATGAGGCCAATGCCAGCAAGCTCCACTCCGGGCATATTTGTGAACGAATACAAGGTGACTACGGCGGCAGTCATTGAAGCCACACGCACGAACGTGCCGATGGCGACTCTGCGCGTTCGGCCGTGTCGTATGAGAATGCCCTGCAGGTACCGACGCCAACCGATGGCACCTGCCCAAGGGAGCATGAATATCAACCCAAGACGCGCGCTTGAGGCCACCCTGTGGCTGACACCGATGATGCCCTGAGTGACGATCCAGTACAGTGGCGTGAACGCGATCAGCGCATGAACCGCAGTTACTAGCAAGAGGAGTGAGAGTACGAAGCGACGCAGTTCTAGGTAGTGAATCCGATTCTTGGCCAACGTCGTTGACGTTGAGAGAAGATCAATGATTGGGCTTTCGATCCAAAGCGCGATTCCCATAAGGATGAGGAAGGCTGCTGTGTTGATTTCGGGGTTTGGCCTTCTGGAAATGGCTCCAGTACATACGGGACCCTCGATCGACATACAAATCCAGGAGATCGCGAGTGGGAAGAAAAACTTTAGGATCGTTCGGCCGGTCAGTCCAGGTTCTGGCGGTGCTTCCGGGCTGCTTTCGTGGTCTTGTGAAGCCGTTTGCAAGTTCAAAGTTTACCTTTGAGCCACTCGCATGCGGGGCAGTCGAACCTGCGGATAAGCCGACTGTTCAGGCGCCCCCTACATGCGGAAAACACTGAAGCGCGGCTCGACGGCTGGTGCGTTTCTGGCTGCCTCAATGCCAAGTGCCAACACCCGCCGAGTGTCCACTGGATCGATGACACCGTCATCCCAAATCCTGGCCGTCGAAAAGTAAGCTGAAGACTCTTCTGCGTACTTCTTGAGGGTGGGTGCCTTAAACGCTTCTTGCTCCTCTAAGGTCATGCTCTCACCTTTGAGCGCAAGTTGCTCCATCTTGACCGTGAGGAGTACATTCGCGGCCTGTTCACCGCCCATCACGCTGATACGAGCGTTGGGCCACATCCAAAGCTGACGGGGGTCGTAAGCTCTCCCACACATTCCGTAATTTCCAGCCCCATAGGATCCACCAACGACAACAGTGAATTTCGGCACGTTGGCGGTGCTCACAGCCGTGACCAGTTTCGCTCCATGCTTTGCAATTCCTTCGTTTTCGTATTTCCTGCCGATCATAAAGCCCGTAATGTTTTGCACAAAGACGAGGGGTATGTTGCGCTGGCAACAAAGTTCGATGAAGTGTGCGCCCTTTTGGGCTGATTCGGAAAAGAGAATGCCGTCGTTCGCGAGAACTCCGGCGAGGTTGCCGTAAAAACGGGCAAATCCGCAAATCAAAGTAGTGCCAAAGTTCGCCTTGAATTCCTGGAACCGGGATCCATCCATCATTCTGGCGAGCACTTCGCGCATGGCCATCGGTTGCTTGGATTCGCTGGGGACGAGACTGTAGAGTTCTGCTGGATCGTAAATGGGATCAGCCGGCTCGATAAGATCTGCGACCTGCTTGGGTCTTGGGCCGAGGTCCTCGACGATATTGCGGAGAATCTCGATGGCGTGCGCGTCATCTTCCGCAAGATGATCGGCAACGCCGCTGACCTTTGTGTGGACGTCTGCGCCCCCGAGTGCTTCTGCCGAGACCTCTTCACCCGTTGCTGCCTTGACGAGTGGGGGCCCGCCCAGAAAGATCGTGCCCTGATTCTTCACGATGATCGTCTCGTCGCTCATTGCGGGAACGTAAGCTCCTCCGGCAGTGCAGGAACCCATGACGGAAGCGATTTGAGGGATCCGCCGAGAGCTCAAGTTTGCCTGGTTGTAAAAGATGCGCCCGAAGTGGTCTCTGTCTGGGAAGACTTCGCTTTGAAGGGGTAAGAATGCTCCTCCTGAGTCGACCATGTAAATGCAAGGCAAGTGGTTCTCAAGTGCGATTTCTTGAGCCCTAAGGTGTTTCTTTACCGTGATCGGAAAGTAAGTGCCGCCTTTTACGGTTGCATCGTTTGCGATGATCATGCACTCGCGTCCATGAACCCGACCGATGCCCGTCACGATTCCGGCGCCAGGCGCCTCGTTGCCATACATCCCATTTGCTGCAAGCGTGCTGAACTCCAGGAAGGGAGCGCCTCCGTCGATGAGGGCTTCAATCCTCTCTCGAGCCAACATCTTGCCACGCATTTTGTGCTTTGCGACGGCATCGTGACCTCCGCCCTTGAGCGCCGTTGACGTGCGACTCGCGAATTCGGCCATTGCAACATCCATCTCGGCGCGGTTTGCCTTGTGGACGTCGTCGTTGAGATCAACTTGGGATACGATCTGCTCCATGTGCGGGAGGATGTTACCGCCGAGCGCTCGATGGTGAAACGATAAAGGTCAATGCGCGTGCCATCCGCCGGGCACAATTGCGAATTTCCGACACAGTTGCTCGCGAAAGGCTTCGTAACAAAGGGGGCAACCGACGAGGCCGTGGGTTTCCCAGTCCTGCGACGAATATCCGCAATTCGGGCACACCGATGCGGCCGCCCTTGGTCGTTTGAAGCTGATGACCAGAGTCCCCATGTGCAGGTCCGGGAAGGCTCTGTCTGCACACTTTTGACAGACCGCCACTCGGTCGCCGCGCCGTTCTATGAAGACATCCGCTTCGCGCCCGCATTCGGCGCATACGATGAGCGCGCCAAGACGGTCTGCAAGGGGCCGCCCCAATCGACTCAAACGATGGGAACTCCGACCTTGGTGTGCTCTCGAAATCTCTGCATGAGGTCGAGCGTAATCTTGCCTGGTTTTCCGCAGCCGATCTTGCGTCCATCGATGGAGATCATGCCAATGACTTCTGCCGCCGTTCCGGTCAAAAAGGCTTCGTCACTTGTGTACAAATCAAAGGGAGTCAACAACTCTTCGGTCACGGTGTATCCAGCCTCTCTGGCGAGCTTGATCACCGTTCGGCGAGTGACGCCGTCTAGAATTCCCGACGAAGGATGCGGTGTTCGGATGGCGCCATCCTTGATTAGGAACAGGTTGTCGCCTGTGCACTCGGCGATGTAACCCTGGTTGTTCAGCATGAGGCCCTCGCCTGCGCCCAGTCGGTTCGCTTCTTGTTTCGCGAGAATGTTGGAGGCATAGCGACCAATGCATTTGACCCTCGGATCCAAGGCGTCTGGGGGGATGACTCTGATTGATGTCGTCACGACATGCAGCCCGATTTCATACATATCCTGCGAATAGAGCGCGAGCGAAGAAACCATGATCATGACGTTGGGCGTCCGGTTGATGTTCTTGGGGTCCAAGCCGAGGCCCGTGCCACGGGTGACGTTCAATCGGATATAGCCGTCTTGGATTTCGGATTGCCTGCAGACTTCGAGAATGGTCTTTCGCAACTCACCTTCGCTGATGCTCATCTCAAAGCCAAGGTAAGCAATTCCGTGATAGAGCCTCTCTAGGTGCTCGTCAAGTTTGAAAATCCTGCCCGAGTAGATCCGAATACCTTCGAATAGTCCGTCTCCGTAAAGGTGCGCGTGGTCGGCGACGCTGGTGGTCGCGGTTTCCAAGGGGGTGATTTCACCGTTCAACCATACAAGCTTGGGCATGGCAAGATTTTACACAAAATAGCCACCGGGGAGTTCCGAATTGTCAGGCGTTGAGCAGGACCCAATTTGGGCCCAATCCGTTTCGGCAGCGCCGGCGATCGGTGGAGAATTCTGCGCCAACTTGCCAAAGTCTGGCGTTCGGAACCCAATTGTCAATCGTCATAATGGAACAGGCTTAGATAAGTCAATGTCATTCGCGCAAGGGGTGCGCGTGCCTTGACTTCGACTGATCAAGGATGAAGAAGTTCTTAGCTGGATTATTGGCGTTGCTCTTTGGGGGCGTCGTGTTGCTTTGCATCGCGGCAGCCCGCTTCGAGTCCAAAATTGCACCCAACGTCTATGTCGGCACCATTTCCGTTGGTGGGCTGGCCCCCGAGGACGCTGCCAAGAAGCTTCGCGTTTGGTGGGAGTACAAGAAACTAGTTCCGATGCAATTGGTCTGGTCCGGCGCGAAAAAGCCGATGCCTGACATGACGGCCAGTCAGCTCGGGGTCACCCTCGATGACGCCGCTTCAGTGGCGGCATTGCCGGTTCAGGATTTGGTGGGAGCCGCCACCGCAATCGTTGGCTCCGCCGACGGGGAATCCAAACATTTTGAACTGAAGTTCAAGTCGAATGGTCGGAGCCCTGAAGAATTGGACCGAGCTATTCGAGAGGCGGCAGGAGGGCCAGCCAAAGCCAGCGCAACGTTCGTCGATGGCCAGGTGGTGAGGGTGCCGGAAACGACGGCGTCTCAGGTTAAGAAGGACACGCTGTTGCCCGCGGTGGTCGATGCGTTGAACGGGGATCTTAAGGTGAAACTGCCCGTTGAAGAAGCGCCAAAGCATGTTTCCGATGCCCAGTTGGCGACCATTACGGATGTGGTGCAAAGTTTCACGACCCACTTCCCAGCCAAGATGTTCAGCCGGAACAACAACATTCATGTCGCAAGCGGCAAATTGAATGGGGTCGTGCTGATGCCGGGCGAGAAAGTCAGCTTCAACGATACGGTAGGTCGCCGGACGATACGAGCGGGTTTCAAGGAAGCTGGCGTCTATAAGAACGGAAAGCATGACCACGGGATCGGAGGGGGCATCTGCCAGGTAAGCACAACCCTCTACAATGCCGCACTCTTCGCCAACGTAGGCATTGTGCGACATCACAACCACTCGATGCCGGTGCCATACGTGCCAGTGGGTCGGGATGCTACGGTGGACTACGGCTCTGTTGATTTAGTGCTTGAGAACACGTACGCCACTCCGATTGCGATCACTTCGGAATACAAACCTGGCTCCTTGACATTTAGAATTCTGGGCAAAAAGGACCCTTCACTTTCGGTGAAGGTGGTGACCTATAAACACAAGTCTTGGGATCGCGGGTTCAAAGTCGTCCAGGAGAAATCGATCAGACCTGGCCCCACA
>CAZUCK010000062.1:8640-14151 GCA_964619505.1 uncultured Fimbriimonas sp. | reverse complement strand
CAAAGTTATCCCTCCCTGAAATGCCCCTTTTGTCGGAAAGCGAGTCGTGAAGCGTCTCGCTGAAATACTCGCACAACGGATGGTGGCTGCTGATCTCGCGTCCCATACAAAACCTCCAATTGAACCCAACGGCCGATTCCATCTTCTCAATAGACGCCGAAACCGATTCAATTCGCCTTACTGTTTTCGTTCCACACTCCCCGTAATTTTCACGACGCTCTCCCGGATCCTTGGTTACGAACCTTTCGATTTTCTAATGAGAGGGATAATGGGGAGGCGAAAGGAGTCTCTAAGAACAATGCAGTGCCCAGGTTGTGGAACCGAGAATCCCGTGGGCGCAACGTTTTGCATGCGCTGCGGCAATCCCGTCTCCGCCTTGGCTACATCCGCAGATGCCCAGGCTGTCCATCCCGAAGTGTTGCGTCAGAAAAAGACGCTCTGGATCTATGCGGTTATGACACTCTTGCTGGGCGTCATCATGGCTCTGCTGTTGATGCTGAATTCGCGCAACACCCTTCAGGTCGGAAGCGCCATACCGCATCCGGTGCTGCAAGCGGCTGCCACGGTGCCAGCGCAAACGAAAATGCCGCAAGACGTATACGATTGGTTGGGGCACCTTCAAAAAATCGAAGTCAAGAAGAATGAGCTCAGCGTCAAGCAAGCCGCGGACATGAAAACTTTCGAATTGATGCTCAACACGTTGGGGCCAGGCATCGGCGAGATGGAACCCACGAACGAAGAAGCGCCCGTCGACGAGCCGTCGTCCGTCACAAAAGGTAAGTTCGAGAATCTGCGACCCCAGTGGAAAGACCTTCTCAGCGAATTCGAATCCGTACCACCGCCGGAGGAATGCAAGCCGATTGCGAACGACTACGACATCGCCCTAACCGAGATTCCGGGCATGATTTCTGACCTCGAAGATCTGCTTAACCAAGTTTCAACCAACCCCCAAGCGGCTCTCATCAAGGCGCAAACAATGCAATCCAAAAGCTATAAAAATATCGATCAGAACTTCGCCCAGACTGATGTCCGAGTTCAAGCGATTTGCGACAAGTACGGCGTCAAGAAGTGGTTCAACATTGGCGACAAAGGCGGGGTTTTCGCAAAGCCCGGCTTTTGAGATCGTGACGATTGAGCGAAAGTGATCGCTATCACCTGGACTCGTCATCCGGTCGGTGCATACTTTCTTACCGTCCTCATCGGTGTGAATTAAGCCTTCGAGGATTCCAATTTCATCGAGGACCAAGCGCCGGTAAAATCGCCTCGTGAATGAAGGCTTGCAAGGGTTTGCCGCTTCGTTGCTCGAAGAGCTTTGCGAGGAGCACCCCATCGGGTACAAGCCAAGACTGGTTTGGAAGCGGCTTCGTGTCACTGCGGGAGTTGCCCATTATCGGGCCGGGCTGATCAGCCTTAGCTCGATCGTCCTTTGCGATGAGCAACGCCTCAACATCACCTTGCGACACGAGTACGCGCACCTAATCGCTTACGTACGAGCTGGTCGCAGGGGCGCTGGACACGGCGAGCCGTGGCGTGCGGCAATGCGCGAACTTGGACTGGAACCGATCGTTCGACACAAATATGAAGTGCAACGAAACGTTGCACGGCAGGAGGTCGCCTACGCCTGCCTCAAGTGCGGCGCAACGTTTACGCGCAAACGTAGGCTTCCGGCTAGAAAGAAATTTGTCCACGCCAAATGCGGCGGCTCACTCAAGCTGCGCGGCGTCACAACGGTAACTGTGGAGCACTCGACCACGTAGAGTCAAACGAGGCACCGGAGTACAACGGCGTACCCAAAAGATCATGTGGATAGCTTCGGCTGAAAAAGCCCGCGAAATCGACCGCAGAGCGAGTGCAGAATTCGGCATTCCCGCCAAAGTGCTAATGGAGCGAGCCGGCCTCGCGGTTTTCGGCGCCGTGCGTGAAATGCTCCCCGACGGCGGCCACATTTGCGTCTTCTGCGGAAAAGGCAACAACGGGGGGGACGGTTTCGTCGTGGCACGTCTGGCTCACGAGCATGGATTTGGCGTCGATTGCCTTGTATCCGGGGAAGAATCCGACCTCACGACGGAAGCACATGAGCAGATGAGGGTCACCAAGGCGGGTGGCACCGAACCCATCTATTTCAGCGATTCCCGATGGAAAGCCAGGGCCGAATGTGTGGGCTGCCGGGACCTCATCGTGGACGCTTTGCTCGGTACGGGAGCAAAGTGTGAAGTCAAGGGCCCGCTAAGCGACGCAATTCAAGCGATCAACCGCAGCGGCGTACCCGTCGTCGCTGTAGACGTTCCCAGCGGAATTCAGTGCGACACCGGTGAAGAATTGGGCGAGAGCGTCTGGGCGTGCCGCACCGTCACCTTTGGGTTCCCAAAACCTTTTCTTTTCCAGGGCATCGGTTTGGAACACTCCGGGTTCTGGTCAGTGGCCGAGATCGGGTACCCAAACGCTCTCCTCAACGAACCAACGGACTCGAAGCTGATCGATGCGGAGTGGGTAGCCAGTCTCCTACCCGAGCGCCTGCGAGCGAGCCATAAGGGAGACAACGGCTCTATTCTCATCGTCGCGGGCAGCGAAACGATGCCGGGGGCGGCCACATTGGCCGCACGCGCAGCCATTCGGTCAGGGGCCGGCCTCGTGACTGTCGCTTCGACTGAGCGCGTCTGCGCGGCAATCGCCGCAAACGTTCCCGAGGCACTCATTCTTCCGCTGCCGGAAAATCACGGAGTCATCAGCGCCGATGCAGCTCGGGTGCTCTTGGATCGCCAGCACCGCCACCATAGTGCCCTCTTTGGCCCTGGACTGACGCACGAACAGCCCGTGCTTGAATTCCTCGCCAAGGTCTGGCAGGACTGGACCAAACCATGCGTCGTCGATGCAGACGCCCTCAACGCGGTCAGCGAAGGCGTGCCTCTTCCAATGGCCGATTGCGTTCTCACCCCACACCCGGGCGAAATGAGCCGACTTCTCAGCTCGAGCATCGCCGAGATCCAGTGCGACCGATTTTGCACGGTTCAGCAAGCCGTCGAAAAGTTTAAACGATGTGTGCTGCTCAAGGGCCCTTACAGCATCATCGGCGAACCTGATCAGCCTATGCTCGTGAATTGCACGGGGAACTCCGGCCTAGCCTCGGGAGGCATGGGCGACGTCCTGAGCGGCCTCGCGGCCACGTTGCTTGGACAGGATCTCCCGCCCTACTACGCAATCAGTTGTGCCGCCTTTTGGCACGGCATGGCGGCTGACTTGTGTGCGGAAGGGATTGGCGCCGTAGGCTACTGCGGTACGGATGTTGCCAACGCGTTGCCAAAAGCTCGGGCTAGAATCTTATCAGAGTGCGACTCAAGACCCTTGCCGTAACGCTGCTTTGTCTCCTGTCCGTTTTCTCTTTCGGACAAGCGAAGATCTCGCTCAGCTTCGACACTGAAGCGGCGAGGATGGTATTTCATTCGTCCGGTTGGCCAATTGGCTTGCCCGAACCCGGCCAGCTCAATGACGGCAAGAGCATCGAATTCCCATCTGGCTCTCTGGCCGCCGATGATTATCTCGTGGTTTGGGACCGCGACAGCAACAATGCAGCCATTCGAGTCGTGCACGATATTAAAGGCAACTGGAATGTCCATCCGTCCGATTACACTTATGTCGGCCTCGTGAAAGTCCGAGTTGAACACGATGGATCGCCCGTCGCCGCAGCCCAAATCGAGCTAATGGACGGTAACCGCAAACAAAGCCAAACCCTCGACCCTCCAGCCGCCGGCGACGCGATTTTTTTCGGTGTCCCCCCGGGTGAAATCAAAGTCATCGTCAACTACCGAAGTAACGGCAAACAGGCGGAACCCTGGAAACAAGGGTTCGAACTCGCCCTGAAACGGGACATCGCAGAGCCGAAGCTCACCGTTTCCATTCCAAATGCAGTAGAAACGTTGAATTCCACCGTCAAAAGGCCGACAAAGGAACCTGGAAAGGATCAGGAAGCTTCAGGATCGACCAAACCGGCCGAGTCCAAGCGCCCGAGTCCCCTCGCCACCGGTTTGAACTACTTGTTCTCGCTTGCCGTTGGCGCGGGCCTTATTTACGGCATTCTCATTTACATCAAAAAGAATCAGAAAGCGGTCGCCGATCACTTGCAAAACCTGGGCGTTCAGATGCCCGATCCGACGCCGTCAGGCGCTGCGCCCCCTGCTCCAGCTGGGCCTCCGGCAGCTGCACCGCAGCAAAAGATCATCCTGGACGACGCCGCTCCCATTCCAGCGAGCTCGATGTCAGCCACCATGGAGCCGCGATTGGTAAGAGAAACCGGCGAGGTGATCCCTTTGGCCGAGGGCGAGAATCTTGTTGGGCGCGATCCCGGATTGAGCCTAAGCCTCACGGGCGAGGGCACCGTCTCACGACGACACGCGAGCATCACCAAGGCGGATGCCGCCGTGGTCGTCAAAGACCTGGGCAGCACGAACGGCACCTATGTCAACGGCAACAAAATCGACGCAGAGCGACCGTTGTCACCAGGTGACAACGTCCAATTTGGGCAGGTGAAGTTTCGCTTCGAAGTCTAAATGAAGTCAATCTCGCTTAGGGTCTTCGTCGGCATGGTCGCTGGCCTCGCGGCCTGGGCGGTAACGGCACCCTCTGCGCCTCAAGACATCACAAGCAACAGCACGGCGGCTTGGGAAACTTGGGAACTCCTTTTCCTAAGCCTCATGGGTGCGCTTATTGGCGGCGGAATCGGAGCGGTGAATGGCTACTTGACGGGGGGCAAAGTGCACACCTTGAGAGGCCTGGGCCTTGGCCTCGTCCTTGGCGTCATCGGAATTATCCTTGGCGATAAGATCGGCACCGCGCTGGTGCTCGTACTTTTCGGCGGCAGCAGCGTGTTCGTCAGCGGCAACATTGCCAAAGCGATCCTTGCCCGAATCCTAGCCCTCACTCCCATGGGTGCCGTTTTGGGTGCCGCCATCGGCGCAACCACATTGTCCTCTAAGAGAATCATGCTTGGGTTCGTCGGCGGTGCCCTTGGAGGCGCGATCGGTGGAGGCATCTTTGACTTCGTAGGCGTCGTAGTCGGGACGGCCTCGGCTCTTGCCAGAGGTGCTCAAACGGGGCAGCAACTGGAAGTCGGTGGAACTTCGCGTGCAATTTTCGCCGTTGCATTGGGGCTCGCCATCGGCCTCTTCATCGGCATCGTCGAAAACATGGCGAAGAGCGCCTGGCTCCGACGGGCGCTCGGCAGAAATGAGGGCAAGGAGTGGCCCCTCTTCGCTCAGCACACCGTCATCGGCCGCAGCGAACTCTGCAATGTGCCCATCTTTGGTGACCCCACGCTGCAACCTTTTCACGCAACAATCAGCAGACAGGGCGATCAATACTTTATCTTCGACGGCGGTGGAGGGGTCCTTCTTGACGGGCAGCCAATCAACCAGTCGCCGTTGTACTCCGGGGCGACCATCCAACTCGGCCAACCTGGGCTGCAGTTTCTTATGAAGGATGGCGCCCCCGCGCCCATTCCACCGCCCGCCGGCCTGA
>CAZUCK010000062.1:0-8630 GCA_964619505.1 uncultured Fimbriimonas sp. | reverse complement strand
CGCCCCACACCCCCATTCACCAGCCCGTCGGCAGGCCGGCCGTTCCGGGACGGACCGCGCAACAAGCTCCAGTCGCCGCGTATCCGGTTCAAGCGTCGCAACCCACCATGATTGCGCCCGTGCCCAGTTTCCAGCCCACCGTGATGACCCCGGCGCAACAAGCCGCATGGTCGCTCGTCGCTACCGACGGACCCTTGGCCGGTCATCGCTTCCCTGTGCCGCAGCCCATTGAAGTCGGCCGCGACTGTCCAGCCATACCGATCGCTTTTGACACTTCTTCATCTCGACGGCACGCGAGCCTTGCCCCAAGCCTCGGTGGACTTGCCGTCAGCGATCTAGGGAGCACCAATGGTGTCTTCGTAAACGGGAATCGCGTCCAGACGGCTCTCCTGACCCCCGGAACCCTGCTCAGAATCGGCGCGACCACATTCCGCGTTGAATAGCAAATACAATAAGGACTACTCATGGATCCAACGCAGCGAATCGACCCGAACAAGACCATGCTCACGGGCGCGCCAAATTTCAACGATCCGTTGAAGACGCAGGCGATGCCCGGCTTCGACCCCGCTGCCGATTTCAACAAAACGAGCGCCATGGACCCAGCCCTTTTTGGTGGAAAATCTCTGAGGGCGGAAATCATCCCTGGCAGATCGTGCTCCATGGCAAATGGCCCTGCACGGGAGCAGTTCCTTGTCGAATTCACGGCCGTCGGCAATGCCATCGGCGGCGGCTCCGGCACCAGAACACCCCTCAATCTGTGCCTCGTCATCGACCGGTCTGGCTCCATGGAAGGACCGCCACTGGAATATGTCAAGCAAGCTTGTTCCCACGTCGTTGATCTGCTCACCCCGAACGATGTGCTCAGCATCGTGACATTCGAAGAGATCGTCGAAGTGCTGATGCCGGCACAACGCGTCACCAACAAGCAACTCATAAAGGACGGCATCATGCGCCTGGTGCCCGGCAACACCACGAACCTTTACGACGGCTTGTCCCTGGCACTTCAACAGGTGCTTGCCTTGAACGACCCCAGCCGGGCCGCCCGCCTCATCGTTCTGACCGACGGCGATCCGACTGCCGGCATCAAAGACCACTCTTCCCTCGTCACCCACGCCGGCGAAATCAAAGGTCGCGGCATCACCGTCACCTTCCTCGGATTCGGCCCCGATTACAACGAAGAATTGTTGGCCTCGATGGCCAAGAAGGCGGGAGGGAACTACTACTACATTCATCGACCCGACCTCATTCCGGAAGTCTTCCGGATGGAACTGGATAAGCTCATGACCGTCGTCGGCCAAAACCTTCGGCTCGACGTGAAGCTCGCCCGCTGGGTCTCCTGCAGATCGCCCCAACAGGCCGCACAAAGCACGGAATTCACCTTGCAACTCACTGACCTAGAGCGTGGGGCGAGCATCGAGCAGGTCTTCGATTTCGAGATGGCAAACCACCCCCTCGGCCACTATCGAGTTGCGGCGGGGAAACTCAGCTATGACGACTGCGCTTCGGGAAGGGCCGAGGTGATCGATCTTGACTTCATTCTGGAGTTCACCGCCGACTCCGCGGCATACTCGGCCCCCCAGGACCCAAGGGTCAAACAGGCTGCCCAGGTCGCACAAGCTTCCAGAGTCGTCGAAAAGACGATCCTCGGCATGAAAACAGGCGTCCTGACGCAAATGGGCGCCATCTCAGAACTTCAGAAGACCCAGGCTCTGCTGATCGGTGAGGGCCGAACCGCCGAAGCGCAGGAGGTCACCATGGCGCTACGGGCTCTGCAGAGCGGAGACTCCAGCCTAGCGGAAAAGACCCTGATGGGCACTGTGTTCAACCTGGATCAAGGCAAGAAACAATCTTGAACAATCGCTAAGCTCTTTTGAGTGTTGCGCTTCAGCCCCCCTTACCCCAAGGCGAATGAAATGCCAACGTCAGCCAAAGCGACGGCCCAGCAGCCCTTAACCGGAGGAGCGGGCTTCACGCGTACCCTTTAATCCCCACATCCCACCTCCAAAAGTCGCAACAGGAAACGCCTGTCTACCGTTTATAATAAAGACCCTTCATGACCGCAGCCCTCGATTTAGGCACCCTCAATCCCGAACAGCGAAAGGCCGTTGAACTGCCCGGTGGGCCCATCCTCATCTTCGCTGGCGCCGGGTCGGGCAAGACGCGCGTCATCACGTATCGCATCGCCAAACTCATCGCCGATGGCGTCCCGACGTCGCGCGTCCTCGCCGTCACGTTCACCAACAAAGCGGCCAAAGAAATGAGGGAGCGCGTGGAGACCCTTATCGGAGATCGAGCCAACGCGATGTGGATCGGCACCTTCCACTCCATCTGCAGCCGCATGCTCCGCATCGACGGTCGGCACATCGGGCTCGATCCAAACTTCGTGATCTACGACGACGGCGATCAAATCCAACTCATCCGCGACATTCTCAAGCTCAAAAACATCGACGACAAAAGCGTCAATCCGCGTGGAGTCCTCAGCGAAATCTCAAGCGCTAAGGAGAAGATGAAGACGCCCGAAAAGTACGCCGAGTACGCGACGGGCTTCTTCGAGAAAATCGTCGCCGAGGTCTACAAGTCCTACAACCATCTCCTCCGCAAAGCCAACGCACTCGACTTCGATGACATCCTGTTCTATGCGGTGCGTCTTTTGGAGCAATGCCCGGACGTCCTTGAGAAGTACCAGGAACGCTTTCTTCACGTGCTGGTTGACGAGTACCAGGACGTCAACATGGCTCAGTACAAGCTGGTGCATGAAATCGCGGCCAAACACCGCAACGTGGTCGCCGTGGGCGACGACGATCAATCCATCTATGCCTGGCGCGGCGCCGATGTCTCGTTGATCCTTAAGTTCGGCTCCGACTATCCAGACGCCGAGATTATCAAACTTGAACAGAACTACCGCTCCACAAAACGCATTCTCAGCGCCGCCAACGAGGTGATCAAGAAGAACCGCGGAAGGGCTGATAAGAGCCTGTGGACCGACAATTCAGAGGGAGTGCCCATCACTCTCACTCAGGCCGGCACCGAGCAAGACGAGGCGATGATGGTGGCGGACACCCTGCTGCGGGACGTTCGAAACAACCGCCGCACCTACGGCGATTACGCTGTCCTCTACCGCACCAATGCGCAAAGCCGCGTCATGGAAGAGGCCTTCCTCACCATGCGGATTCCCCACGTACTGATCGGCGGGCAAAGGTTCTACGAAAGAAAGGAAGTCAAGGATATGATCGCCTATCTTCGGCTCACTTTGAACCCACGGGACGATGTTGCCCTCAAGCGCGTGATCAACGTGCCAACTCGCGGCGTCGGCAATACCGCCTTCGGCAACATCGAGAAATGGGCCAATGACCACGGCGCAACCCTCATGGAGGCCCTCCACGACCAAGAAGTTCAAGCGGGCCTTCAAAAAAAGACGGCCACCGGCATCAGAGCATTCCTCGGAACAATCCAGGAAGCTGGCGAACTTTCCGAGCAAGGCCCGGTGACCCCGGTGCTCAAGCAGCTTATGAATGGCAGCGGCTACCTGGACATGCTCCGCACTGAGAACAGCCAGGAATCCATCAGCCGTCTTGAGAATCTTCAAGAACTCCTGAACGTGACCGCAGAGTACGACGCCACCTCTGAAGAACCAAGCCTGGACGGCTTCCTGGAAAGCGTCTCCCTCGTCGCCGACGTCGACAACTTGACGGAAGGAGGCGAGGCTGTAACCCTTATGACCCTGCACTCGGCCAAAGGGCTGGAGTTCCCCATCGTGTTCCTGACCGGCTTGGAAGAGGGCGTCTTCCCCCACTCTCGATCCTTGAACGCCGACATTGAAATTGAGGAAGAGCGCCGCCTGTGCTACGTCGGCATGACCAGGGCAAAGGAAGAACTGCACCTGATGCACGCGCACCGACGCTCTCTCTACGGTCAACCCAATTTCAACCGGCGCTCCAGATTCTTGGAAGATGTTCCGCCCGAATTGTTGTCCACCCTGGATGGCGGAGGCTACTCCCCACCGCCTCCCAGACAGGTCTACCAAGAACGAAGCGGCACCTACACGATGACGGAACCAAGGGCAGTAGTCTCAACGCCTTTGAAAGGGCCCAGTTGGAAGCCCCCATTCCAGGTTGGGCAACGGGTTAGACATCCCAAGTTCGGCGTCGGGGTCGTGGTCGCCTGCAGTCCGCTGAAAAATGATGCGGAAGTGACGGTCGCCTTTCCGGGCGTCATCGGCGTCAAGAAGTTGGTGCAGAACCTCGCGAAACTTGAGGCGATCTGATGAACTGGGATTGCAGACTTTGGGTTTTGAACAAAGAACTTGCGAAACCCATCACCTCCTTCGCGGGAGAAAGCCGATGAGAGTGCCGATCCGGGGTGGTCCCAAGGCGGCCGTGGACCGCCTTCAAGACAAATCCCAGTTGCGAAATGCCGGTCCTGGACCCCGCGGACCACCAGAGTCGGGAGGCAGGCTTGCGAAGAAGTGGATGGGCGCAAAGATGCTCCTCCCTCTCACCGCTCTCGCCTTTCTTGCCGGTTGCGACGGGCCACAGGATTACTACCCAATGGAAATCGGAAGGGCCAGATCTTACAATGTCAGAACAGGGTTCTCCACGTACGTTGAGGCCATCGTTCCAAGACGTGTGGTCTCGGTCGCCGGAATCCGAGGGTTCGAAATCTCCAGCGCCCTTGGCGTCTCCAGGCTGGGATGGAAAGATCAGACCCTTTACGCGGATCGGTTGGCCAACGCCGGGCTCAATCCGCCGGTGCCCCTTCTTGCACCCGCCAAAATCGGCAAGGTCACGTCGTGGTCAGGCACCCTTTCGTTTCCGGGCGGCAGTGAAGAAGCGACGGGGACCCTGACTCAAGCGAAATCGAGTGTTGCGATCGGCGGCCGTAAATTCAGCACGATCAAAACGACGCTCATCCTGGACACTCCCAAACGTCAGATTGAATTGGACACCGATTACGCGCCCGGAATCGGCCCCGTCAAGCAAGAGCAACGTACCAACGGTCGCTTCGATCTCGCCCTGGAGCTTCTGGCAGAAAAGTAGTGAACCCATTTTGAAGCCACGATGAAACCTCAAGCAAGGTCAAAGAAAGCACCCTAACACCCTAACACCCAACCCCCCATGGAACCAATCGCAGTCATCGGACCCAAACCCATAACCCTCAAAGACGTTCGCAGCAACGCCAAAGTAAAAAAACTCATCGACGGGGCCAATGAAGTCATGAAGTCGATGGGCTACACAGAACATGGTCATCGCCACGTCGGCGTCGTATCCTCGATCACCCGATATATCCTCGAGAACGTGGGGGTGCCGTCAAGGGAGAACGAGTTGGGCCAGATCGCCGCCTATCTCCACGACATCGGGAACGTCATCAACCGCGTCGACCACCCAATCTCAGGTGCCAACATCGCCTTCACGATCCTCAACGAAATGGGAATGGATCCTGCCGAGATTGCCCCGATTCTAGGATCGATCGGCAATCATGAAGAGCTCCTTGGAACACCCATCAGCACCATGTGCGCCGCCCTCATCATCGCCGATAAGAGCGATGTTCATTTCAGCCGCGTCCAAAACCCGATCATGGAGACCTTCGACATCCACGACCGCGTGAACTACGCCGTCCAGAAGAGCAGGGTCGAAATGGACACGGAAGCCCACACGATCGAACTGACACTTGAGATCGATACAAAGGAAGCGACCGTCATGGAATACTTCGAAATCTTCCTGTCCCGCATGGTCATGTGCCGCAAAGCCTCCGATATGCTGGGCTACAAGTTCGCGTTGAACGTCAACGGAACGTACCTGGAGTAGATTGTTACAAAGCAACCAGGATTTAGAGAAGGTTATTAGCGCCTTGCCATAATCCATCGTTCTCACCCGCCATTGCTCAATGTTCCGTGCGGAGGATCACCAACCAGGCTATTTTGGGTAAGCCAAAAACCCATGGCATTATCCTAGGGATCGATGGAAAGGGCTTAAATTCAAGGGAAAGTCATGTGAACTAAGTCTCCTGCGTGGAATCCCACGGCAGCACCAGTATCTTTATTGGTAACAGAAACTGACTCCCACCAGTCCGCTAGTCTTAAAGGATTTGGAAAAACGTCCTTCGAAAAGATAATCCGACCAATTGAAAAGTGACCTAAAGGATGAAAGCAAGGTTGGTCGGTTTCGTCCTTCAACCATGGTGCCGTATACTCGTATGCTTGGTCAAACCATAATTCGTCCGGCACGATTAGGTAAGGGTAAAAGGCTGGCTTGACTGGCGGGTGCCCATCTAACCCTAATGCAACACCTGGGGTCGAGAGCAACAAGGGGTTTTGTCCATTGCCGAACCAAGGAGAAGCCCAGTTAATACCGGATGGCGTGCTTGGAGTGAAGAAGAAGCCTGAACGAACGTCCCGAGTCAAATCCTCATACACTTTTACATTGCCCAAGTCATCCAAATAGCCGGTTGACGGCTGCCAGTTCATGATGGCAATGACGGTGGACTTGTCATAATGAGCCTTCGAAGTACCCTCAATTTTCCGTTCCTGATCTCGTGTTGCGCCACGGACGGCGAAATTCACAACCTGAGGTGGGACCGTCTGTCCCCGAGCATAGAAGTTGTTTCCATCCTTATTCTCCGCATCCGAAGAAGCCGTGCAATTCTTGAGGATGTAGGTTACGTGCTGCGGATCGCAGCTTGGATCGAAGAAACCCGTGCCCCCATCGCCGACCCGAGGCTGGAAGATGACCGTGAATGATTTGGTTTGGCCCGCAGCCAGAGAGAACGAACCGTCCCCAACCAATGCAAAGGGGCTGGGCAAAGGATTCACCGACCCCGTCAATAGGCTGCCCGGACTGCCAACATTCGCAACGGTGATCGTGGTTACAGCGGGTTTGGCGTTCGGGTTATCGGTCGCCGGAACGAGGCCGAAATCTGCATTGCTTATTTTGATGAGCGGCGGCGACGTGGGGGTGACACCGACACTCGGTGAGCACCTGGGCCCCGAAAGGACGATCCAGTGGTTGACGACCCTCCCCGTCACCTTCGAGATGAACGTGAAAGTCACCGAAGAGGTGGCTCCGGGTGCGATCGAACCCACCGCTTTCTCTTGCGCATCCGCAAGGGTGCAGTTGACCAATTTCGAAGCATCGATCCACACGCTGACATCCTGCAGCGTGATGGAGCAGATGTTTTGCACGTGGAACGTGACGTCGAACGGCGTTCCCGCCTGCACGGCATCCGGCACATCCGCCGTCAGCTTTATCTCCGGCGCGACCACATCGAACGGCGCGCTTTGCAGAGAAGTGCTCACCGGCGTGTACGTCTGGCCGGACTGAAGGCTCCCTGTCGCGGTTCCGGTGAGCTTGTACGTCCCCGCCTCATCGCCGCGCACCGTCCAAGAGGCCCCGACCTGTTCGCCTGGGGAGATTCCGCCAAGGGCTTGGTATGACGGCTGCAGCTTGCCGTTCAGGTTGGGAAGCGAAATGCCGCCCGGCGGGATGAGCCCCGTCACGGCTCCCACGATCGGGTAGGACGACGTGTTCTTCGTGCAGTAGGAAGCGTCCCAGAACTGCTTGAGCATCTTGACCTGGCCCGGGATGACGATGCAACCCACCTGGCTCCCAGTGCCCACGATGCTGAAGCGGAACGTGCCTGCGGGAGTATGGATCTCGCCGCCTCCCGTCGCCGGGGGCACATTCGAGCCCGCCACCGGGAGCGTGAAGCTTGAGACATTGGCCGCTTGAGGATCATTGTCCCCCAGCTGAATGTAAAGGGTGAAATCGAACACCCAGTAGTTGACCGGGTCCGCCAAGTTGATGCCTCGGGCCGTGATTTCATCTTGGGTAAGCGGTGTGACGGTGAAATCGAGAATTTGGAGCTCGTTCCCCGTCGCCAGCGGCACAGTCACGGTCGGGTTCGTGAGCGGCGCTTGAAGCGTTTGAGAAAGGTATCCGGGTGCGGCGACGCTGAGAATTGGAACATCGGCCACAGGGATGCCCGGCGCGCCGTCGGGGCCGATCACCTGCCCCGTCGCATCGGTCGTCAAGTCCGAGACGGTGGATGTGCTCGAAACGGTGGCGCCAGAGACTGGGTCGCCCGTCGACGCGCTCGTCACCTTCACGTTGATGCGGGCGAGCGGTTGGCTATAGACCAGGAACGAGAGCGGCTGCTGGGACGTGCTTTGGCCGGTCGCGGTGATCACGGCCGGAACCGCGACGGGATTCGGCGCCGCGCCCGAGGGCGCATCGGCCGGAGTTTGGACCCTGAATGTAGCGGCGAACGACGCCCCAGGCTGGATTGGATCGGCAGGCAGGGGGCTCGTCAAAGTCGCCCATCCGACGCCGCTGATCGCCAAGGAGGCAAGAGACTGGGACGAAGACCCGGTATTGGTGACCCAAACGGTAAGAAGGCCGTCGTTCCCGGGCCAAGTGGGCATGTCGGATGCCCCGATGGTGAATTCGTAGGCGGGCCCGCCGACCGGCAAGTTCAGTGTTGCCGAATCGTCGCTCGAGACCGCGTCTGGGAGCGAGAAGTCGGTGAGGCTGATGGTGAGCCTGTGGGTTCCGGTGGCCAAGGTCGTCGGCGTCGAGCTTACCAGGGCTGGATTTACCGCGTGCGCCGCCAGCGTGACGGACTGCCGACCGATCTCC
>CAZUCK010000061.1:0-14268 GCA_964619505.1 uncultured Fimbriimonas sp. | reverse complement strand
ACGGCAATAACACCCTCGACTACGTTTCGAGCTACGGCAACAACGTCGACATTTGCGCCCCCATCTTCGATGAGTCGACAACCATCACCAACAGCTACATCACAACCGGAGGCACCTCCATTGCGACTCCCTACGTTGCGGGTGTCGCCGCGCTCGTGTTTTCGGTGAACCCAAACCTCACTCCGGACCAAGTGGACAGCATTCTCACTTCGACGGCAACAGACCTTGGCACCCCGGGTTGGGATATGTATTTTGGCTATGGCTTGCTCAATGCTTACGGCGCGGTGCTGAAGGCTCGCGACAGCCTTGGAGTGGATTCAACTCCCCCGGCCGTCAGCTTCAGCCAGCCTGCCGCCAATGCAACCGTCTCCGGAACCGTGAGCGTCTACGCGAATGCGACGGACAACAACATGGTCGACTCTGTCACATTCTTCGTCGACAACGTGCAGCAAGCGGTCTGCACCACGGCGCCCTACACCTTCTCGCTGGACACGACGACTTTGTCCAACGCTTCGCATACCCTTAAGGCGACCGCAGTGGACAACTTTGGCAACAGCGCGTCCGTGAGCGAAACCATAACGGTCTCGAACTCCACGCCGCCGACCGTAAGCCTTGAGAATCCGACCGCAGGCTCGACTGTCTCAGGAACCGTAGGCGTTACAGCCGCCGCCTCTGGCAGCCTGCCCGTCGTATCCGTCACCTTCCTGGTGGACGGTGTTCAGCAATCGCAGGCGACTTCGGCTCCGTACACGTTCAACTGGAATTCTCCGAACGTATCCAATGGCAGCCACAGCATCAGCGCAATGGCCAAGGACAGCGGCGGCAATTCTGCGACGACGAGTGCAACCGTCAATGTCAGCAACCCTGACACCGTGGCTCCAAGCGTCGGCCTCTCCAACCCCGTTGCGGGAGCAACCGTATCAGGTGGCGTGAGCCTAAACGCCACCGCCTCGGACAACATGGCTGTTGCTTCAGTGACGTTCTACGTCGACGGAGTGCAGCTCGCCATAGACACCACTTCACCTTACACGGTGAGTTGGAACACGACAGCCTATACAAACGGCAGCCACACGGTAAGTGCGGTCGCCAAGGACGCTGCGGGCAACTCCAGCACCGCGACCGCGATGGTAACTGTGAACAACGCCGACACCACCGCGCCAACCGTGAGCTTCTCAAGCCCCGTCTCCGGATCCACCGTGTCGGGAACCAGCGTATCCGTCTCGGCTAACGCCTCGGACAACGTGGGAGTCGCGTCGGTGACCTTCCTCGTCGACGGAGTGCAGGTTTCCCAAGACACCGCAGCACCCTACAGCTTCGTGTGGGATTCGACCAAGGTCGTCAACGGTAGCCACACGCTGAGCGCGGTCGCCCGGGACGCGGCTGGCAATGCGACGACGGCAACCTCGACCGTGACCGTTAGCAATGGCTCCGCGATCGACACGACGCCGCCGACCATCAAGATCACCTCGCCAAGCACCGGGTTGAAGTTGCAGATGACACTCACCGTTTCGGTGAGCGCTACCGACAACGTCAAGGTCGTGAAGGTTGAGATGTACCTCGATGGCAACCTTGCCGCGACAAGCACGAGTTCACCGTTCACCACGTCGATCAACACGCGTAAGTTGGCAAGCGGAAGCCACGTGGTCTACTGCAAGGCTTACGACGCCGCCGGCAACGTGGGGACCTCAGCCTCCATCACCCTCAACAAGTAGGGTCGAGCAAGCGAAAACGAAGTGGGCCGCCCCTTTCGGGGCGGCCCACTTTTCTTTACCAACCTTGCGCTTAGTAGGGTGACGGCACGATGATCGTGATCGGACCCTGGATGAAGCTCAGATTGTTATTGGCCCTGTCGAGGGCGTCCTTCAACGCCGCCTGATAGGTCCTCACTGGGCCGCTGGCCACCGTCAGGCCATTGACCGCAAGCGATGCGATGGCCTCGTTGATGATCGCGTTGACCGTGGCGAAGCCCTGCGCGTTTGCGCTGAGCGTGCCGGGTGCATAGATCAAGGAGGAGCCATTCACGCCGCCCGACAGAACGTTGAGTTCCATCGCCGCCAACTGCGCCGACAACATGTTGGCCATGTTGGTGGCGTTTGCGCCGAGGATCCACGACTGGAAGGTCTTGTACCCAGCGGCGCTAACCGGCCAAGTCGCCACCGTACCGTTGGCGTTTCTGAGGTGGGAAGTGTTCAGAATGCCGAACACCGTCGTCCACCCCACGGCGTTGGCCTTGGCGTAGCCGTTCTTGTTTGACCAGAAGCCCAGGGTAAGACCGCCACCGGCACCCACCCTGTAATTTCCGAACACAAGTCCGGTCACGCCGGTGATCGTGTAATTGACCGTATATGGACCTCCGGTTCCCGTGATCGTGCCCGTGTAGAACACGCTCGCAGGAGCCGACTGGTGCCAGGACGAATTCGGAGCAACTTCAACCACCTTATAGGTCGTCCCGTCTGGGAAGCCCTGGGAAGTGAAGCCGCCACCAGCGACCGTGTAGAGGGTCTGCACGTGGACCGAGCCATCTGGGTAAGTCGCCGTGATGACGATCTTAAAGCCCTGGATGCCAGGATCACCGTTGTTCTGGATTCCATCTCCGTTCTGGTCGTAAAACTTCAACCCGCTCAACGTCGCCGTTGCGATGTTGCCAAAGTTCAAGCCCGTAATGTCCGGAATCGTAAAGGTTCCGAAGTCATAAGGACCAGTGCCTCCGTTGATGGAACCCGAATACAGATTCCCACTTGGGCCCGTTTGAATCCAGCCCGTGGCCGGTAGGACTTCACTGACCGTGTAGGTCGTGCCGTCAGGATAGTAGTCCGACGTGTACGAACCGTCAATTGCCGTCACCAAATTCTCAACGGTTACCTTGCCGAGAGGGTCGGTGAACGTGGCGGTGATGTGGAAGCCTGAAATTGGCAATTCGCCGTTGTTCAGGGTTCCGTTCATGTTCGTGTCGTAGAACTTGACACCCGAGAGGCGACCCCGCTCGATGTTGCCGAAGCCCTTGGTCGTCGTGTCCGCGATCGTGTAAGTTACGTCGTAGTCCTGGAACTGACCCGGAAGCGGCGTGCCCGGTCCAATCGTGCCCGTCTGGGCCGCGTTGCTGCCCGGGTACGTCTGGAGCCAGTGCCCGTTCAGCAACTCCGTGATCACGTAGGTGCTTCCGTCGGGGTAGTAGCTTGACATGTAGCTGCCGTCGGCAGCTGTTGTCGTGTCTTCGGTGACGACCGAGCCGTCGGGCTGTGTCACCACAATGTGGATCGGAACATTGGCCACGCCAAGCTCACCGTTGTCCTGCACGCCGTCCATGTTCTTGTCATAGAACTTCGTGCCGCCGACACGACCTGTCTCGATGTTTCCAAAGTTGAGGTCGATGATGTCGACGTCGGCAACGGTTCCATCGTATCCTCGGCTGAAACAGCCCGGATCGATCGGATCGCCTGCAACGCCAGGTGCAGTCTGCAACCAATGGCCGTCGCCAGCGGGCAGAACTTCACATACGGTGTAGTTCGTGCCAGTTGGAACGCCAGGTAGCGCCCAGTTTCCACCCGATGTTGTCGGAACCTCGTAAACGCCGGGACCGACGATGACGATCGGGGCGCCGGGTGCCGGATTCAAGACAACTGGCTGGCCTTGCGAATCGGTCAGTTCGATGTGGATGAAGAAGTTCGTAACGCCGACTTCCCCTTCGGGAACGTTGTTCAGGACGTCGACACCGTCCATGTTGGAGTCGTAGAACTTGTGGCCGGAAAGTGTCGCAACCGTCTGAATCGGCGGCGTGCCCTGGCCAATCTTGAAGTTGTCGGTCTTTGAATCACCGCCCTTGAAGGTTAGGTGGACTCCATCCTGGTCGATCGTCGCTTTATCCACCGGGATGAGCCAAACCTTATACTCACCACCCTGGTTGGTCGTGAGATCAAAGGGCCAAAGCTGGCACGGCACACTGCCATTGGCAGGATTTTGCGGGCCGTCCGGATGGGGGTACGTCGGAGGGCCGACAGGAGGATAGGGAGGAGGAGGAATTGGGAACAGCGTGTACGTCGGAGGATCGTTCATCACGCGCCCCGCAAAACGTCCGTTTGAAGCGCGAACTATTCGGTCGGTTGCTGGATCATTCGAAAGAAGCAACGCGCCGCTTGGCGTCGTGACTTGGAAGTAGTAGACCCCGTCAGGCAGGCCCGAACCGGTCAGGTTCTGTGGTCCACCGTTGAGATACACCGTCTCCGGGTCTGCAAACAAGTTGTGGTTTACGGCGGTGCCGTCCGGCAACGTCGTAAAGATCGAGCCCGAGATGTTCGCAAAGGCAGATGCAAAGGTAAGCAACAATGCCAACGCAAAACTCAGGCGCAGGTTCTTAGCCTGGCAAATCGCATAAAACATATCAAAACACTCCAAAATTCATGTCCACGGACCCGACTCCTTCAACTCGGCGGTAGGACAGAGTTCCCATTATCATATCACCGTTTTATTCCGTTTGCCGCTGAGAAGCCAGTAATTTTGTGGTGCAGTAGTTCCTTATTTCACATCCAATGCGGCCAAAAATGAACCAATCCATAGGCATAAATGCCGGTTTGGATTAGTTGATTTTTCAACCGTAACTAAGCGCGTTCAAAGACACGCCTTTCAACGACAAATGGGGGCCACTCCTTGCGGAGCGACCCCCATTTTCACCGTTTCTTAACCCTTAGTAGGGCGAAGGAACAATGATGGTCACCGGCGGTTGCACGGTTCCTGTGGTCGAGGAACCATTGGTCGCATTCATGATCGCGACTTGCAGGTTTGTCTGGGCGGTTCTCGGAGCTCCGGCGGCAGTTGTGTTGCCGTAGAGTCCCAAAGATGCCTTGGCTTCTGCGATGATCGCAGTGATCGTCGCATATCCAAGAGCATTCGCGCTGGCCGTGCCCGGAGCGTAGATGTACGCGCTGCCGGCAACGTTGCCGTTGGCGACGTCCAGTTCCAGAGCCGAGAGCTGAGCCGACAACATGCGGGCCATGTTGGTCGCACTCGCACCCAACACCCAGCTCTGATACGCCGTGTACCCAGCTTGGGTGGCCGGCCAAGTTGCGAACGTCCCGTCGGAGTTGCGCAAGTTGCTGTTGTTCAGGATGTTGAACACCGCCGTCCATCCAAGAGCTTTCGCCGAAGCGAGGCCGTTGTTGTTCGACCAATACCCAATCGTCAGCGCGCCGCTGCCGCCCGTCAGGAAGTTACCGAATCGGTAACCCGTCGTCTGGGAGGTGATCGTGGAGCCGACTGTGTAGGGTCCGCTTCCAGCTGACAACGCACCCGTGTACGTCTTGCTGGCTGGGAAGCTCTGAACCCAGACCTTGCCCGTCGGATTCGGAGGCAGGACCTCCGAGATCTTGAAGGTGGTTCCGTCAGGATATGGGCCCACGGTGAAGGCGCCGGCCGCGTTTGTATAAACGATGTCCGTTCCCGTCGTGCCGTTCGGCTTCGTCCAGGCGATCGTGATCTTGAAGCCCTTGATGAAGGGTTCCGAGTCAAAAGCGCCGTTGGCGTTTGAGTCATAGAACTTGTCGCCCGACAGCGAAGCCATCAGGATGTTGCCAAAGTTCTTGCCGGTGACGTTGGAGATCGTCGAGCCCACGCTGTACGAGGCCTGAGCACCACCAATCGTGCCGGTGTAAAGGTTGCCGCCTGGCGCGGTTTGCAGCCAGCCGCTTGGAAGCGTCTCGTTGATCGAGTAGGTGCTTCCATCCGGATAGAGACTCGAAGTGAACTTGCCGCTCGAGTCGGTTGTCAGCGTCTCATGGACGACCGTGCCGTTGGGCTTGGTGACCGTGAGGTTGATCGTGAAGCCGGCGACGCCGGACTCCGTACCGTCGAACGTTCCGTTCATGTTCTTGTCATAGAACTTCGCGCCGCAAATCTTGGCTTGCAAGATGTTGCCAAAGTTCTTACCGACCACGTCAGAGATCGTCGATCCGACGGTGTACGGTCCAGATCCGCCACCGATGGTGCCGGAGAATGGGCCAGCCGTTTCCAGCCAGGTGCTGCCGCCAGGAATCGTTTCCGATACCGTGTAGGTGCTTCCGTCTGGGTAGAGCGACGAGGTGAACGTGCCGTCCGCAGCCGTTGTCAGATTTTCCGTGACTACGGTGCCGTCAGGCTTCGTGACGACAAGCTTGATGGCAAAGCCCGATACAGGCAGTTCGCCCGTGTCAAACGTTCCGTTCATGTTCTTGTCGTAGAACTTCATGCCCTTCACCTTGGCTCGCAAGATGTTGCCGAAGTTATCCGTCACGTCAGAGATCGACGAGCTTGCGCTGTACGGACCAGAGCCTCCGCCGATGGTTCCTGAGTAAGGGCCAGCTGTCTCCAGCCAGGTGCTTCCGACCGGAATCGTCTCCGATACCGTGTACGTGCTGCCGTCTGGGTACAGAGCCGATGTATAGGAGCCATCAGCCGCCGTCGTCAGAGTTTCTGTCGCGGACGTGCCGTCAGGTCGCGTCACGTGAATCGTGATCGTAAACCCTGCGACTCCGGCCTCTCCGCCATCGAGGACGCCGTTCAAGTTCTTGTCATAGAACTTGACGCCCTTGATCTTGGCCTCAAGGATGTTGCCAAAGTTAAGTCCCGTTACGTCTGAGATCGTCGATCCCACCGTGTAAGGACCTTGTGGCCCGCCCACCGTGCCCGTGAATGAACCGCCCGCTGGTGCGGTCTGAATCCAGCCACTGCCTGCTGGGATGGTCTCGGTGACCACGTATGTGCTTCCGTCCGGATACAGAGCGGAAGTGAACGTCCCGTCTGCGGCTGTCGTCAGGTTCTCCGTCACGACGGTGCCGTTCGGCTCCGTCACAACGATCTTGACCGGGAAGCTCGACACGGTCGATTCACCGTTGTCGTACGTTCCGTTCATGTTCTTGTCGTAGAACTTCAGGCCCTTGATCTTGGCTCGCAAGATGTTGCCGAAGTTCAAGCCAGTCACATCCGACAGGCTCGAGTCCACCGTGTAGGGGCCAGAACCAGCCTTGAGCGTCCCAGAGAGGGGACCCGAGGTTGCGAGCCACGTGCTGCCAGCCGGGATCGTTTCCGACACCGAATAGGTGCTGCCGTCAGGGTAGGCGCCCGAAGTGAACGAACCGTCGGCCGCCGTCGTCAACGTTTCCGTCGCCGTGGTGCCATCGGGTCTTGTGACGTGAATCGTGATCGTGAACCCGCCGACGCCGGGCTCGCCGCCGTCCAAGGTTCCGTTCATGTTCTTGTCATAGAACTTCTTGCCGCTGAGTTTCGCAACAAGCACGTTTCCGAAGTTGAGGCTCACGTCCGGAATCGTAAAGGTTCCGAAATCGTAAGGTCCAGAGCCACCGCTGATGGTGCCCGTGTACAGGTTGTTGCCCGGAACGGTCTGAGACCAACCGGCCGGGAGCACTTCGCTCGCAGAGTAGGTCGTGCCGTCCGGGTAGTACTGGGAGGCAAAGGTGCCATCGGCCGCAGTGACCAAATGCTCGGTCACGACGGTGCTGTCAGGCTCCGTGAACGTGATATCGACGTGGAAGCCAGACACAGGCAACTCGCCGTCATCAAGCTTTCCGTTCATGTTGGTGTCGTAGAACTTCAGGCCCGTAACGCGTCCCTTCTGGACGTTGCCGAAGTTCTTACCCGTCGTGTCGGGGATCGTGTAGGTCACGTCGTAGTCCTGGAACAGTCCAGGAACGGGCGTGCCCGGTCCGATGGTGCCCGTTTCCGCACCGTTGCCGGCGGGATAGGTCTGCGTCCAGTTGCCCGTCAAGCCTTCCGTGACGACATACGTGCTGCCATCCGGATAGTAGCTCGACGTGTAGCTGCCATCGGCGCCTGTGAGCAGGTCTTCCGTGGCCGTTGAACCGTCAGGCTCGGTCACCACGATGTGAATGGGAACATTGGCGACGCCAAGCTCACCGGGATCCTGCACGCCGTTCATGTTCTGGTCATAGAACTTGACGCCGCTGAATCGACCTTGCTCGATGTTTCCAAAGTTCAGATCGATGACGTCGACCAGGCCCACGATGCCGCTGTACCCACGGCTGAAACAATCCTTGGGAATGTTGTCGGGGAATGCGGGAGGACATGTCTGAAGCCAGTGGCCATCACCGGCCGGAAGAACTTCGCAGACCTCGTAGTGCGTTCCGCTCGGTACGCCGGGAAGAATCCAGTTGCCACCCGAAGTGGTCGGCACAAGATAGGTTCCGGGTGCAGGGTTCTGCACTGGCGCGCCGGGAGCGGGATCTAGAACGACCGGGTTGCCCTGTCCGTCCGAGAGTTCGATGTGAATGATGAAGTTCGTGACGCCGACCTCGCCCTCTGGAACGCCATTGATGGCGTCCATGTGGTCCATATTGGTGTCATAGAACTTGTGCCCTGCCAGGTTCGCAACCGTGACTACCGGAGGTTGCGTCTCGCGAATCTTGAAGTTGTCCGTCTTTGCATCCTGGTCGGAGAAGATCAGGTGAACGCCGTCGACGTCCACCGTTGCGGCGTCGTAGGAGATCAACCAAGCCTTGTACTCTCCGCCCTGGTTTGTCGTTTGATCAAACGGCCAAAGCTGAACCGGCACGCTGCCGTCAGCGGAGTTCAGAGGCCCATCTGGGTGAGGGTAGACCGGCGGGCCAATCGGGGGATAAGGCGGACCCGTTGGGTCCGTATACAGCGTGAACAGAGGAGGATCGTTGTGCACGCGACCTGCGAATCGCCCACCCGTGACACGAACGAGTCTGTCCGTTGCCGGATCCTCTGAAAGAAGCAACGCACCGCTGGGGGTGGTCACTTGGAAGTAGTAGACGCCGTCCGTCAAACCTGAGGCATTGAGGTTCTGAGGCCCCCCGTTCAGGTAGACAAACGTCGGATCGTCATAGAGGTTCGCGTTCACGGTCGTTCCGTCTGGAAGACTCGTGAAAATCGAACCCGAGACGCCCGCGAATGCCGAGCAAATCAGAGAGAGGAGAGCCATCACAAAAGTGACTCTCAAGCCCCTCAAACTGTCCCGAGATCTAAACATAACAGTTCACTCCAATAAAAATAATCCAAGGCCAAAGCCGACTCTTAATCTGGCTTTGACCTTAAACAGCTACCGCCGTTTAACGTCTTCAGTGAAATAACTGCACTTAAAACGTCCACTCACGCAGCTGTGGTCCTCACAGTCGCTGGCGAAAGATTAAGGGGTCATTCAAAAAAGCATGCAAACCAAATTAAGAACCGCATCCCCAACCTTGCATAGCGAGCAAGGCTGACAGGTGAAAGACATCATATCACGATGTTTTCGTTTTGGGAAGAAATTTGCCTCAACTTGTTGGGGTTTCTTGTAAAAAGTACTTAGGCAAGCGGCTTTAGCTTTGCCGAGTACTGGCCGCCGGCGTTGAGTCCGCGATCACGATTCAGGAACTCGCGAGCACCGTTGTTCAACGGACAAAGAAAAGTGCCGTCCCAATTTGGGACGGCACTTTTAGTAGTTCAGCAAGCTGCCAACCTTAGTAAGGCGACGGCGTGATGATGGTCGTCGGAGCGCCAACACCGAACAGGCTCGAGTTGCCGTTTGCATTCTCCAATGCGCTCTCAAGAGCGGTCTGGTATGTGCGTGCAGCTCCTGCCGCCGTCGTGTTTCCGTTGGCGCCGAGCGCGGCTCGTGCCTCAGCGATGATGTCCGCGACCGACGCATAGCCAGAGCCATTGGCGCTGGTGGTGCCCGGTGCATAGATCATGTTGAGAGCGCAGACGTTGCCGTTCGCTACGTTCAGCTCCATTGCGGCGAGTTGAGCAGACAACATGTTAGCCATGTTGGTCGTACTCGCGCCGATCATGAAGGTGCGGAATGCCGTGAACGTGGAGAACGTGGCGAACGTTCCGTTGGCGTTGCGCAGGTTCGACCCGTTCAGCATCGACAACATCGCCGACATGCCGAGCTTCGTCATGATCGTCTGACCGCTGTTGGCCCAGTAGACTCTCGTGAGACCGCCGCCCGCCACCTTGATGAAGTTGCCGAACACGAGGCCGGAGGCTCCATTGCTGGTGATGGTTCCTGTATAGGTACCGGTCTTAGGTGCCGTCTGCATCCATCCGCAGTTCGCAGGAACCACTTCGGCGACGGTATACGTCGTGCCAACCGGGAAGAGCTGCGAGGTGTAGGTACCTCCAGCGCCCGTGTAGAGGATCTGGGTCACAACGGAGCTGTCAGGCAGCGTCGCCGTGATGATGATCTTCAAGCCCGTTATGTTGGGCTCGCCCGGGTCTTGCACGCCGTTGGCGTTGCTGTCGTAGAACTTCGAACCGCTCAGCCTTGCAGCCGCTGCATTGCCAAAGTTCAGACTCAGGTTGGACAACGTCGAGACGTTGGTGAACGGTCCTGATCCGCCATTGATGGTTCCCGAATAGGTCCCACCGACAGGCGCCGTCAGGGCATAGCCACTCGGCACAGTCTCAGTGACCGTGTAGGTGCTGCCATCCGGATAAAGGGCGGACGAATACAAGCCGTTGGCACCCGTCGTCAACGTCTCTGTGAACGTTGCACCCGAGGGCGTCGTGACATGGATCGTGATCGTGACTCCCGACAAGGGCAGTTCGCCGTTGTCGAGCACTCCGTTTCCGTTGGCATCAATATACGTTTCGCCAGTGATGTGCGTCTGCAGAAGGTTGCCGAAGTCGTTCGGAACCGGTCCGCTCTGCGAAGGGCTCGTGTACGTGTCTGCGATCGCATAGGACACGTCATAGTCCGTGAACTGAGGCAGTGTCGCCCCGGCAATCTTGCCCGCAAACGTGCCGCTCACCGGAGTGGTTCGAATCCAGGGGCTGTTCATCGTCTCGGTGATCGTGTAGGTCGTACCGTCCGGGTAGTAGCTTGAAATGAAGCTGCCGTCGGAGAACGTCGTGACCGTCTCAGTGACGACTGTGCCGTTCGGCTCAGTCGCGGTGATGTTGATCGGAACGCCAGAGATTCCGACTTCCGTGTTGTTGAACACGCCGTCCATGTTCTTGTCATAGAAAGCGTAGCCGCCAACCCGACCCTGCTGGATGTTGCCGAAGTTGATGTCGATGACGTCAACTAAGCCAACCACACCGCTGTAGCCGCGGCTTGCCCAACCGGCGGGAATCACGTCGCTCGCTGAGCCAGGAGCGGTCTGCAGCCAGTGGCCGTTGCCGGCCGGCAGCACTTCCCAGACTTTGTAATTGGTGCCCGATGGGACGTTGGGCAGAATCCAGTTACCACCGCTCGTGGTCGGAATTTCGTAAACGCCGGGAGCGACGATCACGACCGGAGCGCCGGGAGCAGGGCTCAACACCACGGGGTTGTTGCTGGAGTCGGTGAGTTCGATGTGAATCGTGAAGTTTTGCACTCCAACTTCGCCTTCCGGAACGTTGTTCAACACGTCCACGCCATCCATGTTCGTGTCATAGAACTTGTGACCCGCGAGGTTTGCCGACGTCGTGACGGGAGGAGGGGGAGGAGTGTACGACTTCAGTTTAAAGTCGTCTGTCTTCGAATTGCTCTTGTTGAAATTGAGGTGCTTGCCATCGCCGGCGACGGTGGCTTTACCATAAGGAATCAGCCAAACCTTGTACTCACCGCCACGATTCGTGGTTTGGTCAAACGGCCAAAGCTGGCAGGGAACGCTGCCGTTCGCCTTGTTCTTGGGCCCGTCTGGGTGTGGGTACAAAGGGGTACCAGTCGGAGGGTATGGAGGAGGAGGAATTGGGTAAAGCGTGAACGTAGGCGGGTTGTTCTGCACGCGGCCGGCAAATCGGCCATTGGTGACTCGCACCAATCGCATCGACGCCGAATCGTTGGACAGAAGCAATGCTCCGTCGGGCGTTGTGACCTGGAAGTAGTAGATGCCGTCTGGCAATCCAGAGCCCGACAAATTCTGAGGTCCACCGTTTAGGTAAACCGTTGACTGGTCGTTGTACAGGTTCTGATTCACAGCGGTGCCGTCAGGCAGCGAGGTGAAAATACTTCCCGAAATATTGGCGAAGGCCGATGCCACTGCCAAGAGCAGGAACATCAGCGAAAGTGGGAGTCTACGACTCCAAGCAGGCTGGTCTTTCAATTTCATTATTGCACGCACTCCAAAACAAACAGTGTTCATGCCTTCCTAAATGGACGGCAATGTACTCTACAAGTCGAACCATGTTATCACAGTTTTTTATTGTTCCTAACTGCTATTCTTCTGAGTATACAAGCAGACGAACAAAAAGGCTAGCCTATTCGTGCTTGCTTCAAAACCAGCGATTAAGACAGGATTTCCAGTACTTCTCAACAGGGTCCTGATCAATGTACAAACCGCTATTTTGCGGGGTTCCGCTTCGCCCTCGTCGGCTTAGCCCCCACGGATTTTGCGCGACGGAAAGATTTGCGTTTTGGTGACGGTCCGGCGGCGCGCTTTCTTTCCAACATCTCTATCGCTTGTTCTGGTGTCAACTCTAAAGGATTAAGACCCTTGGGTAGCGTGGCATTCACTTCGCCGTCTGTGACGTAAGGGCCAAAGCGCCCACTGACCACTTTCACCGGACCCGCTGATCCCGCAAGCGGGCCAAATTCCAGGAGCGGCCCTGCGCTCGCGACACGCCCGCTCTGGTATTTCGGCTGCCTCAGAACTTCCGCCGCCTCCACTGCATCCATCACGGTGCCCCTGCGCCAATCTTCCACCGTGCGCCGCTCGCCGCCGCACTCAATATAAGCCCCGTACTTACCAACCTTGAATAAGATCTGTTCACCCGTCTCGGGATGACCGCCGATGGTTCTCGGCAGTTCGCAAAGAAAGTCGAGGTCTTCCGGGCTGAGCTGGCGTGGATCCACATTGGGCGGCAACGAAATCCACCGCGGCTTCTCCTTACGCTCAATCTCCTCAGGAGTGCGTTCAACTTCCAAGTAGAAACCCTGGCGATTCTTCAACAGTAACTTTCTGCCCGTCGACGGGTCGACTCCGACCGATTCCAACGGAGCGGACTTCTGACTTAAGAGATCGATTGCCTTCTCAACGCTTAGATCGGCTGGAGCCATATCTTCCGGGACGTTGGCATACCTCTTGTTGTCCGAATCTCCCAATTGCAGGAAGGGGCTGCCATCCTTGCCGTTGCGAACCAAAATCGGTTCACCGGTCTCGGGATGTTTCCCAACGACGAAGGCAGGATAGGGGATCTCTTTCTTGCGGACATCCACCGCCGTCTTAAGGCCAGGTTTGGTTTCAGTTCCCACAAAGAACTCCTGCAGATATCCACGAGGATCTGCCCTGCCCTCGGCGATCTCGTCCAAAACATCGTCCATCCGAGCCGTGAATCCTAACTCCATGAACTCCTCGAAGTTGTTCTGCAGCACCTCAATGGTCAAATAAGCCTTGAAACTTGGCACGAGCTGTTTGCCGACTTTTCGCACGTAGCCCCGATCCACGATCGTGCCAATGATGCTTGCGTACGTGCTTGGTCGGCCGATCCCCTGCTCTTCCAACTTCTTGATCAACGTCGCGTCGGTGTAACGGGCTGGCGGTTTCGTCTCGTGTCCCAGAGCCTCGACTTCCTTGAGGCTGAGTTCCATTCCCTTCTTAAGCAAGGGCAGTCGTCGCTCCATGCCCTCGCGCTCGGAATCGGGATCATCGGTGCCCTCCAAATAGAGTCTTCGAAAACCGTCGAACAGAATCTGCTTGCCGCTTGTTTCGAAACCTAGAGCCTTGCCCTCTGCCTCGACCAATATCTTCACTTCGGTCTTCAATACTCGCGCAGGCTTCATTTGACATGCCACCGTGCGCTTCCAGATGAGATCATAAAGCTTCCTTTGGTCGTCGCTGAGATATCGCGACATCGCCTCGGGGCGGCGGCGTGCATCGGTTGGGCGAATGGCCTCGTGGGCTTCTTGCGCGTTCCGGACTTTGGAGGTGTAATGCTCAGCTTTGGCGGGCAAGCAGTCGGGGTAATCCGCTTCGATAAGTCCCCTGATGCCATTCAATGCCTCTTTGGACAGCGTCAAACTGTCCGTTCTCATGTACGTGATGAGCCCCACTTGCTCGCCGCCGATTTCCACCCCCTCGTACAACTGTTGGGCAATTCGCATGGTCCGGTCGGCTGAGTAGCCGAATTTGCGGTTCGCTTCTTGGGCGAGCGTCGTCGTCATGAAAGGCGGAGCGGGCCGCTCCTGAGCTTCCTTCGACTCGATGCTCTCAACGGTCCAAGGCTTTGCAACTCGCGCCTGGTCACGAATTGCCGTGGCTTGCATCTCGTCCAAGAGAATGGGCCCTTTAGCTTTTCCGGAATCCAGGCTTCCCGTCTCGTCGTTGAAGTCACGAC
>CAZUCK010000060.1:0-14325 GCA_964619505.1 uncultured Fimbriimonas sp. | reverse complement strand
GGTATTTGGCGAACCGGTTAGGAATGACTACAAGGGTCATAGCTTCGTCGTAGGGTGGTCTCATAGACTGAACAAGAGTAATAGCGTTGACCTCGGCATCGAAGACTTGATCTTCTCCGGACCGTTCGCCGTATCAGGCAACGTGAACGGTGACAAGCCGTTCCAGCGCTGGTACAACGTTCGCTTCTCGCACAAAGTCGCGGATAACACTTCGTTGAAGATGTTGTGGCAGACGAGTGACGTAGATTCAAGAGGCAACCAAGCCCTTGAGCCTTGTAACTGCTCGCCCTTCAAAGGCGGACTGTTGACCACGCAGCTGACGACCAAGTTCTGAGAGGACTTGCTCCAAACGTACAGGCGCCTCGGCCGATTCGGTCGAGGCGCTTGTTTGTTCGTGAACTTGGCGCCGTCAACTCTTGTCGAAAATTGCAGGGCATTCGATGCTAAATAGCCGCTCGTAGCGTCACAAGTATTTAGAATCTGGAAGTGCAGGACGCTTGTCCGCGCCGAGTTTTGATTGGCTGGGCTCGGATCTCACAGGTGACTCAGGGAAGCAATGAGTTTAAAGCTCGACACCTTTCGCGAGGTCGATCATCTGCACAAGTTGATTTTTGGTGGAGGATCTCAAAATGAAACGAACGACTAAACTCGCCTTGAGTGCTGTGTTCATTGCTGCCCTAGTGACACCGGCTTTGGCGCAAGACAATTTTCCCGATGTGCCCGCAAACCACTGGGCATTTGAAGCATTGGCTAGGCTCAAGAAGGATGGAATTCTTGTCGGCTATCCAGATGGACTGTTTCGCGGCGGAAGACCTGCGAGCCGGTACGAAATGGCCGCGGCGGTTCACGACGCCTACGTGAAACTGAAAAGCGTAAGCGACGGAATGTCCAGTCAGATCAAGGACATGAACGACAAAATTGGAAACGGCGCGGTGACCAAGGCCGACCTCGACAACCTTAAGGCAACTCTTGCCGCGACGCAAAGCCAGGTCGACGGAATGAAAGGTTGGGGTGATGATGTAGCCAGCCTAAAGAAGCTCTTTGGTGAGTTCCAAAGGAACTGGACGCGATGGGAGTCGATGTGGCGGCCATCAAGAAGGGGCTTGGCGAACTTGACGGCCGAGTGACCGCTCTGGAGAAGAGGAAGCTGCCGGTGGACATCAGCGGTGGGATGGATCTGCTGATGATGGGTGGCTATTCCACCTCAGGACAATTTGGAATCACCGTTGACGGCAGGCCGACCGGCTTTGGGCGGGGCAGCTATTTCGACGAGCCGGTGGGGATCACTCGCGACCTAACCATGATGCATGAGGGCGAACTGACCCTCACTGGAACGAATGAAAAAGGCCCTAAGTGGCATGGGACTTTGGTGATTGGAAACATGTTGAGCGGCAACGCAAGCCCCCCAGATGCCGTCCCCAACATCCCGCCTTCAGGAGAGCCCTTCCCCGGTCAAAGCTTGTTGGGGACCAGCGTCCCGTTCAACGAGGGTCCCGAAGACATGTACATCCAAGATGCGTCGATCAGATGGGATACCTCGATTTCAAATCTGAATTTTGGAGTGGAGGCGGGGCGCATCGGTATGAAGATCAGTCCCCTGATCTTCCAGAGGCCGGACGTCACACCCTACTTTGTCAATGACCGATGGGACAACGGCAAGTATTACTTCGATGGTGCAAACCTATCTATGAAGTTCTCATCGGCCAAGGTGAACATCTTTGGCGGCAGGGACAACACCTCAGAGGGCGGAACCGTCGGCGCAAATGCGATCGCGCCGCTGTTCGCAGGAGCCGTAGGCATCTTCTATCCACCAATCGGACTCACGCAAGGCCACGGATTTTTTGGCACGGGTCTTCCGATCAGCCAGCATATGGGTGTTACCCTCGGTACGCCCCTTGCCATGAACGGGAATCTCAACCTGGCCTACCTGTGGCTTAACTCGAATACGAATGTCGGCGTCAGCAATGGCACCTTGAGTGGACAGGCCAACGGCGTGAATGTATATGGAGGGGACGTCACATTTCGAGTGGCAGGTTTCAACCTGGATGGCTCCTATGCAAAGTCCGACGTTGTTGAAAACGGCCATGGGGTCGTCACCCGCCAAAACGACGCTTATTGGATCAATGCCGCGCGGGATTTCGGTCGATTCGGCGCCAAGGTCGGTTACCGGCAGATCAATGCCCAGTTCGGCGCGCCAGGCGACTGGGGCCGGGTGGGAGTTTGGTGGAATCCGACGGACATTAAGGGATTCACCGCCGATGCCCATTTCGACGTAAACGACACAACACGGCTAACCGCAAGCGGCCAGTTCTATTCTGCCCTGGGCAACTCGGTCAACGGCCTTACAGACCCTTTGTCTACCAGCGACAAGTGGCAGAGCCTTGTGATTGGCTTGTCCCACCGCCTCGGTGCTGCGAACACTGTCGAGCTCGGAGTGGAAGACGTGACCTTGTCGGGATTTCCGCTCAACAACGGAGGAGGAAACCCAAGTGAGCGGTGGTACAACATCGGCTTTTCGCACAAGATCAGTGACAAGTCCATGTTCCGAATGCTGTGGCAGATCAGCGACTTTGACGGCAAGGGGCAATTCGCGACAGATCCGTTCAGCAACAATCCGGGCACGTTCACAACTCACAAGGGTGGGTTGTTGACAACCCAATTGACGGTCAAGTTCTGAACTGCAGCATCTGACGGTCGCAAAAAGGAGCCTCGCCCCAAGGGTCGGGGCTCCTGCAATTTGTACGGGCACTATCCCTCACTCACAGGGACTTGGTGCGCCATCTGGAACGGCGCTTGGAGTCACTCTCTTACTGGTCCGCGACGACTGTGCTGGGGCATTTCGCCTCTCAGTTGAAAAGCCTTGTGGACGCCGAATGCTTCCCCTCCCGCCAGTCGCGTCGCGGGTCGAGTGAAGGACTTCCGCCTTTGGAGCAACCGTCGAAGTGGCCAAGGATGGCGCGATCAAGAACGCTACGGTCCATAGAAGTCCCGTAAACAGGCTGACTTTAGCGATCGCTCTCATGCGTCCTCCATGGATTTTGGGCCTCTTGGCTCAATTGTGTGTCAAAAATAGGACGTCTTGTTCAATCAAATGGCGAAAATCTCTTTGCGAATCTTCAGCCTGCGGAATTTCGCCTGGATGTTCTCCGCGACTGGCCTCGCTATTTCCGCGCATTTGACTGCCCTCGATGTGCAGCACCGCGTACCACTCTGCGGCGCGCCTGAATCGTGCGAAATCGTCTTAACGAGCCGCTACTCACACATTGGTCCGCTTCCCGTTTCAGCCTTAGGGATGCTGTTCTACCTGATTGCGGCACTCCTCCTGAATCGGGAGATGTCCGGTGGCAAGATTGCCAAGACGGGCGGACTTGCTTGGAGTTTCATCGGACTACTCACAAGCGCCGTTCTCGTCTACTTAGCCGTTTTTAGAATCCATGCCGTGTGCCAGTGGTGCCTAGGCTCTGCGATCTGTTCGGCGCTACTTTTCGCCACGTGGGGGCAAATATTCGGTCAGGAGCCTAGACCATTTGCGATGGGTCAGCGAGTGACGCAAGGGATACTCACCGTTTTTGTCGCATTTCTGGCTTTCCTGCTTTCGTTCGCCGAATTGGAACCGCCGGCGTCCCAGCTCGCGGTTCCTTATTCCAGGTCAGCCCTGGCAGATCGAAGCATCAGCACCCAAATTCCGAGGGGGTTCCATAGCATTGGCCAGGGTCCACCCGCGATCATATTTTTCGGCGACCTAGGATGTCCTGCGTGTCAATACTGGTATCCCAGATTCCGAGAGGCGTGTCGTAAGCAAGGTGCAAGACTCGTCTACCGGCATTTCTTCAAGCACCAAAGCGTTTGGGATGTGACCGTCCTGTCGGAACGTGTACCGAAGAATGATTTCTGGACCTTCGTCGATGAGGCGATGCGGGAAGAGCACGACGGCGGGGCGGACAGAGGTGACCTGATGGCGAGATGGGAGCATCAAGGGCTCGAAAGCTCTGTCAAAGACGCTGAAGATCGCATACATACAGACTCAAAGCTGGCCAGGAGTCTCGGATTTGAGGTGACACCAACGATTGTCTGGATCGACGCAAATGGTGTACAAGCCGTGATGTCGCCAGGTCGAGCCTTAGATGCATTGGTCAAGGGACGGGCGAGTGACAGTTCGCCACAACCGGGCAAGAAAGTCAAATCCAACCGGGTCGCGTCAAATTAGGCTGAGGCAACGGTCTAAATGTTGAACACCCAGACCGCCCTAAACTTTTCGTCTTCGCTTCGCGACATTGAATCACGACGAAGTTCGGATTCGAAACGGTCACGCTGGCGAGGGTCAAGGATTCTAAGCAGCTCGCTGTGATAGAAGCCCATCGCATCCTTGATTCGGTACGAGAAGTTCTCACGGTCTCGATGCCGAGCGCTGTCGTCGCTTGCTTCATCGATCGCTTCGTCGACGCGATGGCCGACTTCACGATTCAGGTCGTTGAACCGGTTTCGTTGATCCCTGTCAAGATGCAATCGCCCGGCTATTCTCTTCTCGATGTCAAATTGCCATGTCCACCAATTCCTGTGACGTCGCATCTCGTCTTGCCACAGGTTGGTGAACCGGACGTTCTGGTCCCTGTTAAAGATTCGTCGCAACTCACGGTGATATGAGTCGACGATGTCGGGCAAGCCGCCCTTTTCATCTCGCCTGATGAAATCTCGCCGATCGTGCTCGTGACCCCCCGTGACCTCATCAATTTGACCCTGGGTCCGCATCTGCAGTCGTCGAATATCCCTTTCTTGATCCCGGCTGAGCCTTAGCCTTCTCAAGAGGCCGTCCTCTTCACGAAAACCCCAATTCTTTTGAAAGAAATTGAGCTGTTGCTCGTCACGGCGCTGATAGCGGCGACGATCTTCGTCGCCGTATTGGGCCGTAGCAATCGCGGTGATCACAAGCATAACGCCGAGTCCAATCAAATGTGATTTCTTCATGATTCCCTTTCCGCTTCTTACAAGGTTTGACGACTCAATCGCCCACGCGTTGCGTTGACCTCCCTCGGACCGATCGCGTCTGTCGATTGAGTGATGCCGCTTCGCCGGTCGGACAAATTTGGGACGGTTCGACAGCACGAAAGAAGAAGGACCGCCCCAAGGGCGATCCTTTTCAAAAAATTGGAGCGGGAGACGAGATTCGAACCCGCGACCTTCTCGTTGGCAACGAGAAGCTCTACCACTGAGCTACTCCCGCGTATCAGCGTCGAATAATATACCTTTTGTTGGCCTACGATGCAAGGGACGGGGCGGTGTCATAATCGCCGCGTGAACGATGTGGCCCGCCATTTGGCTGAACTTGAGACCATCGTGCGGAGAGCGGGCAAGATTGCGCAGGATTGTAGAAGCCGGGCGACGCGAGAGCTGAAACCTGACGGCACAATCGTGACCAATGGGGACCGTGAGGTCGAGCTGTTCTTGCGCGATCAACTGACAATGCTGGTTCAAGATTCGGCCGTTTGGGGTGAGGAGTTCGGCCACAGCGAGCCGGACATGGGTGGTCTTTGGGTGGTTGACCCAATCGATGGAACCTCGAATTATTCCTTCGGTTCTCCGTTGTGGGGGGTAAGCGTTGGGCTGGTTCAGGGCGACGAAGTTGTCCTGGGAGCGATCGCTCTACCCGACCTCGATGAAGTGTACTTGTCTGCAAGTGGACACGGGGCAATACGCAATGGGAAAGCGCTCCCAAATATCCCCAAGGGACCGATCAAGGCGCACGAACTCGTCAGTTACAACGACCATGTGGCCCGAGCACTGGGTGGAGGCAAGTTGCCAGGAAAAATGCGTCTCGCTGGCTCCGTGGTGATCGATGGGGCTTTCGTCGCCTGTCAACGCTATCGGGGGTTGATTGGCATCCGTGAGAAGCTTTACGACATTGCCCCATTGATCTTGATTCTTCGCGAGCTCGATGCTGATGTTCGATATGGAAGTGGGCAGCCGCTTGACATGACGGACCTACTTCAGGATAAGAAGATTGGCCAGCCATGGGTGGCCATACCGAAAGAGTCAGGATTTTTCACCCGCGAGGCGTGAGACCGCTTGCTTCACTTCCGCGGGCGAGGCATAGTCGCTTATGTCGCGGGCTACATTGGACCACGCGATGCTCCCGGCGTGGTCGATCAGGAACGTACCGCCAAGGCGGCGTTGATTTCTTCCCCTCTTTCCGACTCGGTGACCTGCCAAACTTGCCCGGACGCCCCGTCCAAAGGTTCGAAAATTGACTATTTGGCTGAAATTCGCCTCAACGAGGCCAAATTCTCGGTGGAGATCCTCATCCGGGTCACAAAGGTAAAGGTGAGGAGATTGGTGATCCTCTTTGTAAGCCTGCGCCTCATCAGGTTGCGACATGGCGACGAAGGCAAGATTCAGTTCAGGATGTGGGCGAAACTTCGCCACCTGTTCGGCGCAAAACACTCACCCAAAGTGGCGCAGAAACACCAAAACGAGAGGCGAATGTTCATAGAGTTCGCGCAACGGAATGATTTTGCCGTCGTGGGTACGGACGTTCATCTCAGGAGCGGTCATTGAGCCAGCTTACATCGTGAAGACCGTGATCAATCCACCATGTCTTGGAGACAACGAGCACACGAGGCGTGGCGGAGCTTCTTTAGCCCCTTTTGCTCGATCTGGCGAATCCTTTCCCGCGTAACCTCAAAGTAAGCAGCCACTTCTTCCAAGGTATGACTGAGCCCATCCGTCAGGCCATAACGCATGAGGATCACGTCGCGCTCCCTTTCAGGAAGGGTAGAGAGCACCTCCGCGATCTTTGCCCTTAACATGGAGCGGATCGCGACCTCGACGGGCGTTTTTTGGCGGTTGTCCACAATGAACTCGGCGAGGGAGCTCTCATCTGAATCGCCGATTGGGGACTCCAAAGACAACGGTTCGGAAACTGCTCGCAGACACTCGCTCACTTTGTCCACGCTCATGTTGGTGGCTTTGGCGATTTCAGTGGTGGTGGCGTCTCTACCCATTTCTTGCTGAATCAGCGAAGCCGTCTTCAGCAGCTTGTTCAATGTTCCGAGCGTGTGAACCGGAACGCGAATGGTCCGGCTCCCATCGCTGATCGATCGGGAAATCCCCTGTCGAATCCACCAAGTGGCGTATGTGCTGAATCTAAATCCGCGCTCGGGATCGAATTTCTGAACAGCGCGAATGAGGCCCATATTGCCCTCTTGTATGAGATCTTGCAACGGCACTCCGCGATTGATGAAATGCTTGGCGATGCTTACGACGAGCCTCAGATTGGCCTCGATCAGACACCGCTTACATTCGATGCATCCCGAAGCGGCATGGCGGGCGACGGCGAGTTCCTCATGCGGCTTCAGCAGAGGGATTCGCCCAATCCTCTGCAACCACATCCGAACAGGGTCGCCTATTTCACCATCGTGTTCCAATTCACGATCCGGATCCAGCCCATCGAACCCTGACGTCGAGATTTCGACGCAGGTTGACAGTCTGACGCTGATCGTGGCCACAGGACACGGAGTCGTAGTTCGCGGCAGTCGTCCCAGTGGTAAGCAAGATGATTCGGCGGTTGAAGCCTCAATTACAGACATACTGCTCTCGGGTCCCTCTACCCTTCGAGCCAACAGACACTATATCGCAAGTGGTTCCCTTTTCCAAGGCAAATTTACGAGGAACCATTTACTGAGAGTAAATCATCTTGAGGGGAGTTCAAAAGCTCCCCCGAAATGACTCACTTGCCCATGACGTGTCTTCATCCGTTGAGCCCTAGGGAATCTGGACATTTAAGCATAGGCAAGGCGAGGCATGACCTGAATGGGGTCGATCAGTTCGGGAATGCAGGTTGATGTCGCCTAGACCTGGTCGCGAGTGTCCGGTTTGAGCTTCTTCAGCTGCAAGTACAGCTCATTTCGGTCCACGCCGGTGGCCTTCTGCTGGGCAAACTCCCGGCGCCTCTTATCAGTTTGCAAAAGTTCAATCGCATCGCGGAGGACGGTTTCGTTGAGTTGTGCCATCCGCCTGTCAAACTGCAAGTCGTTCATAACGGCCCGATAGGACTCCGGCTGCAGTTCCGAGAGCCATAACGAGGGGGGCCCTTCGGGAGCTTTCATGGGGAAAGTGCCATTGATGACATTTGCGAGTTCGATTGCCAACCGAGTGACCATGAGTGTCGAATCCTGCATGACTTCCCAAGACTGCTCTCGGAGGCCTTCGTCAAGGAACCCTCTTAAGATCGTCAATTCCGCAGCTTTGAGCGACGAGGTCGGAGGGTGCACAGGCGATGAAACCTGCTCTGCCGCGGGCGGCGCGCTCGCACCGGCACCATAAACTCTTGGGGCAGGACGCTTCTTTCGCCTTGCCACTTCCCTACGGATGGCCTTCTGCGCAGCAACCGGATCTCGGGTCTCTGGGTACAGCGGCGCCAACTGGACGATAAAACGATCAAGTTCCATTTCGTTGGGTGCCATCGTGAGGACCTCGACAGCCTCGGTCCAGAACTCCTCATCGTCCGGCTTGAACCGCTTATGAAGCTCGTAGATTTCGAACTCCATGGGTGAAACGCTCTTCTCAATCGTCTTTCGCAATGCAGCCGCCCCCCCGCCCTTCAGGAGCGTGTCGGGATCCTCGCCGTCGGGCATCAAGGCGACCCGAACCTTAAGACCCTCCACTCTAAGAACCTCTACTGCCCGTCGTGCTGCCTTTTGCCCGGCGGTGTCGCTGTCGTAAAGGATCGCCACTTCGTCGCACCAACGTTTCAACAGCTTAGCGTGATCCTCCGCCAATGAAGTGCCAAGGGAGGCCAGGGCGCCCTTGATGCCGGCCTCATGACATGCGATGACATCGAGATATCCCTCAACCAAGATTGCTCGACGCTCTTTTTGCAAAGCTTCCTTAGCCCGATGCATGCCATAAAGCACCCTGCTTTTCCTGTAGAGCGGCGTGTCACCGCTGTTGATGTACTTCGGGTGCCCATCGCCCAAGAGGCGACCGCCGAAGGCGACAAGTTCCCCACGTTCATCCCGAATTGGAAAGATCAACCTGGATCTGAATTTGTCGAAGAAACCACCGCCGGGATCTTGGTCAACAAGAAAGAGTTGTTTGCAATCAGCGAGAGGCAACCCCTTTCGCTTAAGCGTTCCGGCGAGAGCATCGCCGACGTCCGGCGCATACCCGATCTCCCATTCTTCAAGGGTCTCTTTGGCCAATCCACGCTTCCGGCAATATTCTTTTGCAAGTGTTGACTTCGAAAGCTGCTCTTTGAAAAATGAAAGGGCTTCGGCCATGGCGACCTGCCAGACCTCGCGTTGAGACGAGTTGTCTTTGCCAAGTTGCCGCGACAATGTAACCCCCGCGGCTTTCGCAAGGATCTGGAGTGCTTCCTTGAAATCGACGTTCTGAGTCTTCATGACCCATGTGAAAATGTCGCCCCCTTCACCGCAAGACCAGCACTTGTACCGCCCTGTCTCAGGGCTGACTGTAAAAGACGGGTTTCTGTCCTCGTGAAAAGGACACAAACCCTTCCAATTGCGACCCGCCTTCTTAAGCGAGACTCTCTGGCTTACGAGATCGAGCAACTCGACCCGGGCACGTATCTCCCGTGTCTCATCCGCCAAGTCCTTACCTAACTCTTGCCGGCGGCGACCAGTACACCGGTCACGACGTGCGGCTTGTCGACATCGATCCGATTTAGCCTGAAAACTACCTTGTCCCTGACCAGATAGCGCATGGTGATCGCATTTCCGCCGACGTCGTAGCTGTCAGGCAGACCATAAGTTCGAAGCACCTTCTCGAAAGAGGCTCCAAAGCCGATTCCGCGCCGAGTTCGGACTTTGGGATTCTCCAATCCGATCGCTTCAATTTGGACGACTCGACTGTTCTTATCGAGCACAAAGGCATACTTGCCGCCGCCATGCTTATAAATCCATCGGGTAAAGCTGCCTCCACCCCCACCACCGGCCGCCGCCGCTGGGGCACCGCCACCTGCTCGTGCACCGCCGCCGCCGCCACCGCCGCCGCCGCCGGCACGGGCACCGGCTCCCCGTTGTAACAGGGATTGTTGAAAGAGCGCTTGGTCACCAAACGTGAAGGGCGTCACAACGTCGCCGCCGCCGGCTCCACCGCCGCCAGCCCGACGCCCACCACCGGCACCGCCTGCGGCGCCGCCGCCACCTCCGCCCGCTGCTCGAGGCGCCCCAGCTGCTGCGCCACCTCCGCCTCCGCCTCCTCCAGCGCCGACGGGTTGGATGTCATCTGGTTCACCATAAACATCCATCAATCGGAACACTGTGTCATACAACCGGATTCCGACGAGCGTTGTTTCGGCGGTCGTAGACTTTTGAGCCATCGCGCCTCCTGCCGTAACCAGCAGGAAACACAGTCCAAGTACAGTGGCTTTATACGTCGTCTTCAACGTTATTCGATTCCTCCACAGATTGCACGGCGTGTGCTCTCCCATTATGGACGTTAAACGAGCTTGCTTTGTCACAAGCCACAATGTGAGACCCCTGAGGTATACCGCACGTAGACACAAATACAAACGCTACGGCTTAGGAGCAACAAAAGAATATGGGTGCAAATTTAGCGGTTTCATCGACGGAGTTTCAGGATAAGGTCATCGGGTCAGACGTGCCAGTCTTGGTCGATTTTTGGGCTGAGTGGTGTGGTCCGTGCAAGATGATTGGGCCTTCCGTCGAGCAACTCGCAACTGAATATGAGGGTCGCGCCAGAGTTTTCAAGGTGGACGTGGATAGCAACGGCGACATTGCTGCACAGTACGGAATCATGAGCATTCCCGCCTTGCTTGTGTTCAAAGGCGGCAAGGTGGTCGACCAGATGGTTGGTGCGGCCCCTAAAGCGCAGATTGAGGAATTGATCAAGCGTTCGCTGTAACTTCAAAAACGAATTCAAGGATCAAGGTCTTCACGCCATGCGCGGAGACCTTGTCATTTTGTATGGCACAAGTTCCTCTCGATTTGAATTTGGAGTGGTCAAAGCGACGTGCATCCGACGCTTCCCCAAAACGGGTTTAATCACTAATCAGTGGCTTCTACAACAGAGGCGTCTCCGCCAAACTCGACAAAGCACCCCAATGTAGCCCGTGCGGGCGGCATCATGATGATAAGCCTCCTGCTCAGCAGGGTGCTTGGTATCGTTCGCGACATGGTTATGGCTGGGATGTTTGGCAGAACTGCCGCCACAGATGCCTACCGGCTGGCGTTTCAGGTTCCCGACTTACTATTCTTTTTGATTGCGGGCGGCGCCCTCAGTTCCGCATTTATCCCTGTCTTCAGCGAATACCTTCATACGAACCGTGAGAAGGAGGCTTGGCACATCTTCAGTGTCGTGACCACGGTGATGTCGATCATCGTGATCGCATTCATCGTGTTCGCTTCGATCTTCGCAGTACCGCTCACCCACCTCATCGCGCCCGGTAAGGATCCTAACCTGTTCCCCTTAATCGCGACCATGAGCAGGATCGTCTTGCCTGCCCAGTTCGCTTTCTTCATCGGCGGCCTCATGTTCGGGACCCTCTATGCGCGCCAAGTTTTCACGGTTCCCGGTCTGGGCCCCAACGTCTACAACATCGGCATCATCTTCGGCGCGGTGTTCCTCTCGAGCTCTTTTACTCCCGGAGTCATCGGCATGTCATGGGGAGCCCTTTTCGGCGCTGTTATCGGTAATTTGCTAATTCCCTACTTCGTCATGCGGAAGCTGGGGGCGGATTTCAAGCCTTCTTTGGACGTTAAACATCCTGGAGTCTCCAAGGTGTTTCGCCTCATGCTGCCCGTCGTTTTGGGGTTGTCGTTGCCGGGCGTTTACGGCCTCATCATGCAGATGTTCGGAAGCTACTATCCCAATGGAGTCAATACATCGCTGGACTATGGAAATAGGCTCATGCAAGCACCGTTGGGGATTTTCGGCCAGTCCCTCGCCATCGGAGTGTTTCCAGCGTTGACCCAGTTTTACGCTCAGAAGGACATGGGTCGTTATCGCGAGACGCTTGCCACCACCATGCGGGTGGTCATTTATCTGACGGTGCCGATTTCCGCCCTGATGCTGGCGATGCCCGCTCAGATCGTATCCGCCGTCTACCAACACGGCGCGTTCACATCGGCGGACACCGAAGTCGTGGCTCAAACACTCCAGTGGTTCGCTTACGGCGTGTGCGCTTGGTGCTTGCATCCGGTGCTCATGCGTGCGTTCTTTGCAGTCCAAAGCACTGTGATGCCCATCGTCATAGGCACGCTGACGACGGCGCTCTTTGTGGGGTTGGCGCTGGCGCTGAAGACCCTGCCGGCACTGGGTTTTAACTCTCTACCCCTTGCCAGTTCCATCGCGGCGATCGCCCTAGTGGTAGCTCTTTCAACGGCCGTTGCAAGAAGGATCGGTGGGCTCGACGTTGCCGGAATCGGCTTGACCCTGGGAAAGAGCTTGATAGGAGGCGCGCTTGTATATGCCGTGGCATTGGCTATGCTCCGCACCAAACTCGAAGAAGAGGGGCATCATCACAAGCTCGCAATGATCGCCTTCGTGTTCGGCGTGAGCTTCGTTTGCACATGGGTCTATTACCTTGCGACGAAAGCAATGAGGATGCCAGAGCGGGACTATCTGGCGAAGGCCTCCAAGAGATCACGTAAGCGAGATATGCCCATCACGCCCATTGAAGCCGGAGACGACTAGCAGATTCAATCCTCAAAGCGAAATCTTCGATTCGCGGAAGCCGAGGCTGTGGTAAACACTCTCAGATGGACATTGACCCGAAAGACGTTCTCGAGGAGAAGGAGCGCCGCGAAGAGCTGGAGTTGGAAGCCGACCGCTCGAAGTTGAAGTTGAACGCTCTTGTCGCAATAACCATCGCCCTTTTGGCGACCTTCATGGGTGTTTGCAAGATCAAAGACGAGAATATCGTGCTTGAGATGCAGAAGGCACAGGCGAGCAAGATCGACACCTGGAATTTTTATCAAGCTAGAAATATCCGAGAGGACGTATACCAGGCGACCGCAGACTCGCTGAAAGCTCAAGCGGCGGCCTCGTCGACAGGAAAGGACGGGCTTCAAAAGCAGTCCGACGCCTATTCCAAGCTGGCCTCGGATCAGAAGAAAAAGAAGGACGCTGTCCAAGCTGAAGCCAAGGGCTATGACAAGGAGTACGAGAAGTTACATGGTAGGCACGATCAATTCGACTTGGCCGACGCGATTTTGGCGATCTCGGTCTCATTGTTCGCCATAACTTCCCTCACTCAAAAGGGCTGGATGTACTGGGTGGCAATGCTCCCGGCGGCTGGGGGAATCCTGATGGGAATTGCGGGTCTGCTGAACCTAAACATACGGCCCGAAGCCCTTATGAAGCTACTGGGCTAGCCTCCGCAGCCGGCGTTAAAGTCTCCGATTCGAGGTCCCCTGTGGGCAATCTCCTAATTAAGCCGGCCTTTAGGAGCTGATAGATGCGATTGCCTGCCTGCTGCTCATCGATGATGTCTCCATGGTTGAAGACACCGTGATCAAACGCGATCAATGCAGCGATCACTTCGTATCTTGCTGGAACCGCCATGGCCATATTCAAATGTTACGGCTCCAGAGGGCGGCATCAACACCGGGTTCTTGCTGTTTTCACAACATTATCTCTCTTGCGATTCGAGCGACGCACTTCCCAGCCGAGTTGAAGCTCATTGGGGCACGCAAAAACGTGCGCCAATGAGGAGTGATCAGACGCCGGCCAGGGCCGCGTGATGTTCGTAGTGCTCGCTGGCTGCCTGGGTGAGCGTCGTAAAGTGGGCGCCCTTGTTTCTGAAGTATTGAATGGTCTTGCGAAGATCGTCCACCGAGTTGTGATAATCGCGAAGCCCCAGGCAAATCACTTCCCTGTCCATGTTGGCTTCAAATAATGGCTCGAGCTTTTCAAAACCGGCATCCAAATATCCGTGCTGGCCGTTGTGGGTTGCCACCGGCAGGTGCAGCAACTTGTTTGAGCCCTCCGAGTGCAAGTTGTCTGGAGCGGCGTGGTAGGGCTCGTGGGGAGCTCCGTGCCAGTCCACGAACATTTTGTAGTCAGCGTCGGGGAGGATGGAAGAGTCCACGAGAATGCCGATTTCCTCGAGGTACTTGACATCGGAAGGAAGCAAGGCGAATGCACCGGCACGGAAACTGGTGCACTTGATCATATGGGACTTGAGGGTGTCCTTGGCGATCCAAATAATGTTGCCGCGTTCCTTCTCGTCTTCGACGTATCCTCGCTCGTTCTCAAAGTTGACCTTCATGCCCATTTCGTGCCAACTGGGGATCTTGTGCACGAACTCGTGATAATAGAGGTTCGTGTTCGCACTGGGGTCTTTCA
>CAZUCK010000059.1:0-14646 GCA_964619505.1 uncultured Fimbriimonas sp. | reverse complement strand
CCGTCGCGCTTGTAATTGAACGTCCCCGCCGAGTCCACTTTCCCAACGCGGGTGCCCAGCCCGTTGTAAGTGAACGAGTTGGAACCGCCGCCAGATACGAGACCCTCATTACCTCCTTGGCGTTATTCCCTGGACGATCTTTCGGAGGAAACTGCATCCGTGGCCGCTCTTCTCTTGAAGGGAGGCCAGCAGCTTTTTCCGTAGTTTCGGTTCGTTCGCCAACTCGCTGTCCAGGTCGGCGACGAAGGTATCGATGGGAGGGTAGTTCGGGGTCGATTTGCGGGCCAACGCTCGCTTCACAGAGCCCAAGCGCGCGAACAAGACATCACCGACCTGGTTTGGATCGCTAAAGCATAACTTTATCCGTACTCGCGACAAGGTCTCCGCTGGACCACCGTCCAGTTTTAGATCAATCAGGCGTTGGAATGCGCGGCTCCGATGACCCTTTGTCCACAGCGATTGCAAAGCGTCGGGCAGTGCTTGCCTCGCGTCCGCACCTGAGTCTCGAAGGGCTTCCCGCACCATGAGGGTAACTTCCTGATCGCTGTTTAACACGCTGGCCAAGTAATAGTGAATCGCTGCAGCTTGTGCATGCGAATTTGTTGAACGATGCAGGAGGCTTCGGGTTTGGTTGGGCGTGACAGCTGCGCGCATTTCCCTATCGGGCCACTTCGCTTGGTCATAAGCTGAAACGATCGTTTCTAGGCTCGAGCCTTGACCCATCGCCAATGTAACGACAGCGAATGGGGCCACTAGCGGCGCAATCGTATTTTTTACCATTTGTTCTCGTACCCCACTGTTAGTCTCTGTGTGCTGCGCCCGCCGATCTGACCCATTTCGACCCAAAGACAGACGTTGTTTAGGTCGCTTTCAGCGACTCGAATACGGCGAGGTCGCGTGAGCGAAGGATGCAGCTAGAAAGTACTTTCATAAACGACTTTACAGGGCATCATAGACGATACTTTCAAGAAATGCAAGTACTATTACTTGCGGTAGCATTTTAAGGCGTTCGAAATCATGTCGCCCGCGTTCGGACGCAGAACTGAGCCCCGACATCTTTGAATGCAGATACCCTGTCCCTTGTGCTTATTTCTTAGTCGAAGTGGCTACTCCAGACTTACTGTTTTCTCCCTGCGGATGAACCCAAAACTTGCTTTTTGCCGTGGTGGTCGAAGAGCCTGAGCTGAAACGAGGCGGATGTGGTCGGAGGGCTCGAGTTGGTCCAAGTCCATTACTGGCTCCAGGATCAACGCGGCTCTATCCTGATTTACCGAAGCAATGGTCGACGAATTTGAACATCTCATCAAACAAAAGAGAAAATAATCTGAACTTGAGGCACGTATTGGCTGCCGCAATCCACCTTCATGCTGGCATCACTTCGTTTTGTTGAACGAATCCAGGGTCTTCTGAAGGCTCTCCTTTTCGTCTGGCGAGGCAACCGCCATGCCTTGCGCAATCGATTCGATTGCCTTCTGCTTGTCGCCCTTCCCAAAATAGGCCTTCGCCATCGTTCCGTAATACGCCGCCTTCGAGCCCTTGGTGATGGCGATGGCTCTAAGTTGAGCCGCGATCACCAAGTCATAGTCGCGGTTGGTGATTTTGGTGTCAGGGTCCAAGATGGTGAGGCCCAAACCATAGAGCTCGTCCGGGTCGCTGTCGAGCAAACCCATCACCAATTTCTGCCCATACGCTGCCGCCTCGCCCGGTTTGTTCTGGTTCACGAGCATGATCGAATACTTTTGCACGGCGTAATCGTCGAACATGGCTGGGTCGAGGGCCAGCAACTTATCGCAGACCGCCAAAGCGGCGTCGAACTGCTTCTTCTCCATATCCGTGTCGAATTCTTTGCCCAGCACGCGGCCCTGCTCAAATCGGGTCATCATCGCCGCATACTTGTCCGCTGAAGCCTTCAGGTCAAAGGTGCCCGCGAGAATTTCATCCAGCGGCTTCTCGACTTCGGAAGGGTCGCCGATCCAAGCGATCTTGCCATCGCCGTTGACGATGAACATCTCCGGAATGCCGACCTTGTCACGACCTGTGGCTTGAAGCCAGTTGATCGAAGTGTGGCCGTGATCGTGTGCCCAGGAGCCCGTCTTGGCTGGGTCTGGATTGCCGGGATCGACAAGGTCCAATGCGATCGGATATTTCATGTCGCCGCGCTTTTCGATGAACGGCTGCACGCCTTCCACCTTGCGCTCCCACACATCGAAGCCAATCAAAGTGACTTTGTCCTTGTACTTCTCGGTGATTGTCGCCAGGTGGGGGATGCTGCGCCTGCACGGCCCACACCAAACCGCCCAGAAGTCCAAGACGTAGACGTGTCCTTTCTCGAAGCCGTTGATGGGGCCACCTTGGAGCCACTTGCTGACGGTTATGGCCGGCGCATCGTCGCCCACCATCAGCTTGTAGGCCCTGTCCTCGGCATGGGCGAGGGGTGAAATCAACAGCAATGCAGCGATGAGGGCAGTTGGGCGCATGATCTTTCTACGGTACCCAACACGAGATTTGTCACACATTCACGAGACTGTCAGGGGATAGCCCAGTTGCATCGACTTGACAAAGCTTAGATCGCACCGGTCACCGCGAAGCCAGGAGCAGCTTCAACGTCTTACGGAAATCGGCCTTTTCCTCGTCCTCGCACTCCAGATAAGCTCGCTTTTCAGATTCGATCGCCATCACCTTGTTTCCCGAGGCCAGGTACGCCGCCGCAAGGGTGTCAAAAATGAACCCAGGCTTAAACTTGGCCACTTCCGTGGCCCTGGTTGCGGCCGCGATGGCCAGATCGAAGTCTTTGAGGGATAAATTCGGAGCTTGCTCCACAATGCTGTAGGCAAAGGAGTTCAAATAGTCCGCCTCATCCGCCGTCCCTTTGACGGCTTTCATCGAATCCCGCACAAACGAATAGGCAGCCTCTGGCTGGTTCAAGTGAAGCAGCGCATCCACTTTGTCCGTCACATGGTTCGAAAACACAACCGGGTCGAGAGCCAATAGGTCGTTGCACAGGGCCAATGCGCCCGACCAATCCTTCTTGGCAATCTTCGCTTTCAAGTCGTCCCGGAGAGGGATTCCCTTCTTGAACACCGACTTCTCGGCGGAGTAACGCGCGATTTCGGCCTTGAAATCGAACGTCCCTCCGACAATCTTGGCCAGAGGCTCATCTGCCACATCCGGTTGCCCGAACCAAGCGATGCGCCCATCGACGATGATGGCAAGCTGCGGAATTCCGATCTTGTCGAACCCGGAATCGACGAACCAGGCTTTCGCCGTCTCACCGTGGTGCAGAGCCCACTGACGAGCTTCGTGCCGATCCGGCATGTCCGGCACCGGAGGGCAGTCGTCCAGCCCTATCGGGTACCTCATGTCGCTCCGCCCTGCCAGAAAGGCAGGGACTTCCTCGGGATGAGGATCCTCCAACTCAACCCCGATGAAGGTCACCTTCTCCCCAAACTGCTTCGCCATCTCGCCCATGTGGGGCATGGCTCGCCTGCAATATGGGCACCAATGCGCCCAGAACTCGACCGCGTATATCCCCTTTTGGTCCAGAACCGAGATGGGTCCTCCACGCATCCACTTCGAAACGGCCAGAGAAGGCGCTGAATCTCCGACCATCAACTTGAATGGCCGAACCTGGGCGGCGGACAAACACCAAAGGGAAAGCAAGAACCCAACGGCCGCAAGCGAACGCATACCATGACGATACTTCGTCGAAGAACGTAAATACTCTTGAGAAGAGTCGCATCGGAGGAAAGCATGCTGAGCATTGAAAAGAGAGGCTACGCAGTTGGAAGCACATTGGTGGACACCGAATGGGTGGCCGAACATCTGAATGACCCGAGCGTGATTCTTGTGGAATCCAACGAGGATCCTCTCCTCTACTCCTCCGGCCATATTCCAGGCGCGTTTGAGGTCGATTGGACGCGGGACCTAAACGACCCCGTCTTTCGCGATTACATCCAACGTGACGCCTTTGAACGCCTCATGTCGCGCCTTGGCGCCACCAGGGACACGACGATCGTGCTCTACGGCGATAAGAGCAACTGGTGGGCGACTTACGCCATGTGGGTCTTTGAGTTGTTCGGGCACATGGACTGCAAAATCATGGATGGCGGCCGCCAAAAGTGGGTCAACGAACAACGGACCTTGACGCGTGAAGCGCCTGCTGCAACGCCAAGCCAATACAGAGCGCCGGAGAGGAACGACCAAGACATCCGCGTCTTCCGTGACAAGGTGATGCAACACGTCATTCAAAAAGGCAAGTTGATCGACGTGCGATCTCCGCAGGAATACACCGGAGAGCGGCTCCACATGGAGAACTATCCCAACGAAGGCGCGTTGCGGGGCGGCCATATTCCCGGAGCGAAGAACATCCCTTGGGGTCGCGCAGTAAACGAGGACGGCACCTTCAAGACCGCAGACGAACTCCGCGCCATGTACGAAGGCGAAGCCGGATTGCAGAAGAGCGATGACGTCATTGTTTATTGCCGAATCGGCGAGCGCAGCAGCCACACCTGGTTCGCCCTGACCTTCTTGCTCGGATATCGAAACGTGCGCAACTACGATGGCAGCTGGACGGAATGGGGCAATCTTGTCGGAGCACCTGTCGAGCGTTGAGCAAGTACCCGCCGAAGCTGCAGGAACTGGTGGACACCCTCGCGATGTTCACCGACCGATCGGAGCGGATCGACGCTCTGGTAGACCTTGGCTCGCGCTACGATGCTTCCGCGAATAAGGAAGTTCCCAGAACACGGGAACGACGAGTCCCTGGCTGCGAGTCGGAGGTCTACATTGACGCCCACCCGATGGGTGACGGCCTGAAATTTCGATTCGCCATCGACAACCCTCAAGGCATCTCGGCCATGGCACTCGCCGATTTGCTGGACGAAGGCTTATCGGGTCAGCCGCTGCGGGAAGTGGCCGACGTTCCTGACGATCTCGTTTACGACGTCTTCGGGCGAGAACTTTCCATGGGCAAGAGCATGGGACTGATGGGCATGGTGCGCATGGTCAAGGCCGAAGCTTTTACTGCGCTTATGAATACCTAACGGGTCTCACCAAGTTGCCGCGACCTTGTCCGGAACGTACTGCGTGAGGTGCTCGATGTGAAACAAGTCATGGCCCAGGATCATATTCGTCATATCCTCTACGGTCAGGGTTCCACGCTCGGGGTGGTTGACGGTCAGCTTCATCTGATCGGGTGTCAGCCCACGCACGAGGTCGGCCGTCACTCTCCGATTTGCCGCGAAGTCTGCCGCTGCGGATCGAGGATTCTTACCGACATAGTCAAATTCCGAAGCTCGATCTGTCTCGTCATAAACGACGATGGTCGCACCCGGGCTGTCCAACCCCATTCGGATCCGCTCCACCCAAACTTGCTCCCAGTCCGCCAAGTGGGCAACGGCCTCACGCAGAGTGAATCGGTCGGGGTCCACATGAGTGTCCCATTGCGACTCTGGTATCTGGCCGATGAGGCGTTGAACGACGATCGGACCGAACTCGATGGTGGGCATCAGATAGGGGTTCATGATGGTAATTGCTACTGCCCGAGAGGCAACTGTGTTCGCATCGATCTCGAGAAAGGATTTCGCCTCGCTACCGTAGAACTCACCGGGACGGAAATCTGTCTCACAGGGGGCCCAGTCCGCCCGCCACGCGATCAAACGCGGCAAAGGAGGCATATAAAAATGCAAACTGCTACTAAGATGGAATTGAAACTCGTTCAAGTGCCCCAGGCCATTCCCGAAAAAGTCTATTCGACTGAAAGTGCCGGCATCAGCCGCAATACCCACGACGAGCACCTCAAGCTCTGGCAGGGTTACGCCAACAAAACCAATGAAATCCGAAAGGCGCTTGCCGAGTTGGATACCGACCCAGCCAAGGCCAACCAAATTTTCAGCCAGATGCGAGCCCTCAAGGCGAATTACGCATTCGCTTACGGCGGCTATGTGAACCACAACGTCTACTTCGAGACGATTGGCGGCAAAGGTGGACCGGCGACCGGCCACATCGCCTCGTTGATCGACGCCACTTACGGCTCATTTGAGAGCTGGGCCGCCGACTGGAAGGCCACGGGCATCTCGGGCCGCGGCTGGGCCTACCTAGGCTACGACCACGAGGAGGATCGCGTCTTCAACTACCTCGGGGACGGTCAGGACACGTTCCCCGCTTGGAACAACACGCTGGTACTTGCGATGGACGTTTACGAGCACGCCTACTACTTGGACTTTCAGACGGCAAGGGCGAAGTACATCGACGCATTCTTCCAGGTCATCGACTGGGACGCGGTGAACGCCCGGCTTGCCAAAGCACGACGCTGAGATCATGGTCGCTCCTCTCCCGTGGTTCGGGAGAGGAGCGGCTGGTTCTACTTGTCGAATTGAACGAGCCCGACTGCACTGCCGTCCGGATCGGAAACCTCAGCCGACCATCCCACTCCGGGAACCTGTTGTTTTTGGCTACGCACCGCACCGCCGAACCCTGCGGCCTTAGCCATGTAAGCCTCTAGGTCGTCGACTTCAATCCAAATGGACGGCGACTTCCCAGGTGAGACTGAGTCCACTTTGGAAAGCCCGCCCAGGTGCGTTTCGCCCAACCCAAACACGACCATCGAATCCCCAAACGCGCGGAACGTCCAATCGAACATTCCCTCAAAGAACTTTTGCGACCTAACCAAGTCCGTAGACTCAAACTCGACGTGACAAATGCTGTTCTTAGCCATAGTTCGAACATCTTATCGAACGGAACGAAGAGACGTTTCGACCGTTCTTGCTAATTTGCCTCGGACAAAGATCGCCGAAAAGCGGAAGGCGACAACCCCGAGTGGCGCTTGAATACTTTTCCGAAAGCACTTTGACTGACGAAACCGAGGGTTACGGCGACTTCGCCGATGGTCATTCCTCCTTTCAGCAGCATTTCTTCAGCCGCTCGCATGCGCCGCGTCGTCAAATGCTTATGGGGAGTTATGCCGTAGACCTCGTGGAAGAGCCGCAGAAAGTGATGGCGCGACAAGCCGGCCACCGCGGCGGCCTCGTTCAAAGAGCCCGAATCAAGCGGGCAGTCGTCCAAATGGGCCTTAGCCTCGTCCAGACGTTCATAGAGATCGGTTCGCGTCGACCAGCGCCGTGCCGGCACTCCCATGGAGCCAAGCGCAAAGGCGCAGGGCTTTCGACCGGGCGGTATTGCTGGCGGGTTCGTCGATGAGTCCACGATCAAGCGTAGTTTAATAGAGAAGTCAATTTATGGACACACACGGCGAATCCACAGAACATCCCGAACGGCCCGTCAGATCGGAATCAGGCTGGGCATTTCGAATCGCGACGGTCGCCGGTATACCCATCAGGATCCACGTCACGTTCTTGATGGTGCTCTTGTGGGTCGCCGTGGCGAGCAATCGCCAGACTCCAAACGACTACCTTCGAGCGCTCGTCTTGGTGCTTGGAATTTTCTTCTGCGTGGTTCTCCATGAACTGGGCCACGCCCTCGTTGCCAAGCGTTTCGGCGTTCAGACCCGCGACATCACCCTCTATCCGATCGGTGGGGTCGCGATGCTGCAGGGGCGGAACCCGAAACCCAGGGAAGAGTTTTGGATCGCCCTCGCCGGGCCAGCTGTCAACGTTGGAATCGCCCTGATACTTGGGTCGGCTCCCAAGTTGACAGATGGTAAGGTTCAGGCCCTCACGACGATTGAAATGATCGGCGCCAACATCATGTCCGGGCTCTTTGCCGCCAACGTCATCTTGCCCGCATTCAATATGATTCCGGCGTTTCCCATGGACGGCGGCCGGGTGCTTCGCGCGGCTCTGGCCATGAATATGTCGGAGGAGCGGGCCACGCGCATCGCCGGGGGCATAGGCCAGTTCCTTGCCGTAGCGATGGGCTTTTTTGGAGTCCTAACTGGGCAGTTGCCCTTGATGCTGATCGCCTTCTTTGTGTATCTCGGAGCAGGGCAAGAGGTGTCCGCCATCGTTGGCCGCACGATGGTCTACGGTCATCGGATGGCCGACGCCATGATCACACAATTCAGCACTCTGGAAAGCGGTCAGACCCTTGAGGGGGCATCTCGTCTCCTGCTTCAAGGATCGCAGCAGGACTTTCCCGTCACGATCGGCGACCAAGTTCTCGGTGTCCTGACCCGGGACAACATGATCAAGGGCCTGGCCCTTGAGGGCCCAACTGCCTACGTTTCGGGACATATGCTTCGCGACTACAAGAGTGCGACCCCTGAAGAACCACTTGAGCATGCCCTTGAGGTTTTCTCGCAAGGGGACGGGGCCCCGATTTTGATCATGAACGAGGGCCATCTTCTTGGCATGGTGACGCGCGACAATTTTGGGGAATTTTTGATGTTGGAGCACGTGAGAGCGCTTTCCCGTCGAAGGGGTTATGCCAGGTAGTGCGGCGAGCGAATTTCCGTCGCCGTTTTGCGAATGTCCAGCGGGTTCCCAGACGTCATACTCGTAGCGTGGGCACTAGCCCTCTATAACGGGATTCAATTTATGTCCGCATCACTCTTCGCGTTCGCAGTGCTTGGGCTTGCAAGGCCGTCGATCGATGTCACAGTCGACTCAAAGCCGGGCCAAATCGTCAGTGGAATTCATGAATTCCACGTGAGGCTCGGCGAAACCAAGGGCATCGTCACCCAAGTTGAGTTCTACGTGAATCATGATTTGCGGGACACCGTTTCGAGCATCCCCTACAATTTCAACTTGGACACCATCGGCGAAGACGAGGGCGCGCTGAACATCGAATTCAGAGCCTACAGCACGGAGGGGGAAACGGGCAAGATCAACCTCAACGTGACCATTGACAACCAGATTGGAATGGGGCCGGAGTTTCACAACCGAAGGGCGAGGGACCTGCTGACTGACAGCAAATGGGACGATGCGATTCTTGAGTCCAGACTGGCTCTAAAGGCCAAACCGGGATTCAACCCTGCTCGCGTTTCGATGGCGCGTGCCTATCAAGGGAAGAAGAGCTATGACCGCGCCCAGAAGTACGCGGAAGACGCGGTTGCCGCAACACCGGACGACCGGGAGGCACTGCTCCTTTTGAGCTCGATCGACATCGATCGAGCTTTCGCCACTTTCAGCAGAGGCAGCGATCAGGTGAGCACCCAGGAAAGCATTCGCAAGGCTTTCAAGTCTTCGATTGAAATTGCGCGCAAGATACAAGACCAGGACCTCGATAAGGTGGCTCTGACCGCAGACAATGTTCTGCTCTATGCGGACATGGCGATTCGAGCGGGGCGTTACACTCGCGCCTTTACGGCGCTGAACCCCGCGGCGGAGAAGGATTTTTCGAATGCCGACGTTGTGAACAGACTTGTTTATTGCTTGCTCCGCGAGGGCCGATTTGATGAAGCCGACGTTGCGCTCCATCGGCTCAAGAAAGCCGGGAAGTACAACGCCTATTCCAGCGCTTTGGAGGCCCTTCTCAATTCGGCTTTTGGCGATGACGCTGGCGCCGAGGCATCGATGGCACAAGCTCTGGCCAAGGACTCTGACGACCTGGGCGTCACTACCGCGCGGACGTTTCTTGCCTTAAAGAGGGGCAAACGCGATGTCATGGCTCAGCTCGTCGACCAGATGAATCAGAAATTTAGCCACCGCAATGAGGTCAAGGTGTTTCTCAGTTCGCTTCTTGAGCAACTTGGCCGCATGGACGAGGCGCGAGACTGTTTCATCGAAGCGTTGAAGGCCGATCCAACGAACACCGACGCTTACGTCCAAGAAGCCAACTTGGCCCTTCAAATCGGCTTCTATTCTCAGCTCGAGGCCAGTTCGCGGGATATGCAAGTCGACTCTGCGGGCATCATGTTCGGTTCGGCACTCGAGTCACGGCCCGAATCTCCTGAGGCGTTGACGGGATTGGCCGTTGTCGCGCTGGTCCGTGGCAACAATGACGACGGAATCAAATTCGCAAAAGCGGCGACCGAATCCTCCAAAAGCTATGCCGCCGGCTACCTGGTCCTTTCTGCCGCTTACAAGGTCGACATCTTGACCAAGCCGGAGGACGTTGGGAGGCGCGCTTTGCGACTCAAACAAGCCCAAGAAGCGGCTCTCGCGGCTGGAAAGATTGACAAGCGTCATCTCGAGGGAGGGACCATGCCGACGATAGAAGCCGCTTGGCGATATTTCGCCGTCGCGGGACGGACCCCTCTCCTAACCCCTCCTGGATAAGTGTCTAGGTCTCGGGAAGCTACACTGTCTTCATGATTCTGGTTGTCGGCGGAGCGGGTTACATTGGTTCGCACATGCTCAAGCTCTTACGGGAGGCCGATGAGCCCCACTTGGTGCTCGACGATTTCTCGCAAGGCCACCGCGAGGCGCTCAAAGGCAGTCCATGCGTCGAAGGTGATTTAGGCGACTCAAGCGTTCTCCAAATGATCTTTGCCGAACATTCGATTGACCTGGTCATGCACTTCGCCGCCTTTATTTCCGTCGGCGAGAGCGTCCGTGAGCCGGGGAAGTATTGGCAAAACAACACGGCCAAGGTGATTTCGTTGCTGTCGGAGATGCGTCGGGCAGAGGTCAGTAAGTTTGTCTTCAGCTCAACGGCTGCGATTTTCGGAGAGCCGGACTATGTCCCGATCGACGAACAGCACCCCACCAAGCCAACCAACCCTTACGGCGAGAGCAAGCTGGCAGTGGAGAAAATTCTTGCCGATTTCGACCGGGCGTATGCGCTGAAAAGTGTTTGCCTGCGGTATTTCAACGCGGCCGGAGCTGACCCGCAAGGCATGTTGGGTGAGGATCATGAGCCTGAAGAGCACCTGATTCCAGTTGCAATTCTGGCCGCGCTCGGAAAGCGCCCACCGATGAAGATTTTTGGCACCGACTATGACACGCGTGATGGGACTTGTGTTCGCGATTACGTCCACATCCTCGACCTGGCAAGAGCGCATTTGCTTGCCGTCAGTCACCTTCGGAAAGGTGGGGATTCTCGCCGATACAACCTTGGCAACGGGCAAGGATTCAGCGTGAGGGAAGTGTTGAAGGCGGTGTCAGGTGTCATTGATTTGCCACTTGCCGTTGAAGAAGGTCCAAGGAGGCCAGGAGATCCGGCTCAGCTGATAGCGAGCAGCGAGGCGATCCGGAGGGATTGGGGATGGGAGCCGGAAATATCGGATTTGGACACCATTGTCCGACATGCGTGGGCGTGGCACTTTGCCCACCCAAATGGACACCGAAGCTAAGCAAGGTAAAATGAACCGATTTGAGTTCACTCTTACCTAAAGCGGTGGCTCCGTGAGCATCGTCCGCGAACTTGCACCCAACTTCCTAGAGGAAATCAAACGTGCGTCTTCGGTGGTCATTGGCAGCCATTTGAACCCGGACGGAGACGCCCTGGGGAGCGCCCTTGCCGTATCTCACTACCTCGACGGAATCGGGGTCGAGAACGAAGTGCTGTGCCACCATGCTCCGCCTAAGAACCTTGCGTTCCTTCCGGGAGTTAAGCGTGTTCGGCAGGTGCCTAAGAATCCAAAACATGACCTTGCGATCGTGGTCGATCTGGATTCCCTGGATCGGCTGGGGACCACAGAGCCCTATTTCACGGAGTGTCCTCGGATGATCCTCGTGGATCACCATGTGCCCCACAACAAGCCGGGAGACGTACGGATCGTGGATCCGTCCGCCCCCGCAACGTCGCTGATCCTCACTCGCCTTTTCCTCGAGATTGGGGCAAAGTTCACACCCGAGATGTCGACGTGCCTTCTCACAGGAATCGTGACCGACACGGGAAGCTTTCGGTTTCGAAACACGACCGCCGAAGCGTTGAGCCTATCGGCAGTCCTCTTGGAGAACGGCGCCGACATCAATCTGGTCAGCGAAGAAATCTTTCAAACGACGCCGCTTTCGGGTGCGCGGCTTTTGGGAATTGTGCTCAACGAAATGGAATTGGCGTGTGACAATCGCATTGCTTGGGCTGCAATTACGCAAGAAGACTTCGAAGTGACAGGATCGACTGACGAGGATACCGAGGGTTTTGCGAACGAAATGTTGTCCGTTGAGAGCGTGCAAATTGCCGCGCTCTTCCGAGAAACACGACCCGGAAAAGTCCGCCTGAGCCTGCGATCCCGGCGAGGCTACGATGTCGCCGCTGTGGCGCGAATTTTCGGCGGCGGCGGGCACAAGAACGCCGCCGGATGCACGTTCGACCAGCCGCTTAAGGACGTCGTTGGGCAAGTGGTTGAAAAGGCAAAAGAATGCTTGGAATCCTGCTAGTCCATAAGCGATTCGGATGCAGCTCCCACGACGTCGTCAACGAAGTCCGTCATAAGTTTCACACGAAAAGGGTTGGCCACGCGGGAACATTGGATCCACAAGCAACGGGTTTGTTGGTGGTGGCGGTCGGCCCTGCGACGCGCTTTCTGCAATACTTGCCCCTTGAACCCAAAGAGTACTTGGGACGCATCCGGTTCGGCTCGGAAACGAGCACCTATGATGCGGAAGGTGAAGTGTTGGCATCCAAGGAACCCCCTGAGAAATTGAGGGATGTGGTGGAAGCTCATTTGCCTGCATTCCGGGGTCTCATCCAACAACTGCCACCCATGTACAGCGCGGTCAAGGTTGACGGTAAGCCGCTGTACAAATATGCGCGCCAAGGGCAAGAGCTCCATCGTGAGCCCAGGACCGTACACATTGGCACCTTTGAAATTGTGGGCGGCGAGGCGCCTGAATTCGAGGTCAAGGTCGTATGCTCGGGAGGCACCTACATCCGGTCGCTGGCTCACGATCTTGGACAGGCAGTCGGGTGCGGCGCGCACTTGGGTGGCCTGCAGCGGGTCCGGGTCGGGAGATTCCGGGTCGACCAAGCTTTGCCCATTGAATCCATCGATTCCGACCATCTCATGCCGTTGAGCAAGGCGCTCTTGCCGATGCCGATGATTCAGGTGGATCAAATCCATGCGGAACATGTTCGCGATGGTCGGGCGATTGGGCTGGCCGAGCCGCCGGAGGCGCCATTGGTGGCGTTGCTCGACTCAGACGGCCAAGTTTTCAGCGTGGCCCGGGTCCACGGCAACGTATTGCAGCCCGAATGCGTCATTCCTGCAGAGGTGATGCATGGCGTTGTCTGATGCAAGAACGAGACTCGCGATGTTTGACGGAGCCGTGCCGAGAAGGCAACTTCTCGGACAAGCCGCAGTCTTCAGCCTTTGGTCGGGAGTCACCTTGGTCGGAGTTGTGCTTCACCCAAGCTCGGCGGGGCATGGAACTCATGAGCAACTGGGCCTCCCACCGTGTCCAAGCGTGCTCCTCTTCGATCGCCCCTGCCCTGGTTGTGGATTGACGACCAGTTGGTCCGCTCTCATCCATGGCGACCTCGCCTTCGCTTTACATGCCCATCCGCTGGGACCCTTAATGTACGTTCTGTTCACCGGGCTGGCGCTCCTTGGCGGCTTCGGGTATTTGACGGGGCGCAGACTCCGCACTCACAGCGATACCTTCAACCGGCTCTCTGCCGTCGTTGCCATCGCTTTCATCGGTTTTGGTGTCGTCAGGTTTGCGGTTTCGCCGCACTTTGCGGCAAGATTTGAACGCGAACTCTATGGCTACGCTCGAACCCGTTGAACCTATTCGGGCAATGTGAACAGGGAAGGGAACCCCCCTGTGTGCCAGAAAAGAACCCTTCCTTGGAGGGTGTGTTTAGACACTCGATCCAACAAAGCGGCGAACGCCTTCCCGGAGTAGATCGGGTCTAAGAAGATGCCTTCCGTTCGGGCCATCCATTCTATGGCACTCAAGCCTTCGTCGCTGGGAATCCCGTAACCTGGTCCCACGTGACCGAAGTCCATCTCATAGTCCTGCGCGGACATGGGAGAGACACCGAGGATCTCAGCGAGTTCAACCCCTACCTTTGCGAAGTCTTCGAGAATGTTTGGCTCGGGGTCACTGGCGATGCCCAAGATGCGTGTCGAGCTCCCTCGATACGCATAGGCGAGACCCGTGTGCGTCGAACCACTGCTGCTCGCGAAGACGATCCAGTCGAAGTTTTCCTCGCACTGCTTGCGCACTTCTTCCCCTGCCTCGTAGAAGGCAAAGGCCCCGAAAGCAGACGAGCCGCCCACTGCGACTCGCATGACCTTATTGCCATCGCGTTCGTATTCCTGAGCCAAGTCCTCTGCGTTGGCGTAGAGCGCCTCCCAGGTCGAATCTGGGTAGATTCGCATGTCCACGTCGAGGAGGCCATCCAGCAACACGTTGCCTCCCGTCGTTTTGAGCGCGGGGTGCGTGGGCCTGGCGTCCTCATAAGGAAGCTGCATCGTTGCCGCTGAGCATCGGATGCCGCATACTGCGCACGCCGCCCCCAATTGCCTAATGAAGTTGGATTGGGTAGCACCGCAAGTCACGATGACCTCGGCCCCACGGTCAATGGCAGCGGCCATCAAGTACTCAAGCTTTCGTCCCTTGTTGCCGCCGCCTCCGAAACCAGTGAGGTCATCCCGCTTTATCCAGAGGTCGATTCCCAACTCCGCCGACATCCTGTTAAGGCGGTGCAGCGGCGTGGGTGCTTGGATTAGCGGAACCTTCCGCGGCGGTTTCATTGCGGTGAGTTTACTTGGGCGGCCGATTTCCCCCTTTAGCGCCTTCAGCGTCTCTTTGTCCTAAGATTTGGATTCCTGCACGGGGTTTCATTCGTCAGAAGTTG
>CAZUCK010000058.1:0-14804 GCA_964619505.1 uncultured Fimbriimonas sp. | reverse complement strand
CTTCAGCGTCGTCCCGGCTGAAACCGAAAGTCGTTTGCGTGAGGTCGTTTGTCCCGAAGGAAAAGAATTGAGCGTATTCGGCGATTTCGCCTGACGTGAGGGCGGCACGCGGTATCTCGATCATTGTGCCGAACAGGTAAGGCAACTCGACACCCTGCTCATCCATCACCTGCTTCGCGACCTTTTCGAGCTGACCCTGGACCACTTTGAGCTCATTTACGGTGCTCACCAGCGGGATCATGATCTCTGGAATGACCTTGACACCCCTTTTTGTCAGCTTGGCTGCCGCTTGAAGAATCGCCCGCGTCTGCATGACGACTATGCCTGGGAAGATGATGGAAAGACGGACTCCGCGCAGGCCGAGCATCGGGTTAGCCTCCTTCATGCCTTCAACCGCCTGCAACATGGCCTCTTTTTCCTCAAGGACCCCTTTCATCGCAGACCCTCCCATGGCGGTCACCGCCAAGCGCAATTCAGTCGTAACGCGGACAAGGTCTTCGTAGGACGGCAAGAACTCGTGAAGGGGTGGATCGATGAGCCGCACCGTGACGGGCTTGCCGTCCATCACCTGAAAGATTCCCTCGAAATCCGACTGTTGACTCACCAATAACTTGTCCAGGGCCGCTTGCCGATGAGCATCGGTTTTTGCGAGAATCATATCCTGCACGATCGGCAACCTGTCTGCTTCAAAGAACATATGCTCGGTTCGGCAAAGACCAATGCCCTCTGCTCCAAATTCGATGGCCTGAGCTGCGTCACGAGGGTTGTCGGCGTTGGTCCGGACTTTCAGTGTACGGAATCCATCGCACCACTCCATTAAGGTACCAAAATAACCACTTACATTGGGTGCGATCAGCGGAAGTGCCACCGAATACACGGAACCAACACTTCCATCGATGGAGATCATGTCGCCTTCTTTGATTAACAGGTCGCCAGCGCGCATCTCGCGCGACTTGACGTCGACTGTCAGCGCTTCACATCCAGCAACACACGGGATACCAAAACCTCTCGCAACGACCGCCGCGTGAGAGGTCTTTCCCCCGCGCGCCGTTAAGATCCCTTGAGCGGCAAGCATGCCGTGGACGTCGTCTGGGTTGGTCTCGTCGCGAACCAAAATGACTTTTTCGCCCGCACCTCCAAGCCTTTCGGCGGTATCTGCGTCAAATACTGCCTTGCCGACGGCTGCTCCTGGAGATGCCGCCAGCCCCGTTGCGATCGGCTTAATGTTCCGGTCCACCACGTACGTCTCGTCGATTCGTGGGTGCAGCAACTGATCAAGATGGTTTGCCGAAATACGGCTTACTGCCTCTTCCTTGGTAATGAGCTTTTGAGCGACCAGTTCGACTGCGATGCGGACCGCTGCCGGACCTGTCCGCTTACCAACGCGGCATTGCAACATGAACAGGCGGTTTCGTTCAATCGTGAACTCAAGGTCCATGATGTCCTTGTAGTGGCCTTCGAGCCGTCTTCCGATGGCCTCAAACTCGTCGTAAATCTTCTTGTTCTGGGTCCTCAATGCCGAGATGGGAAGCGGAGTTCGGGTGCCCGCAACCACGTCCTCACCTTGCGCGTTCATCAGATAGTCGCCGTAGAGTTCATCCTCGCCCGTCGCTGGATCGCGGGTGAAGGCAACTCCGGTGCCGCAATCGTCACCCAAGTTCCCAAAGACCATAGCCTGCACGCTCACCGCAGTGCCGATTTCGTCTGGAATTTTCTCTTGGCGGCGGTACACGATCGCGCGGTCGTTGTTCCAGGATCGAAACACGGCCTCAATCGCTAACTCCAGCTGTTTCCACGGATCCGAAGGAAAGGCCTCGCCCGTCTCTTTGAGCACCAGAGCTTGGAAATCGACGCAGACCTCCTTGAGGTCGGAAGCAGTCAAATCGGTATCCTGCGTCACGCCCCGTTTCTCCTTCATCGCGTCAAAAATGTCTTCGAATCGGTGCTTTGGAATGTCGAGCACAACGTCGCTGAACATCATGATGAAACGTCGGCTCGCGTCCCAAACGAAACGCTCATTCCCACTGATTTTGACGAGCCCAGCGCCTGTTTCATCATTGAGTCCGAGGTTCAATATCGTGTCCATCATGCCGGGCATGGAGAACTTTGCTCCGGAGCGAACGGATACGAGGAGAGGATTGTTCGGATCGCCGAAGCACTTGCCGAGATCTTTCTCAACATCGGCAATCGCTTTCTTAACGTCTGTCATCAACCCGGCTGGCAGGCGTTTTCCGCTTTGGTAGTACTCGGTGCAAACCTCTGTCGTGATCGTGAACCCCGGCGGCACGGGCAGGCCGATGTTGGACATTTCGGCAAGGTTTGCACCCTTGCCGCCAAGAAGATCTTTCATCGAAGCGTTGCCTTCACGAAACAGATAAACGCGCTTGTTACTCATGGTTTTATGACGACTCTGGGAGGGGTCTTGGGCAGCTTGCCCAGTTCAAAGAATACCTTCCGGCGGGTGTCGGGGCACCATGCTGTAGGCTCCGTTGGGGCAAGATCGTCGTGCATCTTGAAACTTAGACGTCAGGCTCGACTGTCTCGGGGACAAGGGTGTAGGAGGATCTAATCCGATTCGGACGTTTTCGGCGTGCCAGCCGGGGTGCCCACGGCCGGCGGATAACCGATCTTCCCAATAATTGGCTGTGCGACAACCCCCTGCGTCACTTGCAAGTTGCGGGGGTGGGAACCTTGCAAAATCCCGACAGGTGGGATAAGTTGTTGTGGCCCAGGGGCATCCGAACGCACGAAGGAGGCCGAAGAGAGCCCGATTGCGGCCAGGATTGCGGCCGCCAGAACGCTGATGTGCCTCAACCAAGGCAATTCGGAGACGGCTAGCCCGACGGGGCAATCTCGGATAAGGATTGTTCCGTCCGCTCGGCGGTAAAAACGGACGCACACCCGTTCTTTCGCATCTCTGAGGAGTTCTTCCGGTTCCTCCGAGGTCATCCAAGACAAGTTGTAAACGTTCAGTTTGCAGGAGGCGCAATGCCGCACACCGGGTGTGCCCTTCATGTCGTACCAGTCGGCTTGACAGGGCTTGGCAATCCTCAGATTCTTGAGGTGTGAGTTCTGCTCCATGGTCTGTTAAGCAAATTCTGCCTCCGCTGGAGGGTCGGCGGAGGCATCGGAGATTGGAAATCAGTCCTTGGTTTCTCCCTTGGAGACTTCGACCGATCGGGGCTTCTTTACGGGATGCGACGTAGAGAGGCGTTCGTTGCTCTTGATTTCAACTTTTTCCTCGGGCGCCGGATTGCATCCATGGACGGCTCCCAAAACAGCGAGAACCGCTATCCCTGCAATCGCGGCCAAGATGCCGGATTTGCTTCTCGTTGACGAATTTGACTGTTGAGATGGTTTTAATACCATGCAACTTGAGTGCCGAATGGCAATGGCGTTGTTCACAAGGATTTGGCGAATCTAACACTAAAAGCTTCGAGAGTCTTGAGGAAGACGGTCTGCTCCAACTGTGAGCTGCCTGCAGGGTGTCCATCGACTCCTTCGACTCGCGAGGACACGCTTGAAAAGTAACGATCAGCCAGCGACGACGTTCACGAGTTTGCCCGCGATGACAATCACTTTCCTTACCGTCTTTCCGTCCAAGTGAACCTGCACTTTTTCCGAGCCGAGAGCCGCCTGCTCCAACTCCGCATTCGAGGACCCAGCCGCCATTTGCAGAGTGTCGCGTAGCTTGCCGTTCACCTGGATCGCGATGGTAATCGTGTCTTCAACTGCCAAGGTGGCGTCGAACATTGGCCAAGCGGCGGTGAACGTGAAACCCTCCTTGCCGATCGATTCCCACAGTTCGTCAGCTGAGTGAGGTGAGGCGGGGCTCAGAAGCAGAACCAGAGCCTCCAGAGCCTCGCTCCCTGCGAGCCCCAAGCCCCTGGACATATCACCTTTCAATAGGTCCTGAGCCTCATTGCAGAAGATCATCATCGACGAGATGTAAGTGTTGAAAGCGAACCGTTCGATGTCCTCAGTCACTTTCTTGATCGTCTGATGAGTTGCTCGGCGGAGCTTCTTCGCGTTCTCTTCCAGTTCCTCAAATTCAATGAGTCCGCTCCAATCCGGATCGTAGGTCTTGGAAAGGTCGCTGGCAAGCTTGAACGCCCGAGTCAAGAATCGCGTCGCCCCTTGCATTCCCTCGTTCGACCACTCAACATCGCGGTCGAAGGGAGCCACAAACAGTTCATAGACCCGCAACGCGTCAGCGCCATAGGTCCCCACGGCTTCGTCAGGGGTCACCACGTTGCCTTTCGATTTGCTCATCCTTACCCACTTGTAGAAAACCTGGTCCTTTGGCAGCCTCTTGGCTTCCTCAAAAGAGACAAGGACTCCCTCCTCGCCCACTTCCAGCTTCTCGCCGTCGCGCGGCTTGCGATAGGGCGTGTGACCAAGGACCTGCCCCTGGTTCTGCAGCCGTCGAAATGGCTCTTTGACGGTGATGAGACCAGCGTCAAACAGAACCTTCGTCCAAAACCGGGCATAAAGCAGGTGCATCACTGCGTGCTCAGCCCCACCCACGTAGCAGTCCACAGGCATCCAATAGGCGGCTTTCTCCGCATCCCAGGGCTTGTCCTCGTTAAACGGATCGCAAAAGCGTAAGAAGTACCACGAGGAACAAGCGAACCCGCCCATGGTGTCTGTTTCTCGCTTGGCAAGCCGTCCCTGCGAGTCGGTCACGTTCACGAATTCGGGAATCCCAGCCAGCGGACTAGTGCCGTCGCCGCTCGGTTCGTAATTTTCGACGTCGGGCAAGTAAACAGGCAACAAGTCTTCGGCGACAGGCTTAATACCTCCGTCCGCCTCGTGAATGATTGGGATAGGGCAACCCCAATATCGCTGCCTACTGATCAGCCAGTCACGAAGCTTGTACTGGACCCTTCTCTCTCCGATCCCCTTGCTCTCCAGCCATTTGCCTAGGGTCTCTTGGGCGTTCTTGACCGTAAACCCATTGTAATCGCCTGAGTTCACCAGAGTGCCTTCCTTGACCGCGAAAGGAAGCGTGGGCGCTGGTCCCTCGACGGGCTGGATCACCTGTCGGATGGAGATTCCGAATTTCTCCGCAAACTCGAAATCTCGTTCATCGTGGCCCGGCACGGCCATAATTGCGCCGGTGCCGTAGCTGGCCAAGACGTAGTCAGCCAAATAAATGGGCACGCGCTCGAAATTGGCTGGATTGATGGCGTAGGCGCCCGTAAACACGCCCGTCTTTACGCGAGTGGTGGCCAACCGATCCTGTTCGCTCAGTGTTTTGGCATGCTCGAGATAAGCCTGCATGGCTGAAGCATGCGGCTCGCCGGCCAACTTCTGAATTGCCTCAACAAGCGGATGCTCGGGGGCAAGCACGCAAAAAGTCACTCCAAAGATCGTGTCGAGTCGCGTCGTAAATACGTCGAAGATCAACTTGGGTTCTTTGCTTACGACTTCGAACCCTGTCTCCGGATCCACTGGGAATCCCGACGCCGCTTTGGCATCAAAGACGATCCTCATCGTGAACTGGGCACCTTCTGAGCGGCCAATCCAGTTTCGTTGCTGTTGCTTGATGCCCTCCGGCCAGTCCACCGTGTCCAAATCGTCAATCAATCGCTGTGCGTAATCCGTGATTTTGAAGAACCACTGAGGGATGAACCGCTTTTCCACGAGGGCGCCCGAGCGTTCGGCTCTACCGGCAATCACCTCTTCGTCCGCAAGCACGGTCTTGTCCACCGGGTCCCAATTCACCGCCGCTAGCCTCTGATAGGCCAGTCCGCGCTTGTAAAGAAGCTCGAAAATCCATTGCGTCCACTTGTAGTAATGAGGGTCGCTGGATTTGAAGCTGCGCGACCAATCATAAGAGATTCCGACCAACTCCATCTGCCGCCGGTAGGTGGCCGCGTATTTGTCGATCATAGGAGCGGGATGGGTCCTGTTCTTGATCGCCTCGTTTTCTGCCGGGAGCCCAAACGCATCAAAGCCCATCGGGTGCAAGACGTTGAAACCCTGCATCCGCTTCATACGGCAGATAACGTCCGTGGGTATGTAATTCCGGCAGTGCCCGACGCTGAGGCCCGCGCCGCTGGGGTACGGGAAGAAGTCCAAGCCATAGAATTTCGGCCTTTTGGGCTCTTCCGTCGTCGCAAACAGTTCGGCATCCCTCCATCTTTGACGCCACTTGGCTTCAAATTCGGCAGGTTCATATCGCTCGGGCATGACCTTCAGTTTAGCCCTGCGACGGGTGCGCGTTGCCAAGCTACCGGCAGTCAGATCGCGAGCAGAGGTAGGATCGGATTCGCAACCGTCTCCCAAGTGATGCTCATGACAAAGTTCAACACGCTTGTTCTCGCCCTTTCCGTATGCGTGGCCGCCGGTGCCGCCGTCGTGCCTCAAGGAGATAAACCCGCCGAACAGGTGTTCAAGAACATCGTCGTGCTGAAGGGGTCACCAGCTCGCGATGTCCTGCCATCCATGAACTTCATTTGCGCTTCGCTCAAGGTTGAATGCAGCTACTGTCATGTCAACGGGAATTTCCCTTCGGATGACAAGGAAGAAAAGCATACGGCCAGGCGAATGATAGAAATGGAAAGAAAGTTGAATGAGGAGTTCTTCAAAGGAAGGACGGTCGTAACTTGTATCAGCTGCCACAACGGCAAGACGAGTCCCACCCGTATGGCCCTGCCAACCGGCCTCAATCGCAGGCACGAGAAGGTTGAGGGCGTCACCGCAGAAGCAGTGCTCAAAAAGTACTTCGAGGCGTCGGGCAAAGATCTCTCCTCCCTTGTCCTGAAAGGGACATTGCAAAGCGGCGATGAGAAGGCTACCCCTGTTGAATTGACCCAGAAAGGTTCAAACAAGTACTTCGCGAGCTACGAAGGAAGGCAGTTCGGCTACGACGGGGTCGACAACTGGACCCTCAACGGCAAACGCGCCAACAAGAACTGGGGAGATTCCGCATTGCGAATCCAACGCATGTGGCGTTCATTTCGGGGCCAGCATGCGTTCGATTCGTTCGGGACACTTGAAGTGGCCGGGCGAGACAAAGTCAACGGCAAGGGCGCCGTCATCCTTCGCGCATCAGTCGCAGCCAATCAGAATACTGAAGAGTTTTATTTCGACGAAACTTCCGGGCTTCTGGCGCGCGTCGCAACCATAACCGATACTCCATTGGGCCGATTCGCCGAATTCTACGATTACTCAAACTATAAAAACATTGCGGGAACAAAGGTCGCTGAGCGAGTTGCCTACGCAAACGCCGCCGGCGACACTTGGGTCATGAAATTTCGGCCAGCCAGGGCCAACGTGGACGTAGATGACAAAATGTTCGCCTTTCCGGTGGTCGTCGCAAAGCCCGGCGGTTAGTTGCTTTGCCCACCACTGGAATCGGAAGTTTGAGTGGGCTCAGGCTGGCTCGGCTGCTCCACGGCAGGATTGGTCACCGTAAAGGTGGGTTGGACTGGGGCTGGTTGGGCCGGCGCCGGCGTGGCAGTTGCTTCAGGCGCATTTTGAGCTGGGGGTTGCGACGGCTCCTGAGGCGTCTTGTTCGCCACGGGCTTTGGATTTACGAGTGATGCAGTAATCAAGATCGTCGTGCCCTTCTGCAGTCCCTTTTCCATGGCGATCAAAATAGTGCCGCCATCCGGTGTGCTTGAAACGAGTTTCGCGCTGGAGTCGGAGCTGTTGAAGGTGCCGCCAAGGACCTTGCGGTAATAGTCCGTTACTTGCTTGAGCGTGTCCGAACTTGTGAGCGGTACCGTGTATCGATCAACGTCTCCCAAATGCTGAAAAGCTTGACTTCTTGTCTTGTCGACAAGCGCACCGGGGTAAATGGGAATCCCTGTGCGGGAGGAGAGTTCCTTGACCAGCGAGTCGTCGACCGCTGCGGGCGGACCCGCGGGCAGCGGCATGCTGGCTGTGATCGCGCCGTCGGAAGTAGGCGGGTTCGCGTGCTTGCACCCCAAGGATGCGACCAAAACCAGAGCCAAGGGCCAGGTTGTGCGCATAAAGCTATTCTACGCCGAGTTAAGCCTTCACAATGATATTGTGCAATTGAAAGTGGATCGTATTGAGCGGCTGGACAAGTATCTGGCGCATGCTCTGCCCGAACACAGTCGATCCAAATTGGTGGGACTCATTAAGGATGATTTGGTGCTGGTTGACGGACTCCCCAGAAAATCGTCGTTTGCGCTTGAGCCAGGCATGACGATCACGCTTGACGAACCAGGTGAGGGCACTCCCCACGATTTGACCCCAGCCGCCATTCCCTTGGACATCCTATACGAAGACGATTGGATCCTGGTCGTAAACAAACCACGTGGCCTAGCGACCCACCCAGCCGCGACCCTAAAGGAGCCTTCGCTCGTCAATGCCCTTCTTGCCCGCCCCCACCCCCTTAGCGGCATCGCTGGCGACTTCCGGCCAGGAATCGTGCATCGACTTGATAAGGAGACCACGGGTTTGTTGGTGGTGGCCAAGGCGGATGCCGCGCATGTCGCGCTGGCGCGTCAGATCGAGTCTAAGACTGCCGAACGACGATACTTCGCAGTCATAAGCGGTCTTCCTGACCAAGAGAAGTTCAAAATCGATGCGCCGATCAAACGGGATAAGCGAAATAGACAGAAGATGGCCATTGACCCGAACGGGCGACGGGCCGTCACCCACGTAAAAATGCTGGGTCGGTTGGATTCCGGCAGTCTTCTCGCGGTCAAGCTGGAAACGGGTCGGACCCATCAAATCCGAGTGCACCTTAGCGCCATCCGCCACCCAGTCCTGGGCGACCAAGTATACGGTCTGAAAGAGATGTACATGTACCCGCTCCAACTGCATGCTGCTTACCTTGCCATCGATCATCCCGTCACCGGCGTGAGAATCGCTTGCTATGTTGAGCCGCCATTGGACTTTCTGGGGCTCTCGTCTTGCTCCCGCGACGCCATCGAGAGCTGGTGATCTCATCTCAACGTCGCAGGTTCGGCGGCGTCGATTTCATGCGATGGTGGCAACAACGACATCGCCCTCAAGCCGGATCTGATCGAAGAAATGCCGTCATCAGACAATTTTGGACAGGGTCAGCGGCCTGAATTTCGCCGTAAAGTGTCGCAGAAAACGACGGCTCTTCCACAATCTCCATCCCTCCAATTTGATCTCGATAGGCGTTCACTTCCAAGATAGCCTCAACCAAGTAGTCGACATGGCTCTGCGTGTAGACCCGCCTCGGAATGGCTAGCCTGCGCTGCCCTCTCGTTGCTACGCAAAGGTCATACGCCTGTGATAGGGTTGAACATGGCGCTGCCGGTGATAGAAGCTGGCGGCATCGAGAGCTATGACGAGGTGATGATGCCCCTGTCTCTAGCACTGGCGGAACGATGCAGACGCAGTCCTCCGCATCGGCGGACCATCAACGGGAGCAGACCGGGAGCTCGAACACGTCAAAGATGCCGGAAAGCAGGTCTTTCAAGCTCTCGAAGAAGTGCCAAATGGTCACGTTCGACCTGCAAAGCTTCTTGATTTCGCCCCCCGCAAGGGGAACTCCAAGTCTCGGATTCGGGCGAACCTACGTCTCCGGCCAGACGGCCACGCCCTCGGGATGGAACCGGAACTCCCCATCCGCGTAATCGACGGACACTTTCTGACCGTCCTGAATCTCGCCCCTTAGGATCGCCTGTGCGAGCGGGTTCATAACCTCCGTCTGTATCGCCCGTTTCAATGGACGGGCGCCGTAAACCGGGTCATAGCCGGCGGTCGCAATATGAAGGGCCGCTTCGTCGCTCAGCTCCAACTGAATGCGCCGCTCAGCTAATCTATCGGACAGCTTCTTGAGCTGTATCGTCACGATTCGCTTGATCTCCGATACGCCCAACGAGTGGAACACAATGATGTCGTCCAGCCTGTTCAAGAACTCCGGACGGAAGTGTTCACGCACGTCGTTCATCACGTACTGCTTCACCGTGTCAAAGTCATATTCGCCCGACAGCGGATCGCCGTAATGATGTGAACCCAGGTTGCTCGTCAAAATGACCACCGTGTTGCGGAAGTCGACCGTTCGCCCATGCCCATCCGTTAAGCGGCCGTCATCCAGCACCTGCAACAGCACGTTGAACACCTCAGGATGCGCCTTCTCGATTTCGTCCAGAAGAATCACCGAATAAGGACGTCGACGGATCGCCTCAGTCAACTGTCCACCCTCTTCGTATCCAACGTAGCCTGGAGGTGCGCCGATGAGCCGCGCCACAGAGTGTTTCTCCCCGTACTCGCTCATGTCCAGCCGGACAATGCTCTTCTCATCGTTGAACATGAACTCAGCTAGCGCCTTTGCGGTCTCCGTCTTGCCAACACCAGTTGGGCCCAGAAACATGAAGGAGCCAATGGGTCGATTGGGGTCAGAAAGGCCGCTGCGAGACCGCCGGACGGCGTCAGAAAGGAGCCGAATGGCCTCGTCCTGACCTATCACTCGCTCCTCAAGCTTGTCCTCCATCAGCAGCAGCTTTTGCATCTCCCCTTGCATCAATCGGCTGACAGGGATGTGTGTCCATTTGCTGACGACTTCGGCGATGTCCTCTGCGTCGACTTCCTCCTTCAGCATCTTGCCCGTCGACTGGATGCGCTCCAATTCCGCAGTTTCTGCTTCAAGTTGCTTCTGAAGCTTTGGAATTTGGCCGTGTTGAATCTCCGCCGCCTTCGCCCAGTCGGCATCCCTTTCCGCCGCCGCCAATTGATTCTTTAGGGCGTCGAGTTGCTCCTTGATCGCTCGGGTGCCCTCGATCTCGGATTTTTCCTTTTGCCAAACGGCGCGCAGCGCGCTCGCCTTTTCCGCAAGCTCCGCAAGCTTGCGCTCGGTGGCACTGAGTCGCTCCTTGCTTGCTTGGTCGCCTTCCTTCTTTAACGCTTCGCGGTCGATCTCCAGTTGGATGATCTGGCGCTCGACGGAGTCGATCTCCGCCGGAACGGAATCGATCTCGATCTTAAGGCGTGACGCCGCCTCGTCCATGAGATCGATCGCCTTGTCAGGCAAAAAGCGATCCGTAATGTATCGGTTCGAAAGGGATGCGGAGGCAACGAGGGCGGAATCCGTGATACGCACCCCATGGTGAATCTCGTACCGCTCCTTGAGGCCACGCAGGACGGAAATGGTCTCCTCCACAGTTGGCTCACCCACCATGACGGTTTGGAAGCGACGTTCTAACGCCTTGTCCTTCTCCACATATTGGCGGTATTCATTCAGTGTCGTTGCGCCGACACATCGCAGTTCACCTCTGGCAAGCATGGGCTTGAGCATGTTGGAGGCATCCATGGATCCCTCAGCCCTGCCCGCTCCCACCAAAGTGTGCATCTCATCGATGAATAGGATGATCTGCCCATCACTTTTCTTGATCTCATCGAGAACGCTCTTGAGGCGCTCCTCGAACTCGCCACGAAACTTTGCACCCGCCACAAGCGAACCGAGGTCGAGAGACATGACTGACTTATTCCGCAACCCATCGGGAACGTCGCCGCTAACGATGCGCTGGGCCAGCCCCTCGACGACCGCAGTCTTGCCGACCCCTGGTTCGCCAATGAGAACAGGGTTGTTTTTCGTGCGACGACTGAGGACTTGAATGACGCGGCGGATCTCCTCGTCCCGCCCAATCACGGGATCGAGCTTGCCGATCCGACCTTGCTCCGTGAGGTCGATTCCGTACTTCTGGAGCGCCTGATATTTCCTCTTGGCGTTCGGATCGGTGACCCTTCGACCTCCGCTCATGTCGGCAATCGCCGTAAGGCGTTCACCTTTGGTTATCCCGTTCGATCGAAGCTCTTTTCCCGAAAAACCATTCTCTCCCGCTATGGCGATCAAAAAGTGTTCGGTCGACACGTATTCATCCTTCAACTTGTCCGCTTCCTTGAAGGAATCGTTAAACACCCCCGTCAGCCTGGCCGTGATGGATCCGCCGTAAGTGGCCGCGCCTTGCACTTTTGGAGCCCTTTCAATTTCGGCATCCACATCCCCCATGATCGTATCGACATCCGCGCTTAAGCGCTCGAGCAGTGGCCGAGTGACGCCATCGTCCTGCTGCAACATGGCGAGGAGCACATGTTCCACGTCCACGTTGCTGTGTTGTGCCTTCTCGGCGATGCTTTGTGCAGCCTGAAATGCCTCTTGCGCTTTGATCGTAAGTTTGTCAAATCTCATATGAGTCTTATGCGCTCAAGTAAGTTGAGCCAGTTAATTATACAATTTCGTGGACCGCTTGGTTCCATTGCCATTCACTTTCCGATGCAGAAGTCGTGAAAAATGCGCTCAATCATGTCCTCGCTTGCGGTCTCACCCGTGATCTGCCCAAGACCCGAAATGGCGGCCCTCAAATCGACTGAGAGCAAATCGTGGGGCAAGTCGTGAGCGAGTGTGGCCAGGCAATGATCAATGGCCTCCTTGACTGGTCGAAGAAGCGGCTCGTGTCGGGCAAGAATGACTGGGGTATTCGGTGGCGCGGAAAGCGCTTCTCGAACCGTCGATTCGATCAATTCGGCCAGCCCCTCGCGGGTCAGGGCCGAGACTCCAATGGTCGGGTGATCTGACGCCCCTTTTCGCTGCCCGGGTCCGGCGCCACCGTCAACTTCCCAAGCTACTGCGCGGGGAGCGCAATGGGCCGAAGGCGAATTGTGGGAAGGACCACCCGCTCCCGCCACTCCTGAATCGGCGCCCAGGTCTATCTTGTTCGCGACCACGGTCACCGGAGCTGGATAAGCGTCCAGCGCCATACAATCCGTCGACGTCAGTCCGATCGTTGAGTCCACCACGTACCACACTTTGTCCGCCGCTCGTGCCGCCCTATGAGACCGTTCAACCCCCAAGCGTTCAACCTCATCTTCGGTCGAGCGCAGGCCCGCGGTGTCAGTTAGAATCACTTTCAGCCCGTTGAAATCAACCACCTCTTCGATGGCGTCGCGCGTGGTCCCTGCGACCGCGGTCACAATGGCGCGGTCAGAGCCAAGCAAGGCATTGAGGAGCGAGGACTTTCCGGCGTTCGGGGGACCAACGATCGCCACTCGGTAGCCTTCTCTCAGAATCCGGCCCGTTTCGGCCGTTTCGAGAAGTCGCCCGAACCTCGCTGCCACCTCGCCCAGCGCCCGGGATGTCCCTACAACATCCAGATCGCCAATTTCTTCGCCTAAGTCGACGCTGCCCTCAACCTAAGCGACCGTTCCGACGAGAGCCTCCCGCAGCGAGGAGATCTCTTGCAAGAGGGCACCGCCGCGGAGGTCGTTGGCCGCCTTGAGCTGCAGAGCGGTTTGCGCTTCTACCGTATTCCGAACCGCTTCTGCTTGCGTCAAGTCAATGCGGCCGTTTTGCACCGCTCTCAAAGTGAACTCTCCCGGCTCCGCCATTCTGCAGCCGTAGGCAATACACCGTTCAATCAGTAAGCGCACCGAAGCGGGAGACCCATGGATGAAGAACTCCGCGGTTTGATCTCCCGAGTAGCTCCTGCCCTCGTGAAAACCGATTGCATATCCGTCGTCACCGTGGACGAACCGACCATAAAGAGCATTGCCGTGAGTGACGCGTTCTGGCCACGCAGGAAAGACTTTCCCTGCAATCACCCAGGATTCTGGGCCCGACAGCCGGACCGCGGCAACCGGAGCGGGCGAGCTCCCTGTGATGCAAGCAACAATGGTGTCGAAAACCACACACCTAGTGTGACGCTTCGACTCAGGCTCCGACGTTCCCGATCCATCACCCAGTAGAATGGAATCAATGAAGCTGTTTGTGGACACCGGCGACGTAACTGAAGTGGAAAAGGCTGCCGAGTGGGGAATTTTGGACGGTGTGACGACGAACCCCACCTTGATCGCAAAATCGGGCAAGGGGTTTAAGGAAACCGTGCTGAAAATGTGCGAGATTTTGCCAGAGGGTGCAATCAGCGCCGAGGTCGTCGCCACTGACTACTCAACGATGGTCAAGGAAGCCATGGAGATTCACAGCTGGCACCCGCAGATTGTCATCAAAGTGCCCATGATCACACCAGGTGTTAGCCTCATCAAGACGTTGAGCGATAAAGGAATCCGAACGAACTGCACACTCGTCTTCAGCGTTTCCCAAGCCCTTATGGCAGCGAAGGCAGGGGCCACGTTCATAAGCAATTTCGTGGGTAGGGTGGACGACATCTCGGGAGACGGCATGGTCGCAGTCGCCGACAGCGTCGCGATGATCCACAACTATGGCTTTGACAGCGAGATCCTTGTGGCATCGATACGCCATCCCCTTCACGTAGTGCAAGCGGTCGAAGCGGGAGCCCACATCTCCACCATGCCGTTCAAGATCATGGAGATGCTATTCAAACATCCCTTGACCGATGCGGGTTTGACCCGGTTTTTGGATGACTGGAATAAGGCGGGGCTCAGTATCTTTCCGAAGTAAGCCGCCGGCGATTAAGGACGTTGCGCCTAATGCAGCCTGTGAATGCTCTTAGTCGAAGTCTTGACGTCCGAATTCCGTACATACAGCCGTGATACTAGGAACAATCACGGTGCGATTTCCTTCTAAGCAGACGGCGGTAGCGCGTGAACGTTTCGCCACCAAATTGCGTTGAATTCGAAGAGAACAGTCGCCCTTATATGCGTTATCAAGACCAAGTTGTAAAATGGACCCAGAAATCGCTTGACGATGTGTGCCGATCAGCAAGGGCGGTGCCGACGCACAAACTGGAATGGGTGCCCTTCGGCCAAATGCGTACGGTGCTTGATCAAATGCAGGACATGGCCACTGCGCCCGCGTACGTAATGCTACGTTTGAAAGGCAGTTCTGGACCCTTGTTCCACCCAGCGTCGAGCGCATTAGTGGTATCCCTTCC
>CAZUCK010000057.1:0-15152 GCA_964619505.1 uncultured Fimbriimonas sp. | reverse complement strand
TGGACGTGCCCCAGGGCGGTGAAAAGCTGCGACTTGTGGAGATGGCGGCGACCAATGCTGAGCAAGCGCTGTCTACCTTGTCGCTCGAGCTTCAGCAGCGTGAGAACTGGGCTGAAACCGCCATCACGATGCTTCAAGAAGCGGTGGGGCTTGATACTCCGCCGCTTAGAATCGAGGGTTACGACATCTCCAACATTCAGGGTACAGCCCCGGTGGGATCGATGGTGGTCACGGAGAGCGGGCAGCCCGCGAAGGCTGAGTACCGGCGTTTCAAGGTGCGCTACCACCCGGAAAGCCCCAACGACTTCGCGATGATGCATGAGGTGCTGACGCGGCGTTTGCGGGCGTACTTGGACGGCGACGAGAAGTTTGTCAAGCTGCCGGACTTAATCATGATCGATGGCGGCAAGGGCCAGCTTACGGCTGCTTTGAAGGCACGGGACGAACTCGGTCTGACGGTGCCTATGGTGGGCCTTGCGAAACGGATGGAGCTCATCTATGTACCCACACGGGTACCGCCCGAGGCGTCGTTGCGATCCGAAGATTTGGAGGCGATTACGGAGGAGGAGTGCCAGACCGTTGAAGCCGTTCAGACGGCATTGACCCAGGGGGGCGACATGGCGCTGGGGATCGAGCTTCGCAAGCACCGTGACGAGGCTTACACCTACGAGCGAAAGGCGGCTCATGATTACACCTATCGGGAGGTCGAGATGCCCTTGAACTCCCCGGGGCTCATGCTGTTGCGGAAGTTACGCGATGAAGCCCACCGGTTCGCACTGACCTACCATCGGAAGTTGCGGGACAAGCGGTTCGTGGGTTCTTCCCTTGAAGAGATTCCCGGGATTGGCCCGCGTCGCAAACGGTTGCTCTTGCGCACGTTCGGATCGCTGGAGGGCATCCGGAGGGCAACGGCGGAGGACCTGGCGGCAGTGCCGACGATGACGAAGCGGCTGGCCGAACAGGTTAAAGAGCACTTGCAAGAAGCGTAGTCTCCCAGACTCTGCAAAGCCGACGAGTTGTTTCGCCAACGGAGACTTCATTCACACACCGGGCGTAATGGATGAGCCGGAACTTTCGGAACCGCCGCAAGGGGTTTGTACAACGAAGCTTAGAACAAAGCTTCCTGGATCGCAAGGCTCGAATGCTCGAAGAGGCCGCCTTCCCGTCCGATGTGCAGATACTCGACGCCTCGTTCCGTGAGGGCGGCACCAAGGAGCAGTCCGCGGTGGCACTTGTCTGGAAGGAGGCAGCCACACATGAGGCAAAGGCGCTTTGCGGGATCGGAGGTGGCGGCGGACAAGCGTTCCAATCCCAGATCGAAGCTCGCTTTCGCGGACGCGTCCTCGGCTGCGGCACGGGCGATCTGGCCCCCCAGCGTGTCGCCCATGTAGACGTATTTCAGCCCCGTCTTAGGGATCAGGTCCACCAGGTTCTCCCGTCGAAACTCAGCTTGATAGTTCGAATACGGCACCGACCGCACATCGACGACATGGGTCACGCCGTGGCTCTTCAAGAGCTGGATGAATTCCTCGAACGACCGGTTTCCGTAACCGGCGCTGAGGATGGTCACACGCGGGTTCGCTCGCGCGGTTGGGCGACCAAGGCGCTTTCAACCGGCTTGGCGGGCTGCATCTCGGCCTTACCGCGGTCGATGGTCGTCATGACTTTTCCGACGACGTTTTCCAATTGACACAGGACATCAAAGGCGTATTTCTCGGCGCCGCGTCGCATTTGAACCGCGTCACGGTCGGCGCTGTTTCGTATTTCCTCACTTTGCGCTTTTGAGAGCTTGAGGATTTCACTTTCGGAGATCATTCGCTCCTGATTGATCTTGGCCTGTTCGACGATCCTCTGCGCTTCCTTCTGGGCCTCTGAAATGAGTTTGTCCGCTTCCTTGCGGGCGGTCTCAATCGTCATCGTCGCATCTTCGCGCGCGGTGTCGACGATGCGCTCGGATTCACGGACTGTTGCAACTGCGGCCTTGAGTTCATTCGGCAACGAGGCTCGAACCTTGGCAATCTGCATGCTGACTTCGTCTTTGTTCAGGCCGAAAGTGACGCCCAGGTAGGTTTTGGGCTCCTCAACGGCAAGGGCGTGAAGTTCATCGAGGATGCGCAGTATGTCCATTTGTTTGTCTCGTAAACAGGGACGGGGGAGACTGCCTAATTGTGGCACGGCTGGTCGCTAATTGTTATGATTCCGACGAGTTCAAAATTCTCGGTGGACGCCTCTTTCTTTCAGAACTCCATCGAGCATTTCGGTCACGGGGACCGGCACGAGAGATCGGTAGTCGCCGCCCAAGAGGGCGACCTCTTTTACGATGCTGCTGCTGAGGTAGCTGTATTCCCATTTGGTCATGAGAAACACGGTGTCAACGTCTTCGTCTAGCCTCCGATTGACCATCGCCATCTGAAATTCATATTCGAAATCTGCTGTGGCGCGTAGACCGCGAACGATGGAATGGGCTCCGAGCGATTTTGCATACTCGACGGTCAGGCCCTTGAAAACCTGCACCGTAACGTTCTTAAGATGGCCCACGCTGGCCTGCAAAGCCTTCTGCCTTTGCTCAGCGGTTAGGAGGTTGGTTTTTGAACTGTTGTCGCCCACGGCGACGACGATGTTGTCGAACAATCTGGATGCCCGTTCGATGACGTCCAGGTGGCCAAGCGTTGGCGGGTCGAAAGAGCCTGGATAAATCGCAAGCCGTTGCATGCCTCAATGTTACTGCCGGGCGGCACAAAAGGTGGCCGACTTGCCGTCGGCCACCCGGAAGAACTAGTGCCGGTCCGCGTTGAGAGCGGCTTGGCACTCGGAAAGGGCTTGATCGATGAGTTCAGCCGCTCTTGCACGGTGGCCGCCGAAGTCTCGATCAGCGCGCCGCAAGTCGACTTTTGCCCGTTGGAGTGCCTTCATCGCCTTGCGTATCTCGGGGTGCCTTTCCCTTGCTTTAGCCGTTACCAGGACCTGGGCAATACGGGCCGCGCCTTGGGCATTGACAGTGGCTGCGAAGCCTCCGATCATCATCGCCGACAGCCCCGTGACTGCCAGGATCGTGCGTACATTCAGATACTTTTTCATGGGTTACCTCATTGATTTCTGTTGAGTCTGAAGACCTTGCCGATGCAAAGTCCCACCTTGTTGAGGTTTTAGACGGCCATCGGATTTCAGAGTTCAATGATTGCGAGGCAACCGGGAAGTGCGCAGGCTGTTGGCCTGCGTTAGGCGGTTCCGACAAGAAACACCTAAGACCATTCAGAAAAAGGGTCCAGCTGCAAGGGGAGAGCAATTCAGCATGGACCCTCTCTCTTTGTTTCGACTGGTCCCAGCCGCCAAAGCGGCGCTGGGGAATTGCGAATTAGATCACAAAAGCCCAATATGGGCTTTCACATGACGGCAAGAAAGGTCTGCCCTTGCTGTGCAGCCAACTGCATCTTCTCCGTGTGATCAATCGCCGCGCCCGTGATACCAACGATCGCTCCCGATTCATCGAGAAGCGGTTTCATCATGATTTGCAGGGCGCGAAGTTTGCCTTCGAAATCAATGTTGATCATCTGGTGAACGGTCTCGCCGTGATCCAAGACGCGACGTTTCAGAGCCGTCATCTTCTCGGCGTCTTCCGCACTCAAGACGTCTGCGTCAGTGTTCCCGAGGAGTCTATCGCGGGCGAACACAGCGGATTCCGAGGTGTACACCCAAGTGAATCGTAGGTCGCGGTCGTGTCCAAAGAGTAGGACACCGGCTATGTTGAGGGCCATCGATAGTCGATTTTCGCTTTCCTTCAGGGCCGCCGCCGTTGATTTAAGCTGGTGGATGTCGGTGCCGGTCACGAGGTGCTTTACCATCGCGCCTGACGCATCTCTGATGTGCGTGCGCCTGAGGAGGAACCAGCGGTACTCACCGTCGTGTCTGCGCATGCGCAACTCCAACTCGTTAGGGGCATTCTCGTCTTTGATCAGAGGGATATCGTCCGCATGGATGGCATCGTGCCAACCCTGTCTTCGTGAGGCTTCCAGGGACAGACCTGTGTACTCGCACCACCGAGCGTTAACGAAGTCGCATGTTAAGTCTGGGAGAATGCTGACGACCAGATCGGGCGCGGCTTCCGCCAAAGATCGGTATTGAGCCTCGCTTTGTTCAAGGATCCTTTGGCTTTGCTTCCTGAGGGTGATGTTGGCCAAAAGACCCACGAAGCCGATGAGCACCCCATTTCCGTCACGAATTGGCGATGCCTCAAGCTGCACTTCCACAAGTTGCCCGTCCGGCCGGATGACTCTGAACTCAGTCGTCAAGTGTTGAACCTTCACTTGAGCGAGCTCCAACTCCAGGGAAATCACCTTGCGATCATCCGGATGGATCAAATGCATCCAACCGTGCCTGAATCGCATCTCGTCGATACCGAACAGCTCCAGACTGAGCTTGTTCACTAGAATTTGATCAGCCGACCCACCAAACATGAAGGCGGCCGTCGGGCAAAATTCAACGATTGTGCGCAGCAATTCCTCGCCGGTTGAACCTGGAAGCAGGGACCTTCTTTCGTTGATCTTGGAGATGCATCCGACGATGCGAGTTACGTTGCCTGACGCATCATAACTACGAACAGCACGATCAAAGACGGGAATATAAACGTTGTCTGCGTTTCGAACCCGGTATTCGATTTCGTAGATTCCGTTGCTCGACGGTTTTCCGTAAACGGTCTTTTGAATTCTGTCTACATCTTCAGGGTGGACTCGCAGTTTAAACCATTCCGCAGTGGGTTCGGAGTCCTCTAGGCTGATACCCAGCAGGGTTTCAAGTGCTTTGGACCGTTGGACCTCGCCTGACGCGACGTCGAAGTCGTACACGAGTGAGTTGATGGAATCGCAAACCATTCGATAGCGTTCATTTGCCTTGTCGGTGCCTTTTTGCGCTGCTTCCATGTCAGTGACGTCGGTGCAACAGCCAACGTAGCCTGCGAAGGATCGATCTTCCAAGAACCGCGGCACGCCTCGATCAAGGAGCAGCCGAAAGTTGCCATGAGCATCCTTGATGCGATACGAGTTCTCGAACGGCTTGCGTCGCCTGAGCGCGTTTTCGTATACGGCCACTGTTCGTTCTTGATCGTCCGGATGCAAGTTCTGGAGCCACGCTCTACCCAATTGTAGGTCCAACGGCGCCCCCGTCATTTCGACCCAGCGTCGGTTGTAATAAGTGCTCTCACCGGTCGCGTTTGTCATCCAAATCAGAACTGGAGCCTCATCAGCCATCGTTCTAAATCGCCGTTCACTCTCCTTCAGGGCGGCCTCGGCGCGTTTGCGATCATCGATGTCCAAATTGATGCCAACCCAACCGATCACCATTCCCATGTCGTCTTTCACGGGGACGCCGCGCACCAGCACGGCGTGGCGCACTCCGTCCCTGCCCAAGAGGTGATGCTCGTGGTTGTAGGCCACCGCGTGCAGTAGGCAGTGTTTCCAGTGAGCCTGCGTGGCTTCGATTTCGTCCGGCGGCAGTTTGCCCCACCAGCCGAACTGCTGGCACTCCTCCAACGTCATGCCTAACAGATTCAGGAACGATTGGCTGATGTGGAGCAGTTCTCCATCCGGACCGCACGTCCAAATGCCGTAAGGCAGGGCGTCGGCAATTCTCTGGTATTGGGACTCGGCGTCGGCGAGTGCTCGTTCGGCCTCCATGAGCCGGAAGCTTAGTTCGCCGTCGTCATACCCGAGGTGCATATCCATTTCCGAGAACGCCTAGAGCCTTGCCAGAGGAGGGCAATCAGAATGAGTTGAGTCCGCAACAGCCGTGGAGCTGTCGCTCCGAAGCCGACTCTAGTGTGAAACGACAACACGAACCCAGCGAAGCTGATTCTTGCTCGTTTGCAAGCAATATCGCTGAACCCAAAAAGAACTTGCGCCGCAACGCCTTCTTCGCGCCAACATTCCTAGGATAATCAGCGCGATCTCGAGGCAAGCCGGCGGATCTCAAGTATTTGCAGGTCCGGGCTCATATCGAGCCACACCAACGGCGTTTCAGGGAGACCTATCGCCCTTCGCGGGTTCATACAACAGCATGCGATTGCCACTTCCAATCCAAAGTCATGGGCCAGGTTCTTGAAGGCCGCGTAGAGGGTGATCGCGCTTCCGGCCAACACCCCATCGAGGGTTCGCACCTCGCCTCTCCCCACCACCCCGGGTTGCCCCCACAAATCCACCTTTTCACCGGGCGGGAGGCCGATGGCCTTGGTGCCGTCGCTGATTGCAATCACGCGATCAGCTGGCTTGCATTTGAAGAGCAACTGGGCAGCATCCTTTGAAACGTGTAGGCGATCGTAGATGAGTTCAGTGTAGAGATCATCGTTTTGCAGAGCGTAACCCACCAATCCGGGCTCGCGATGATGAAATCCGCTCATGGCGTTGAACATATGGGTGACACCGCGCGCGCCGAACTCGTAGCCGCGGCGTGCGTCTTCGTAGGTGGCATCAGAGTGGCCCATATTGACGAAAACGCCCCGCTGCAGCAATCGGGTTGTCAACTCCAGGGCATGGGGTTGTTCCGGGGCGAGGGTGACGACCCTCAGCCGGGGGTCGTTTAGAATCGAATCCCATTGGCTCTTGCCGACGAAGGGTTCCACGATCGCGCTTTTCGGTTGGGCGCCCGGTCGCTTCGGGCTTATGAACGGCCCTTCCAAATGGATGCCAGCGATCATCGGATCGTCTGGCAGAGAGGCGAGTGCCTTGCCAACGGCGTCCGCATTTGTCGTAATCGTCGTCGGAAGGAATGCCTCATAGCCTTCACGCTTCAAGCCATCGCAGAGAATGTGCATTTCTTCGGGTGACGCGGACATAAAGTCGATGCCGAAGCCGCCGTGGATGTGCACATCGACGAAGCCCGGAACCAGGACTCGATTTGCAGCTTCGGAAACCCTATCAAATTCCGGATCGCCCGATGACCAGTCGACCCAGTAGGAACCAAGCCCCTCTGGTCCCAGAGCGGTATAGATGCTCATAGCCGGACAGCATATCCTCTGCCGGTACGCTGCACCAAGCCGTCCATTTCAAGGGTCGTCAGCTCGGACAGCACAATGGCGGCGGGAACCCCCGTTTGCTCGGAAATTCTCTCGGCGCTGAGAGGTTCGATGCTTAGAATCGACACGATCCTTGCCCCAATTTCTGATACATTGGGTGTGAATTGGGCCGCGTCCGGTGCCGCGATGCCGAGTCCCTCAAGCACCTGATCCGGATGGTCGACCAGAATCGCTCCATCTCTGAGAAGCGCATGGGAGCCTCGGAAATTTTCGTTGTCGATGTTTGCGGGCACCACGTATACGTCGCGCCCAAGATCATTGGCGGCGCCCGCGGTCGACAGCGCTCCCGAACGGGCGGGGGCTTCGACCACCAATATTGCCTGTGACAGTGCGGCGACGAGCCTATTCCTAACCAAAAAGAGGTGCTGCCAGGGTTTAGCTCCGACGGCGAATTGGCTCACCAAGCATCCGTTCTGGGTGATTTCGGAGAACAGTCCGGCATGAACCCTTGGGTAAATGACGTCCACTCCACCAGCGAGGACTGCGACCGTTGCGCCTCCCGCCGCGATCGCGCCCTTATGGGCTGCCGCATCGATGCCGAGCGCCCCTCCGCTCACGACCGTAATGCCTGCGCGCGCAAAGGCTTCTGCGAACTTGTGCGCGACGGCCCTGCCGTATGCCGAAGCGGACCTTGTACCGACGATTCCCACTGCGGGCCGATGGGTCACCGCCCACTCACCTCTGGCAAACAGTGCGGGAAGCTTGGTGCGAACAGATTGAAATTGCTGAGGGTATTCGTCATGGGGGACGACGCGGATCCCACTTCTCATTGCGGACTCCGCTTCAGCTGTGATGGGACGCTGGATCCGCAGTCTTTCAGCGGCTGACAGGGACGAATGGCTCAGCAACCTCTCTTCACGATTGTCAGAACTGGCGAGATCGTTCCAGAGAGGCCAGATCTTGTCAGGAGGCAACTCAGAGCCAATGATGCGTTGCCAGAACCGCAACAACGAATCGACTTCGGACAAGTCGCTTATCCGCCGCCGCCCCCGCCGCCACCACCGCGACCTGTGCGGCCTCCTCCGCCGCTGTCACCGCCGCCTCCACCAGGCTGATTGCCCGGTACGTTCTTGATTGACTTCGGCCGAAGGGTGTTGTCGATTTGAATGCTGAAGCTGGTCTTTGCTAGATTGCCCATCCAGTCTGAGGCGTTTACGGTCAGTACGTGGCGGCCGTCTGAAAGCGGCCTAACGTTGCCGGAAGTCGAGACCCTCACCAAGTAGAAATGATCTTTCGTCTCTTCAAATTCAACAAGCCTTCCGTCGAGTTCAATCGAGACGCTCTTCGGCTTAACGCCGGACGTTTCGTCTGCAATCGTGAATGCAAAGGTCAGGGGTGGTTGACCCGAAACTTGGTCTCCCGGATTCGGATCCACCATGGACACCTTTGGCGGCGTTAGATCCACTCCCTGGTCGCTGTCGAAGGCGAGCAGACTGCCATCTTTGCCGAGAACGATCAAAGTCTTGCCTGCGAGGGTTGCAGGGCCAGCCGCAGTTACAAAGTTTTTCAAAGGAGCCTGGTTACGCGGCGCCTTATCCATCGGTGGAATTACAAAATTCCAGCTTATTTCACCGCTTCTCGGATTCACCAGGCTAAGCGCCCCGTTGCCTGAAGGCACGACGAACAAATTGCCCACCGATGCGGGAGCGGCCACGGGAGATGTGCCGATATCCAAGGGGCTCTGAAAGATCTTTTGCCCTCGCAGATCGAACGAAACAAGTTTGCCATCCTGCGTGACCGCCATGATGACGTTGGCAGACGGGGCAGGGTCGAAAATCAAGGTGCTGCCTGCGTCAGCCTCCCAAAGGCCCCGGCCGGAGGCGACGTTGACCGCAGCCACGAAGGTTCCCGAATTCACATAGATCGTATCGCCGAAAACGACGGGTTTCGTCTTGAGGTTCACGATGGAGAATTGCTTCTTCCATAGAAGCTTTTGAGTCGGCACGTTGATGCAAACCAACTCGCTAGCGGTGTTGAAGTAGATGACGGTGTCTTCGAAGGACGCCAGGCTTCCCGTGATCCCCTGGTCCAATTTGAGTGAGCTGCCCCAAACGTCGGCTCCCGTGTCGGCATCCAGGGCCTCAAGGGTGTTGTCGGACAACGCTACCACGACGTATTTCGCGGCTCCGACGGGCGGGCAGAGAACAGCCAGAGGAAGTGCGTGTCGCCACTTCAGCACTCCGGTCGCGGCGTCCACTCCGTACACGGCCTGATTGTCTGAAAAGCATGCAACGGTGTTGTGAGCCAAGACAGGCATCCACTTGAAATTCCCGTCTGTGGGAGCGCCGACAGGGAATCGCCATTTTTGGTTTCCTGAATCCTTGTTTAGCGCGAAGAATCGCTGGCCCATGGCCACGTAGACGGTGTCACCGTTTACAAGGGGTGTCCCGACCGGGGAGAGCCTCGTCGGTTGGGACCATCGCCAAGCCAAGGGGGCCGGACCGTCAAATTGCGCTTGGATGCCTATTGCGAGGCTCAGCGTGGTGATCAACAGCGCATGTCTTAAAATTCTCATCCGATTGAAAAGTCTCATGGTTGCGTCCGGCTAAGCCATTGTAGTCATCGTCAGTCGGTCTTGTCTACAATGACTTAACGCTAGATACGACGCGCGACGTCGCTTCACCTTTACGACGGGTTTCCGAGAACGGTCCGCACGATGCCACTGCCCATCCTCTGTTACCACAAAGTCGGCGACGAAGCGACCTATGGCAGGTGGTTGAACATCCACCCCAAAACGCTCCGTGACCATATTCGGTTCTTCGCCAGGAGGGGATACACCTTCCTGAGAGCCGTTGACCTCGCGGAAGATTGGCCCCCGCGGGGTGTTTGCCTGACTTTTGACGATGCCTACGTCAGCGCGACAACGCATGGGATCGAAGTGCTGAAGTCGGAAAGGGTTCTCGCGACCTTTTACGTGGTCTCAGACAAAGTTGGGTGCTCATCAGACTGGGATCCCGGGAAGGAAGCACGGTTGGCGAACTGGGACCACTTGAAGGAAGCGGCCCAGGACGGCTACGAAATTGGAAATCATACGGCAAGCCATGTTCGGCTCGGCGACTTGGCTTTGGACGAACAAGTGGCGGAGATCAAACAATGTCGTGAGGCACTTTCGGCGCGTGGATTCTCACAGGCAAGTTGTTGTTTTCCTTATGGCAGCCATTCGCCCATGACGGCAAAGGCACTTGAAGCGTGCGGCTATCGGGTCGGGGTCGCCCTTGGCAAGCGACTTGCCCGCGAAAATGATCCTAAATTTGCGCTCCCAAGAATCGTCATGTCCTACGGAGACTCACTCCCCATGCTTCTTTACAAATTACACATCCGGCCACGCCTTTAGAGAGTGGCGTGACGACAAATGAGGTTTTGGCGCGCAACCATCGAAATTTTTCGTTAGAAAGCTATGGCTCTAGGGACAAGAGATAATCAGGCAAACCCTCTCAGCTTCAGGGAGGTGCCGCCGTCAGGCACTCACGAGACCTTCGCGACGGCCGTTGACCGGGGTCTTTCTGCGGCACAGAAATCATTACCCAGCCGATTCTTCTACGATCCGGAGGGTTCCAAGCTTTTTGAGCAAATCACCGAGTTGCCTGAGTACTACTTGACGCGCATCGAGCACGGGATTTTCGAGCGACAGGCGATGTCGATCATTGAGTGCGCCGGAACCAATCTGGCGATGATCGAGTTTGGAAGCGGGAGTTCGCAAAAGACCCGAATGCTCATCAATGCCGCCCTAAAGAAGCAGCGTGAACTGGTCTATGTGCCCATCGACATCTCAAAGGACTTTCTGAGGGAAAGCGCAAGGGAGCTTTTGGGTGAATACAAGAACCTAAGAATTAATGCCCTTGCTTCGGAATATCACGATGCGATCAGGGAGATTCCACGCATCAGTGGACCTCGATTGATCCTATTTTTAGGCTCCAACATCGGCAATTTCGAGGAAGCTGAGGCACAAGATTTCCTACATCGCCTTCGCGCTGTGATGGACCCCGACGATCGGGTCTTGGTGGGTATCGATTTGCTTAAGGATCGAGAGGTCATCGAAAGGGCTTACGATGACGCGGCCGGCGTGACTGCCGTATTCAATATGAACATCCTTCGCCGCATCAACCGTGAGCTTGGTGGACACTTTGACGTGGAGATGTTCAAACACAGTGCTCCCTTTGTGGCGGAGCGGTCGCGTGTCGAAATGAGACTGATCAGCGTACGGGACCAAACCGTTCGGATCGATCGCCTTGGAAAGTTGTTTGAATTCAAAGAAGGAGAGTGGATTCATACTGAAAACAGTTTGAAGTGGAGCGTGAGTGCCTTCGAAAAACTATGCCGCTCTGCGGGTGTGGCATTGGCAGCCACTTGGCGGGATCCGATGGGATGGTACGCGGTGACCCTTTTGGAGCCAAGCAATATTTGATGGCTCTACGAACTCAGTTGGCGTGTGACTTGGCTGAAGTCCGCTCGAGAACACTTTGGCTGCTTGAGCAGGTGCCAGACGAGTACTTGAATCGGAGGGTGCACAGCTTCTACTCACCCATTGGCTGGCATTTCGGCCATATAGGTCGCACTGAGGAGTTTTGGATTTTGAAGGAAGCTCTAGCTCTTCCATGCCTCGACGATCACCTGAGTTTTCTATTCGCGGACCTGCCAGAAAACCCGAAGGACAACCGGGTGAATCTCCCGCCTCGAGGGGACATTGAGGGTTACTTGGCCGAGACCAGGAGTCGGGCACTTGTCGCCTTGGCTTCGGCGGACTTGGATTCTTCAAATCCATTTCTTCAAGGCGGTTACGCCTGGGAGTTCGCGATACAGCACGAGTGCCAACACCAAGAGACCATCGCGGAGATGTTGCAACTCATCCATAGGGATTTAGCCCGTTCTGAGCGCCGCGGTGCGATGCCAGAGCCTCTTCCATGGAAATCCACTGCTTCGGAGGATTGGCTCGAAATACCTTCGGGCAAGTTCACGATGGGCTCAAATACTCAGTCCGGTTATGACAACGAGAAGACCGAGCACGAAGTGACGGTTCCTCAATTCAAGCTTGGCAGTAACTTAGTGACCGCTCATCAATGGAGCCTTTTCATGTCGGAAGGCGGTTATTGTCGGCCGGAGTTGTGGCGCCCCGAGGGTTGGTCATGGCGAGAGTCCGAGAGAGCAGTATGCCCCGAATATTGGCTTACCTTTGACGGGGACCACTTTGCCTTCAGTCCCATGGGTCTTCGGGCGATCCACCCAAACGAGCCCGTAATGAGCCTAAGTTGGTACGAGGCAGACGCGTATGCGCGCTGGAGGAGCAAACGATTACCGTCTGAGGCTGAGTGGGAATACGCCGCAACACTCCACGCGAACCCCCAGGAGGCCTTTTGCGGCCTCGAGTCATGGCATCCCAGGCCGATTTCGGAGGGCATTTACGACTTTGCCGGCAACGCATGGGAATGGACATCTTCGCGATTCTTGCCCTATCCAGGATTTCGAGCGTTTCCGTACGACGGTTACTCGAAGGATCATATGAAAGGGGGCCACTACGTATGTCGGGGCGGTTCCTGGGCCACCTCGCCCCGTTTGTTGCGGCGGTCCTTCCGCAATTGGTATGTGCCAACGTACCGACAGGGATTTTTAGGCGTTCGGCTCGCCGATGACTAGAAGGCCATCCCTTCGTAATCTCGAATCAGGCCCACGATTCGCCCGATGACGCGCGCATCTTCCCGGTTGACTTCGATGGGCTCATAGGCGGGGTTGCTTGGCATGAGTCGCGTGCCTTTTGGATCGAAATTAATGCGCTTGACGGTGGCTTCATCGCCGAGCAAGACGGCGACCAAATCGCCATGGTTTGCGGTCTGTTGCGGTTTGACAACCACCAAATCCCGGGGCATGATGCCTTCGCCGGACATGGAATCGCCCTTGACGCGCAGCAGAAATGCGTGCTCCATGTTGCGGACCATCTCCGACGGCACCGGAATCAAATCTTCAACTTGCTCCTGGGCGTGGATGGGCACGCCGGCGGCGATGGAGCCGACCAGGGGCAGCATCACAACGCGGTTTCCAGACTGGTACGAGGGATGGATGACCTTGATTGAGCGGGGGGTGTTTGATCGTGAAATAAAGCCCTTGCGCTCTAGGGCGTCAAGGTGGACGGTCACTCCGCGTAGGGAGCCGATCTCAAAATGCTTGCCAATTTCGCGGATGGACGGTGGATAACCCTCAGACTGCACGTAGTCGAGGATGAACTGAAGAATCAATTGCTGCCGCTTCGTAAGTCCCTTTGCCATTTATACACTCCGTTGATGCGTTCTGGGCTCATTGCCCACTCAGTCATGTAGACGCAGTATACAGCTAGTTTGTCTACCTGTCAAGCGTTTAGAATCTACACTTTTCACCGCGTGCCATACTTGATGGGCCGCGAATCCGCCAAGAACGCATCATGATGTTCGATTGGTCAATGTTGGAAGGTGAATTAATCCGTGTCAGTTGACGCCGTAAGGAAGTTGGTTGAGGGTCCAGGGTGTTTCAAATACTTGATCACGATTGGATCAGTCATTGTTGTAGGCACATTCATTATCACGGGGCCAATGTGCGGCAAGGGCAATCAGGCTGGCCAGAAAGACCTCAAGAGGCCCGATACGATCGTCGCGAAAGTCGGTGACTTTTCGATCAGCGCGGAGGCCATTGATAGGGCCACGACCAGTGCAGGTGCCGGCGGCGGGCCGCTTCAGGATGTTCAGGCCCTTGGCCAAACGATCGACAGATTCGTTCGGCAGGGGGTTGTGCTCCAGTTGGCCACGAAGAACAACGTGACGATTGCGGATGCCGACCTCATCCAGCAAGAGACGGATCGCGAGCTTCAGATGGACAAGATCCAGCTCATGATCAACGGCAAGCTCAAAGATGCCTCCGACGCGGGCTTCGACGACTATCTTAAGAAGAATCTGAACAAGACATCCAAGGAGCTCAAAGCGGACATGGTCAAGGAGCTCACTGACAAGATCAAGGACCCAGACATCCGTTCACAGCTTTTTGCCAGTTTGGCTCCGCAGGCTCTCGAGACCGCTTTGGTGGCGAAATTGAACCCATCAGAGGAAGAGGTCAAGCGTCAATTCGACACTCTGACCCTGAAGCGAATTTTCATCAATGGAGCGGGCAAGGATGACAATGCGACAACGGCAAAGAAGGCCCTTGCAGATTTGAAGGGTGGCTTGGGGTTCGAAGCGGCGATGAACCGCTATTCCAAGGATCCCCCGGCAAAAGGCAAAACGGTCAGCGAGTTGACGCTGCCCATGCAGGCGACGTCACTGGTCGCAGATCCGGGACTGAGCGCCCTGTTGAAGCTGAAGCCCGGCGAGATGTCGGAAGTGATCGATGTCCCGGGCGGAATCGCCATTTATAAGCTCATTTCCGTCAAGAGTGGCACCCCGCCTGACTATGACAAGAAGAAGTCTGATTACCGTAAGACCTACAACCAAAACCTGGCCCACTCTCAAATTCAGGCTCAAATTGATGCCGGTACGAAGGATCCCAAGATCGAATGGATGAACAAGGCGTACCAAGCGGTCTACGATTACTCGCAGGCTTCGAAGCCAGGAGGGGCAAGCGCCGACATTAAGAAGCAGATGCAGGCTGTCTTGAAAGAGGCTTCAGAATCCGGCGGAGCCGGAGAGGGCGAAAGGGCGGCGGCGCTTGCGCGTTACGCGGCAGAATCTTATCTTTACGGATCAGCGACGCCGACGGAGAAGAAAACGATGTCGCAAGAGCGAATCGAGACGATCACTGAGGTACTGCGATTCACTGAAGGAGCAGACTTGCGAATCGAACTCGCCGACCTCTATGAAGCGGCAAAGCAGGGCCCGCAGGCCGCCGACAACTTGACGCAAGCGGCGCGGGCGAACAACGACACAGATGCTCTTGGCCAAAGTCGCTACAACGATGTAAACGCACGGCTGGAGAAGTACAAGAAAGAGGGATTGCTGTCTGCCGACGAAATCAAGAACATCGAAAAGGAGCAGACTCGCTGGAAGAAGGACAGGGCCGAGAGGGACCAGGCTGAAGCTGAGAAGAAGAAGTTCGACGAAGAGGATCGCAAACGGGCCGAAGCCGACAAGAAAAA
>CAZUCK010000056.1:2782-15214 GCA_964619505.1 uncultured Fimbriimonas sp. | reverse complement strand
AAACTCTGGACCTACGAAGGCATTCAACTCAAGGAAGTCGCGGAGATGACGGCGGGTGAGATCGTGATGATGTCGGGCCTTGACAACGTCCTCATCTCCGACACGATTGCTCACCCCGATGGCGCGGTGGAGTTGCCCGCAATCAAGGTCGAACCGAGCACGCTCAGCATGAACTTTTACGCCAACAATTCGCCCCTCGCGGGCAAAGACGGCGGCAAATTCCTCACCATCCACAAGATCCGCGAGCGCCTGCAGAAGGAAGAGGCGGTCAGCGTTTCCATCAAGGTGGACCGCGACGCGCCTGCCGATACGGTCAAGGTTTCCGCCCGGGGCGAACTGCAACTGGCCATCCTCATTGAGACGATGCGCCGTGAGGGCTTCGAGATGCAAATCTCGCGGCCCCAAGTCATCTTCAAGCGCAACGAAAAGAACGCCATCGAAGAGCCGTTCGAACTGGTGACGCTCGAACTCCCTGAGGACGCGGTCGGAACCGTAATGGAAGACCTCTCCCGCCGAAAAGGCGAGCTGCGAGACATGGCCAAGAACGAGAACGGCACCCAGCGGCTCGAGTACTCGATTCCGACGCGTGGCTTGATCGGGTTCCGGTCGAACTACCTAACCATGACGCGGGGCCTCGGCATCATGTCTTCCCTTTACGACGGTTACCGCGAATACGCCGGCGAAATCGCCTCCAGGAGTCAGGGATCGCTGATATCGAAGGACCCGGGCAAGCTCACCCGCTACGCCTACGAAGACGTGATGGAGCGTGGAACACTGTTTTACGAGGTGGGCACCGAAGTCTACGCGGGCATGATCGTCGGCGCATGTTCGCGCGATGAGGATATGATCGTCAACGCCACGAAGCAGAAGGCGGCCAATAACATCCGATCTGCGACCTCTGAGCAGACCGCCGCCCTGGACCCACACCGCGAATTCTCGTTGGAGCAGGCGCTTTCATGGTTGCGGGACGACGAGCTCTTGGAAGCCACGCCTAAGCAGCTTCGATTCCGAAAGAGGGTCCTTGATCATAGCGAGCGCCGCGTCAGTGAGCGCCGCTCAGAGATCCTGGTATAGCTCGAATCGGGTGCGTGTACCGTCACGAAATTGGCTCTGGCCTCAAAGCGACCCCAACGTCGCCTCCAAAACTCCCTGCAACGCTCTCGCGTCGACCTCCAGTGCGTTCGTAAGCGGCAACCTTACACCCGCGCACGGCAGCACCCCGATGAGGTGGAGAAGCGCTTTGTTCATTGCAGGCTGAAGCGAACTGCGAAGCGCCTCGATCATGGGCAAGACCAGTTCGAACTTCACCTGCCCCGACTCCGTCCCGCTTTCCTTGACGATCTGGGAGAGCCAACCGGGGAGCACGTTGGCAACGCCGCTGATGCTGCCCGTCCAACCGGCGCCAAGTGCCTGCCAAAGCAGCGTTTCATTGCCGACGAACAGCGATTTTGACGAAACCGCTTTCTTGAACGCTGCTAGGTTTTCAAAGTTGCCGCTGCTGTCCTTGACGCCAACCATCCTCTCATGGGCAGAGAGCTCATTCAGCATCGTTGCGGTCAATTCAATGCCCGTCCTCTGGGGGAAGTTGTACACGATGACCGGCAGCGGGCTCGCCTCCATCAGGGCCACAAACCAGGACACGATTCCGCTCTCCGTAGCCTCACGGAAGTAGCCTGGCGGCATCACGAGGGCCGCCTCCGACCCACATTTCGCCCCCTGTTCGCATAGCCACTTTGCTTCGTCCAGACTGGGGGTGGCGATTCCCAAGATCAGATCGAGCGTTCCGCGCAGCGGCATCGCTTGCTTGATGAGATCCCGCTTCTCGACCGCGCTGAGCGACGGCCCCTCTCCGTTCGTCCCCGCAAGCACCGCGCCTACACAGCCTTTGGATTCAAAAAATGCAAGGAGACGTGCCACCCCGGGCATATCGATGCGGCCGTCTGGGCCAAAGGGAGTCACCGCCGCCGGGTAAACGCCGCGTTTCAGCATTGATCAATTATGCGGGGTGAAGGCCTCCACCCTTTGCGGAAAGAATATGAAGGAACATTTCGCGCCCTTAGGGATTCAAGGTTGTTAAGAGCGGTCCATGCGGTTCAACAACAACGCCAACGCCGTCCGATTGATGCTCGCCTACGGCGTTCTGCTCTACCACGTGTCCCTGGCGATTTCACCGCCTTTCCTCTCCCCTTTTCCATTTGTCGCCTGCTTCCTCACGCTCAGCGGTTTCTTAGTGCTGAAGAGCCGAGAATCGTCGCGGGGGACCGGTCACTTTTTGTGGAAGCGCTTCCTGAGGATTTGGCCCGCGATGGCGGTTTGCGGGGCACTAACCGCCCTTTGCCACCCAGCTGATCGAGCTCTTTTCATCCTTCGAAAGACGTTCTTCATTGGTGGACCCGATGCGGGCAGCTACTTCACGATCACGACGGAGGAGATGCTGTACCTCTTCCTTGCGATTGCGTTCGCGGTGGGTGCCTACCGCCTGAAAATCGCTCCGTGGCTGGGCCTCGCCATTTCCCTAGCTTCCAGTTGGTACTTCGTCGGCTCCAATCCGGGCTGGCTCTACGTTCAGCGTCTCGTGCCGATGTTCTTTGTCGGCAACCTAATGTATTTGTATCGAGAGCGCATCCTTTGGAGTCCTTGGTTGGCTGCTGTTGGAGTCCTCGCCTTCTGCCTCAGCGTGTGGCTGAATCCCAACGGGGGACAAATGCGCGAGCTCTTGATGCAGTTCAGCATCTCCTATCCGCTCATTTGGTTCGCCCTCTACGCTCCGCCGATTTTGAGTTGGGTGGGCAGGTGGGGCGACCCTTCGTACAGCCTGTTCCTGTATCACTTCGCGCTTTATCCGGCGGTGCTTCAAAGGGTGCTGCCAAATCCGTCCTATGCCACGTTCTGCCTCGCTCTCACTGCCAGTGCGCTTCCCATCGCCTATGTCTCATGGCATCTCATGGAAAAACCTGCGCTGGCTCTAAAGGATTGGCGTTGGGCGAACCGTCTCGCCGTCGCCGCCCCCATCTCGCGCCTGGCCCAACCCGTTCGTTGCGATCTACGACGAACGCAGTCGGGGACCCTGCGCGCCGGCGATGGTTTCCGCTTGCACGCGGTCTGATGAAGCTGTGGCGACGCTCATCGACGTTTGGCACGTAGATGGTAAAGCCAGGGGAACAGCAACCGGATGCCGACTTTGACTTGCGCTTTCCGTCCAGCCAGCCGTCCGAGTGGAGCGAGCGTTTGGGCGCGCAGATAATGCCCTCGGGCAGTTCTGAAGTCGCCTCGATCCATCGCGGCCAGCGCGGCTTTGAATTCGTCCAGCGCCTGCTCGTCATGGGTCTGCCGGGTTCCCCACGGGACATAGGAGGCACGGAAGAGCCGCTTCCTCGCAGTCTTTGCTTCACCCTTAACCAACGGCGCAGTGAGCCAACTCTTGAGGAGCAGGCGCCTAGCTAAGGGTTTGTCACCGTCGTCAAGGGCCTTGCCCGCACCCCATGCCCAGGTCTCCGCGCAAGCTTGAATGACCTCGAGGTGGTGGCGTCGGTGCAAATGTTCGTCGATGACTTTTCGAACTAAGACGACGTCCTCGCACTTGGTCATGATGGGGAGCGGCACCCAGTAACCTTCGGAGTGCTTCCTGTACACGGCCGACACCTCTTTGAGATACCCGACTGGCCCCAACTCGGCATGAAGGATGCAGAAGGCTAGATCCGTGGCCTTGAGTTTGTGGAACCAATTCGGCCATTCCTTGATCATGCCGTTCCGAACCATCACGGTGCAGGTGACCACGGGATGTTCCTGGAAAAAGTCCTCGACACCGAGGATGCGATCCCAGTCTGGCTCACGCCTGTTGACAGTTGGCTGCCCCGAATGTTCGTCGATGACGACGCAGTTCGTATGACACATCGAGAAAGTTGGGTTCGCATCCAAGAAATCCACTTGATGTTGAAGCTTGGTCGGCGAAAGCCAGTAGTCGTCACCTTCCAAGATGGCCACGAAATCGCCATGGCATTGAGCGAAGGAGTCGATGAGGTTCGCCGTAATGCCGAGGTTCTTCCCACGATCGAGCACTCGCACAATGTCAGGATGTTGGGCCTGGTAGTCAAGGGCGATCTGAAGGGTTCGGTCAGGAGACTTATCCTCGCCAACAACGACCTCGAATGGGAAATTCACCCGCTGGGACAGGATCGAATCGAGTGCCTGGGCGAGGTATTTCTCGTGGTTGTAGGTGATCACGAGAACACTTACGCGGGGCTTGCTTGACGTCATTGGAAGGATGGACATTGTACTCGGGGTGCCACAAGCCTTGTCGCTTCCGCCTTACGCGGGAAGTCGAAGTGAAACCCTCTGACACGATGGTTACGTGCCCTCCGTTAAGCCTAAGCAGATTCAAGAGAAACGGGAGCATTTCGCGCGAAGTGCCAATCCTTGTAGCTTAGCGCTCGGCGTTCGATGAGATACCAGGACGCAACGGCGCTGAGGAGAGTTGCTACGACGGCCTCCGGGCGCGGACAGAGGTGCCACCAGATCTCGTGCCAGAGATATATGCCGAGACTAAGATCGGGCAGCCGTTTCAAATTTGGCCTAAACCCAAAGCCAACCAGAAGAATCCCTGGCGCAAGAAATAGCACGGCGAACGCTGTCCAATCGAACCGGGCTATAAAGGCGCCGACGATCGCGAGAGGGAATCCGTACCATCGGTATTTCGACGCCGACGCGCGGTTCGTGTAGAACAGGTTGCCAACGAAGAACGCCTAAGGCAGGCACTGAATTAGGAAGGGATTTTGCTTTGAAAAGCCAGGGCGATCTACGATCAACATAAAGGCCATTCCCAAGACGAGCCCTGCCCACAGCGGCCACCTGCTTTTGAAGAGACCTGTTACAAACAGAATCGCCAGGAGCACGTATGCTACTTCCTCAGCGCCTAGACTCCATACCACCCCGTTGTAACCCCCAGCTGTCCATCCGCACCTGAGGTAGGTGAGTACGTTTTCGCGTACGCCGTTAGGGCCGACTAGGACAGCAATGGCCAAAAGCATCACGCAGTATCCCGGCACGATTCTAAGAAAACGCTTCCAAGCAAAGTGACCCCAGTTGCGCGACTGCTCAAATGAACCAGGCACGAGAAAGCCTGAAAGAGCTAGGAAGAGGGGCACGCACGGGACCAACATCCAATTAGGCGAAAAATAATGGCAGCGCATTACTTCAGCCGCAAGACAAAGGCGGAGTAAATCCAAAAGGGGATAACGAACGCTAGTGTTTGAGCTCATGTTCGACGAGTCCTCGTCATCCGGATTCACTAACCAAGGATACGACGAATCTGATCCCGCATCGGCCCTCAGGATGGACCCAGCGGGGCCCGTAGCGACTAAAGGCCATATTTGGTCCTTAAATACAATTCGACGGTCGACCTGTCAGTAGCGTTGTGTTGGCTGTTGTAAACCGCTACTTCAGCAATATCGCCTGTAAATATGAGGGTTGAGGTTGTGTTGTCACCTAGCCTAGAGACATTTAACGTTCCTACTGGGCCCGAATCTCCAGTCTGATACGACACCTCGACCCCGCCGGCGTAGAGATGCGCGTTCGTGAATGTCCGGTAGTTCCAGACACTCGAAGGGTCAGAGGCGGGCGTTGCGCCGATGACGTTGGTTCCGTCATATGCGCCCATGCCGATGTTGGCTGACGTGCCTCCCGAGAGGATTCCCGAACCTGTGCCTCCGAGAATATAGGAAGCGGCCACGACCGCCGTCGACTTATACACGGCATAGACCGTAAAGTTCGCGAGGCTAAGGGCGTGAAAATCCAGCCACTGCTGGGCGCTGCCGCCAGCGAAGCGGATGACCGCGTGGCCATTGATGACGTTTGCCACCACCGTAGGCTTGTTCGCGTTGGTGCTCTGGGTGGCGTTCCAGCCGTTGCCGGACTGATCGTTCCATTGGCTGACCCCGTTCACACCCGAAGTCACCCCGACGTCCGCTTTGAACCACACCTGAAGGCCCGAAATCGTAGGGAGGGTGAGGGTCGCCTTTGAGACCACTTTGGGAGTCGTTTGGAGGGCATTTGGCTGCTGCAGAAACGCATACGAGCCGTCCTGCTGCTCGATCCCAACGAACAAGAGGTCCACGTTGGGGGCGGCGCTGCCGTCAACCAAGTAAAAACTCCCGCGCGTGCCCGACCCAGCCGTGGGAAGGGACGTAACCACAGCGGCTGCAGCGGTGCCTGCGGCCCCAGTCGGACCCGTTGCCCCCGTCGAGCCCGCGGGCCCGGTTGCCCCGGTATCGCCTTTGGCCGCCACCACATTCCAATAGCTGGGGCTGGTGTCGGGCTCGTGGTTCGTTCCCGCCACGATCGCAATGTACGAGCTGCCGCCATAGGAGGCTTCATCGTTGACCGCATAAGCGGTGGCACCGCTCCACGCGCCGCGCCAGGTGCCTCCACCCGCCGACAGCACCCCTCCGGAGTCGATGGAGAGACCGGTGCCCACCTTCACATGCCCCAAGACTGTCGCGCTTGCGATGGCCGCCTCGTGGGCGGCAAGATCCGAGGCGGTCGCCGTGACCTGCGTCTGGATCGTCGTCACCGTGGATTGGAGGGTGGTGACCTGCTGCTCGACGGCGGTGGGCGTCCTCGCGCCGATGGTGACGCTCTTGGCTGTGACATCGGAAAGCTGCTGATAACGCGAAAGGGCTTTGACCTGCAGCGTCTGACCCACGTATCCTCCGTCCACGGCAATGCGGAGCACGTTGGCATCGGCCAGCACGAAGAGATCCCCCGCCGAATGACCCGTCATGGACGATCCCCTCATGCCACGGTACAGCCTTGAAAGGTCGTAGGTGAGAACCCCCGTGAGGCTCGCGTAGGCGAAACTCAGGATCTCGCTTCCGAGCACGGCCATGTTCTGCTCGGAGTGCAGGGCCCAGATGTCGGGAATATGGGTGGTGAGCTGCCCCGAGACGAGGGTGACGCTTGCGTGGTCCGTCGCATCGAACGTCAGCGCCGCGCTCCAATCGGGCAACGCACCGGCCACCGACCCAAACACGGACCGGTTCGCGGTTGCCCCCGCCAGGCGCCAATTGGTGCCGCCGTCCGGGCTCACCCACACCTGGCAGCCCTGCCAACCCACGCCGCCGGTTGCCGCGAGATAGAACCCAGGTTTGCCCTGATCCTCATCGCGAATCTCAGTCCCCGACCAGACGACGAAGCTGGTCGGCACCACGGCGACCGTCCCGGGAGGCGTGATGCCTCCACCTGGGTCTCCGATCATCGTCTGCGAAAGAGCGGCGGGATCGTCGGCTACCGTTTCCAGCCTGATCTCGCTTCCCTCGGCAAGCGATTGCGAGGTGATCCGGGCCCTGCGCTGATTGTCATCGAAGTTCAAAACGACGACATCGGAAGGGGCCAGGTTCAGGTACTTCTGGGGCAAGCTGAAGGTTTGCTGCTCGACTTCCTCCCAGGCGTTGTCGAGCGCCGTGGCCGCCATGCGGCGCGCCTGGGTTGCGGTGAGGCTTAGGCCAAGGGTCACGGCGGCCACGTTTTGAACATCGTGGGCAAACTGGCGCACGGCGCTTTGAGTTGCCTGCTGCAGGCTCCGATCGACGTCGAAATAGGTGATGTCTACCCGCCCTGGCAGCTCGCTTTCGAGCAACCGCTTGACCTCGATCTTGGCCGTCGGCTTCGCCGCATTGGCGCCCAGGTCTGCCTCAACGATCGTGAGCGCCGGCGAACCACCGCGCGGGACAAGCTTAAGCACTCCGTCGACTTCGGCGGCATCGAGGTTGTAGGCGGCGAGAAGGGGGTTGGCCGCATCTTGGCCCGAACTTCGCGACAAAAGAGCCAATCCCGTCAGCGCGCCGGTGGCTTGGCTTACATCTACGTCGCTTGCCGCAAGTCCACTTTGCCGGGCCAAGTCTTCAACCACATCGCCGACGGTGACGGCGTCGGTGTTTAGTTCGGCCGAGAAGTTCGGAATCCGGTTGCCGTAGTCGGTCAGCAAGAAGTCGGTCAGGACGACATAAGCGGTGCCGCGATATGCGGGCGTGTTCGCTGCGCCTTCCTTGGAGGCAATGAGAGAATCGGCCGTTTGGGTTTCAGAGCCGTTGTGAAAGGTGAGGCTGACGGCCGGATTGCTGACGGCAAATGCGTCATAGATGACCTTATCATCGGCCCAAAGGCGCGACAGGGTGACATTGCGGGTGACTTGGCTGCCATCCGGCATTGTGAGAGTGCCCGCGCAGAACGCAACGGCGACGCTTGCCGTGTAACTATAGGTGGTGACGGATGGGCTGCCTTTGCTCCCTCCGCTGTTAGAACTGTGTTCTGACAATGCATTGCCATCGGAGTCTTTGGCGACCCAAATGATGTTGCCGGGTACACGCGTATATCCCCAAACGCGAGGGATGGCGTTGCCGTAGGTCGATCCGGAATAGCGGAGGTCCGAAACTCGATTGGCGTCCAAATGCGGTCCGGCCTGGGGATCAATGAGGCTGCCGAGGGTGGACCCGATCATGAACCCCGCGTAGGGGTTGCCAAACGCCGATCCTACGGCGGCGCCGACGACGCCGAGTGCGAGAGTTGCCATGGTGGCTCCTTTAGGGGCTGGTGCGCAGGTGCATTGAGGTGTTGGTGGTGTCAGTGCGAGTCGCTCAATGACCCTTGCCTCTAACCGTTGAAATGCGGACGATAGATTCTCACGATGCGGTCTTGCCAACCCTCATCAAGTTCCGTCTCAACGACGGCGCAGACGCTCGGGCTGTCGTAAGCGTGGATGAAGGTGCCTTCGCCGGTGAAGAGACCGCAATGTCCGGGCATCATTCGTGCCGAAAACAGAAGGATGTCGCCCTTCGACGGACGCGCGCCTTTAATCTGATTGGCGTGACGATCGAGGGCGTTTCTTAGGGCGTCAAAGGATGCCTGACGCGTATAGGCTGGGTCGACTTCCAGCTTCATGCCAAGCTCACCGGCGGCGCAGACGAGGAGGCCACCGCAGTCGATACCGACGCCTTTCAGGCGTCCACCGAAGTGGAAGGGAGTGCCGATGTAGTCTCGGGCGGTTTGGATAAGGGTTTCTGGTGTCATGGTGGATTGGGTCCTGATTTCGAGTGCGGCGATTTATCGGGCACAAAGAGACGCTAAAGCCCCTCCTTCGCAAGGGGTTATTGCGGTGGGCGTGCGATTTGGAACACGAGGTCGTTCCCCGGAAGGAAGGGCTCTCCGTGAAAGTTGATACCGTTGGAGAACTTGTCGCGACAGGTGGCGAAACGACGATCGCAGCCCGCTTCCAAAGTGGCTTGATCCCCCGTCGAAACGGTGAATGGAAACGCAGCACGCAAGTCCAAATTCGCCAACGAAGAGACGCTCGTGTGCGTCTTAACCTCCCTCGCGATGCCGACGTTGAGACCGGTCGTGAACGTAACGAGGCCGTAATCGTAAAAACCCGATGCCTGGGAGTCTCCCGCAAATCGTAACGTCGTGGCGCTGACGACGGCGCTCACGGTTCTCACGAATCGGTAGCCAGACATGGCTAGCTTGCATTGCGCGTCGCCGAGTCGCCTGATGCGGCAGGTTGGCGAGGTGACGTCACCGACGGTCTGCTTGAGCAACTGGGTCAGGGAGCGCAGCTCCACCTGAAACTGACCCTCGCGTAGCGTGATCTCGCCGAAGCGCCCCGTGAAGAGGGTGATCGCGCCCATCGAAAGGTCGGCCCAGTTCACGCGTTGAAAGACGACTTCGGCTCCGTCGTATCGGCCCGCAAGGAGGTCCGCCTCCGAGATGCGGTCGTCATCGAGAATGCCGGCGACTTCGAGATTGTCCACTCCCGTGCCCGCCCGAGATTGCAGGGCGCTTCCGTCGAGACCGTCGACCGACTTGTACTCGAACCCGCCAAACGTCAGATTCTGATCCGCTGATGTAAAGCCGAGGACGAGACCATCGCGGCGGGTGAGTTTGACGCAGGTGGCAAGCGTCGTCAGATCGCCCTGAATGTGGGCGAGAAGGGTCGAACCAATGGCGCGTGGCATTATTCGCGTACCTCCACGACCGGGATGGATTCCCATCCGCCCATGACGCCCTCCAGAGTGACGTCCATACGATCCGTATCGAAACGGACGGGGACAAAGAAGTTGAAACTGGCTGTGACACTTCGCCCACTCGTCGGTGGCGTGGTGAACGTAACCACCCCCGTGCTCGAATCCAACGACCATGCCGTGGATGAGATGCCGTTGACTTTCACGGCTAGGGTGGCCACGTCGGGCCGCGTGATCTTGCGGATGATGGAGATCGATCCGCTGGTGTAGACCTTGACGAGCTGGAACTGGGTGCGGACGCCGTCGCCCGTGCCAAGCGGTTGATCGAGGGCGGTGCCATCGCGGTGGTCATGAAACAGAAAGCCCCGAGCCTTGCCCGCCCTCGCCATGAAGAAGGCTTTGAGATCGGCCAGTTGTTGTTGGGTTCTGACTCCGAAGCCGATTTGCCCGGAATGCCGTGGGAACGCCCATCTTTGAATGCGCTGCTCGGTGCCGCTTGGAGTCTCAAGGACGACGGTGCAGAATTCGGGGCCAAATCGGCTGCCCTCCATGATGTCGTCGGACAAGAGTACGGGATCGATGGACATAGGGGATCTCCTTTGGGAGGTGTCGGCTGACAGATTTTCAGTTCCCCATGCTTCACGTGGGGCAGTTCATAGAGCTACGAATTTCTTCTCAAGTGTTTGTGGACCGCCGCGCCCGTCTCGGCGGCCAGCTGCCCGATGCTCTGCCGGAAGGCGGCCGGATTCGGGGTCTCAATGCGGAAGTGGTTGTTGACGACGATTGGCCCACCCGACGAAGACTGCAACGCCCCGTTCGAGACAATGGCCCCCGCCCCTGACGGTACGAACAGCTCTGGCCCCTCTTCCCCGACAAGATAGGGTTGCCCCGCATCCACCGGGCCGCCCGAGGCGCGGGCAAACAGGCTCAAGAACGAACCCGACGACTCCACGTCCCAACCGGTCGACATGAACGCCCCGAGCGCGTCCATCGAGCCGAAGCCCAGGCTGCCCAGCGCGCTCCCACCTCCGAACAGCCCGCCCAATCCCTGCTGAATTGTTCGAGTAAGTTGCGCCTTTGCCCACTCCTGCGCCATATCGGCGAGCATCTTCTGGAAGCCTTGCAGCACGTTGCTGAAAAAGCCCTTGAACCCGTGGTCGAAAAGGTCCTGGAAAACGTGGTCGAACAGGCTCATGATGCCTTTCGAGAGCGTTTGAAAGGCTTCGACGGCGGGTTGCATCTTCTTGATTTGATCAAGAAGTTTTTGGTTTTCGGGCGTGAGCTGGGTCGTGTCGAGGAGGATGCTCTTCAAGACGTCGTCCAATGGACCCAAACCGCTCCCAGCCTTAGCGATGTCCGCGTATTGCCGCGCCAGTTGGCGGTTCAGTTCGATGCCTATTTGGGCTTGTTTGCGTTGCTCGTCGGAAAGCTTCTTGTTGGCTTCCGTCAGGGGCGTCAAGACATTCGTGATCAGGTCCTTCTGAGTCTCGCTGAGCTCTTCGTAAGTCTTGTCCAGCACCTGGACAGAGACACGTTCTTCGTCGGTCGTGGCCGTGAGTTTGGCGTGCTCCAGTTGTGCCGAACGCATCGCCTCGTCGATCTTGGCCTGATCGGCGGACTGCTGAATCAGCTTCGCTTGAAGCTCGAGAACCGCCTTCATCAGCGGCGAGATCGCTTTGAACCGGCCCTCCTGAACGTCCCAAAGCTGCCTTTCGACTTGGGTTCCTTTGCCGCCCAGTACGATCAACTGCTGGTTAGCCTGGACCTGCTTGAGGACTTCGGCATTGAGCTCTCTCTGACGGGCGGCGGCTTCCGCGAGCTTCTCATTGAGGCTGGGCAGCAGGGCGATGGCGGCTGCGATGCCTTCCGGCTGCCGCTTGGCAAGTTGCTCGGCGGCGAGTTGGGCTTTGCCCAGTTCCGAGACGTATTCTTTTACGCTGGGAGCAAGGTTACTAAACATCACCCCAAACGCTTCAAAGGCGTTCTTGTCGTCGCGACTCTGGATTGCGGCCTGAGCGACGGCGAGCTTTGCCTGGTTCATCGCCTCCGAGAAGCGTTGCCAACCTTCGTCCGACTTCGTCCTCGCCTCCAGTTGGTCATAGGCTTGGTTGAGTTGCTGCACCGCCGTGCGCACATCGCCGAACTTGCCGGCGAGGGCCTCGTAGACGGTGGTCTGGCGGTCTGTGGCGTCAGCGCCCAGGGTGGTGGTTTCCTTGAGCTCTGCGAGCTTGTCGGAGAGCGCCTGCGCGGCGTCCTTGGATTCCTGAAGGGCCTGGGAGGTGCGCTCCAGGGCACCCCGGACGCCGGAATCGTCGCCGGTGATCAAGACTTTGAGTTCTGCGATGTTCATGGTATGGCTAAGGGTGAAAAGGTAGTAGGATTAACGGCCAGCATGGGCACCAGCCTGATGAACAGAATAGCG
>CAZUCK010000056.1:0-2772 GCA_964619505.1 uncultured Fimbriimonas sp. | reverse complement strand
GGGGCGCTCCACAGGGCCCCCGGGCCCGGAGACCTGGCGCTGGAGCAAAAGATTTTGTTGTCTGAGATTTTTCTGTTATGTCTAAGGGAAAAAGTGCCGGAGGATCAACGGCCAGCGTGGGCACCATCCGGATGACCCAAAAAGCGGCCCGTAGCGATGACTCGCTACGGACCGCCACTAGAACAAGATTGGCTGGGCGCTTCATTTCGCGTCCAGCGAACGGCCGGAATCGTCAGGGCCTCAATTTCGGCGCCTGCTGAACTTCAACCGGACGTACATATGGCTGAACGTCATTGAAGCGTGACCCAATAGCCTCCCACTGGATGGTCAAGGACTCTGTGTCGGAGGCACCGGATTTGCTATTAAGGGAAGGTCCCGACCACTTCGATGGCCAGCATTGTAGTAGTTGGATCCTATACATCTCCTTTCCGGCAGGGTTCAAAACGATGATCGTGACATTCTTTCTCGACGGCTTGCCGTCAAGAACACTCTGACGCCAGTTGTAGAACTCCGATGCCTGACCGAATTGACGCGTGAGCACCAATTGGCTCTTTTGAGTCCCCGGACGTGTGTGCGCGATGCCGTCGGTCCCGTTGTAGCTCACAACCTCAGAATCCGATTCCAGCCCAGCCACCGATTGGACGCCTGCGATAGCGACGCCATCGAACTGAATCTTGAAGTGGTCCGCAAGCAGGCCAGCAATGCCCTGAGGAAACGGCGAGCCATTGGTCGCAATTCCACCTACCCCCGAAGCAACTTGCCCCAACCCGCTCTGCTGCGTCCTATGCCCGGAATTCGCCACCACAACGCCTGCCAAACCGAATGCAACCGCGAACCCTATGACCCTCTTCTTCATCATCGCCTCCTCCTCCGCGACCCTTTCGCAGATCGATCCCGTGATTATCGCTCAACTTCTTTCGCATTGCACTACTGGGTAGTGGGTCAGTTTGAAAGTAAACCAACAAGCTCCTCGACGCTCCAAATGTGATCTGTAAGACCGGAAGCGACAGCCGGGGTCGTCTTGAGCGTCTGATGCTTGCTTGGGAAAATGTCATACATGTAGTGGACGGCGATTGCGTATCCGTGATTTTCGAACTTCTTTGGGAAGGCATTCGTGAGCCGGGTAAATCGCCTCATTCCCATTCGCAACGTCAGATTCTGGCGTTCGATGTACGAGGTTGAGATATGGGAATCAATCGGGTCGCCTACGACAGCAACCGTCTTGCAAGCTGTACAGACAGCCGGGGAATATCGCTTCTCTGCGTAAACGTCCGCACCGAAAATCTTGACCACTTGCCCATAATCCACATTCGGCCCGAACGCCATCTTTACAGCGTTGTTATAGGCTCTGTAACCGTCTGTGGAAAGCTGAATCCGCTTTGCGCATCTGTCTGCCAGATCGTCAATGAAGTCAAGGCAATCACTTTCTAGCCTGAGTCCAAGGTGCCAAGTGATAATTAGCTTGGAATCAGCGTCCATCGCAACCCAAGTCCACGCATCGCCCTGGCCTTCTGCCTTCTTCTCAGGTGTTACTCGCTTTTCCTTGCACCCGACAAAGCTCCATATCTCGTCTGCTCGAACCACGAAGCAATTCAGATTCCGAACATGCTCATCGTGATAGGCAGCGCAAACCTTACCGAGATCAACCAGGAGCTTGGCGATTGTGTTCTTCGCTGCTCCTGTAATTCGGACGGTTGCTCTAACTGAGTTACCTTCAACCAGGCATCGAACGACTGCAGTTCGTTCCTTTGCATCCAGCTTGTTCATACTGACTAATATACGGCACGAGGCAAGCATAAAGAGAGATTTTCACATAAATTAATAGAAATTACTGAATTCAGTCGAAACAACTAAATTCATAGAATCGTCTACATCAGTATGAAAAAGGACGAAATCCTACCATCTGCACTAATTTTCAAGAATCCGTTTCGTCCTGGTGCCGGTCACATGCCGCCGTATTTGGCCGGACGGCAGGATGAGGAAAACGAGTTTAGGACTCAATTGGAGCAAGACCCTATTTTAAAAAATATCATATTGACGGGACTCCGGGGCGTTGGAAAAACTGTCTTGATGGAAACCTTTCGTCCAATCGCCCTCGAATCGGGATGGACTTGGGTAAGCAACGATCTGTCAGAAACGGCAAGTATCAGTGAAGAGAACCTAGCCGTTCGAATCCTTACTGATTTGGCTGTATTCACGTCAACTCTATCCATTCCTATTGAAAACGCGCCGATGGGGCTTCGGGACTCTGGCAAGACCGAGACAGCCGTCAATTATGCTTTGCTGTACGATATATTTTGCAACGCACCCGGATTGATTTCCGACAAGCTAAAGGCCGTATTTGAATACGTTTGGACAATACTCCCGAACCACAAAACGAAGGGCATCGTTTTTGCTTACGACGAAGCTCAAAATCTGCAGGATGCGGCATCGAAAAGTGAATACCCTCTATCCATGCTCCTTGAGGTATTTCAGTCGATCCAGCGAAAAGGAGTGCGGTTCATGCTCGTCTTGACCGGGCTTCCGACGATATTTCCAAAGCTGGTTGCCGCCAGGACGTACTCCGAGCGGATGTTTCACCAAATCTTCTTGCAGGCTCTGGACGAGGAATCCTCGAAACAGGCGATCCTAAAACCAATCGAAGACACGCGATGCCCGATAAGGTTCAACGACGAGTCGGTTAACGCAATTGTCCAAGTGACTGCGGGCTATCCATACTTCATTCAATACATCTGCAAAGAGGTCTACGATAGCTGGATTCAGAAATTTAGC
>CAZUCK010000055.1:0-15393 GCA_964619505.1 uncultured Fimbriimonas sp. | reverse complement strand
TTATACCCTTTACGTCGAGAGATTTTTTCTTTCCGTCCCTGTTTTGCTTCTCGGTTTCGTACTTGTGCCTCCCGTAGTCGATGATTTTGCAGACTGGTGGTTGGGCGGTGGGAGACACCATGACAAGGTCCAAACCTTCTTCCCGCGCGATGTTAAGCGCCTGACGACTTTGCAGAATTCCCAATTGGGATCCGTCTGAGCCGATCACGCGAACGTCTCTGAAGCGTAAAACTCTTTCATTGATGGGGGTGGCCGGTTCGGGACGGACATCTCTTCTAAATCTTCTTATCTTCTTTCACCTCGATTCGAATGCATTTTAGTTGGCAGGTCATTATATCGTCGGCTCAAAGCATCCGACAACACCATCTGACGCATTATGGTGCATAGAATGTTGCAGCATTGGACACCGACGCCCTAACGGTATTGAGAAAGCGGATTCCTCGTCCGAAACTTGCGGGCTTTCTGAGCGGAGCAAGCGTTTAGTCATGCGAATGCAAAGGTGCTGAGCGCGAAGGTGGCGGTGCCATTCGCCGCCCTCCACCTTGAGCAATGAACGAGCCAACGGAGAGCCATGAGCAGCGGCATTTATTGGTCTCATTTCCCTTCGGTTACGCGATGTTGCCGACTTCCCTCGCAGGTATCCTCCCGGTGGCCCAAGAGGGGCCTCTGGAGAGATTTTCGGAATGGGATCTAAGGCTTACGACGAGTGGCTGAACGCACGGCGAACTTGCGTCATCGGCGCGGGGACGATGGGCAGCGGCATCGCAGCCCATTTGGCGAACATCGGATTCGAGGTCACACTCCTCGACATCACTCGGGAAGCAGCGACGGACGCGTTCGCTCGAGCAAGACAAGCGCGACCACCCCACTTCTACTTGCCGGATACAGCCAACAAAGTTCGGCTCGGAGGCATCAGAGAGAATTTGGAGTGGATATCCGACGCAGATTGGGTTTGCGAAGCCATTGTGGAAAAACTGGAGCTCAAGAAAGCCCTGTTTGAAGCCATTGAGCCCTTAATCAGTTCCAAAGCGATGATATCGACGAATACGAGCGGCCTCCAAATTGAGCTGCTGGCACAGGGTCGAAGCGCTTCGCTTAAGAAACGTTTCATGGGAACGCATTTCTTCAACCCGCCTCGTTATCTGAAGCTGTTGGAGTTGATACCGACCAGTTCGACTGACCCCGTCGCTCTGGAAACTATGACCAGATTCCTCGAAGAGTCGTGTGCCCGCCGGGTTGTTTTAGCCAAGGACACTCCCGGATTCATTGCCAACAGGTACGGGATGTGGGCGATGTTTCACGCGGTCCATTCGGCGGAGAAGCTCCAACTTACGGTTGAACAAGTCGATGCGATCACGGGACCGTTTCTCGGGCGCCCCCGAAGTGGCAGCTTTCGGCTGAATGACATCGTGGGCCTGGATGTCATGCAAGACATTGCATCAAACCTGCTCGAACGCTGCCCCAATGATCCACACATCGGTGCCCTCCAGACTCCGGCCTCCATGAAGACGATGCTGGAGCGGGGTTGGATCGGTGAAAAGGTCAGCCAGGGTTATTACCGACGCGAAGCCAAGGAACTGCTTTCTTTCGATCTTCAAACCCATGCGTACCGGCAGAAACAGGAAGCGCGCTTCGCATCGCTGGAAGCGATCGCCAAGTTTCCATTGGGGGAGCGCGTTGCCAAAGCCCTTGAGTTGAAAGACGAAGCGGGTGAGTTCTTGAGGACTCACTTGATCCCCGTCTTGCAGTACGCAGAGTCTATTAAGGAAGAGATCAGCCACAACGTGGAGGACTTTGACCGGGTCATGAAGTGGGGTTTCGCCTGGGAAAAGGGTCCGTTTGAAATGATCGACTCGATCGGTTCGGACCGGCTTGGACTGAGCGGCAAGAAGTATTACGAAGTTGGGAAGATGATGTCCTTTGCCGGTGGCTTCGTCCACCTTAAGCCCGAGCCACAATTCGCTTCGCTGCAGGACTACGAGGTGGTCGCCAGGGCTGAAAACTATCAGCTCAGGGATCTCGGCGACGAAGTGATTGCGATTTGCCTGACGACTAAAATGGGCGTCATCACTCCGGCTCTCGTCACCGAGATGACCCGCTTCATCAAAGACTGCAAATTCAAACGCATGGTGCTGGCTAGCGAGGCACGCAGCTTTTCCGTCGGATTCGATCTTAACTTTTTCCAGTCGGCAATCCAGTCCGTCGATGTCCAAGCCATCGACTTGGCGCTCAAGGACCTTCAAGAACTCGGCGAGATGTTGGAAAGCAAGACCATCGTTTGTGCCGTTCACGGGCATGCCTTGGGAGCGGGTCTGGAGTTAGCGCTCTCATGCTCGCACATTGCCGCCCAGGCGGAAGCTCAAATCGGGCTGCCTGAAGCGAAAGTTGGACTGATACCGGGCGGGCGCGGCACCGTACTCACCCGCATTTACAACCAGAGCTCGGCAAAGCGTCTCGCCGAGGTGGTGATGACTCTCACCGAGGGACTGGTGAGCAATCCGGACATGGCTCGGTCGTTGGGCATTTTGCGAAGTACGGACGTGACCGTGTACCACCCCGACCGTTTGATCGCTGACGCGAAAAAGCTGGCTCTGACGGCCGTCAACGTTGCTCGGCCGATGCTGACAACGCCTGAAGGTCCCATTGCAGGCATGATCGAGCGTTTGATGCAAGAAGCCAAGGCAATCGGAAAAATTACGGATTACGATGAATCCATCGGCGGCATGATGAAGCAGGTTTTTGCGAAATCAGAGAGCTACGAAGACGCATTGGAAAGGGAGCGATCCGAGTTCCTAGAGCTTTGTTTCCGCGCTCTTACGCAGGCCCGCATCAAGCATATGTTGGAAAACGGTAAGCCACTGAGAAACTAGCCGCGTTTGATGCGTGGGAGTCATCGTTTTCAGACATTTGAGAGATTTCTGCACAATGAACGGAACTGTTGTACAATGCTCCAACGATGCAAACGCCGCTGCCACCGTCCATGCCCCAAAAAAAATCTAAAACAGGACTCATTATCGGCCTCGTCGTCGGTGGAATAGCTCTGCTGTGCGTACTGCCCATTGCGGTCTTGGGCTACTTCGGGGCGAACCTTGTCAACAAGAAGGTCACGCCTGTGGTTGGATGTTCCGTCGGATTCGTTGAAGCTCAGCAGGCAATGATCCAGTACGCGGACGCACATGGCGGCCGACTCCCGAAAGCACAGACCTGGCAGGACGACATCAGACCATTTTTCGAGAAGGTCGACAAAAACTCAGGTGTCCCCTTGAAGTCCGCAAAGGTTTTTCCAGCCAATGGGGATTGGGTGTGTACGGACGAAAAGAACACTCGCACGGGAATCGCTTTCAACTCCAAACTGTCTGGGGCAAAAATCAGCGAAATTTTGGATCCTTCGACGACGCCGATGCTGTTCGAAGTTGAGCGAACCGGCACTAACCTATCCGAACCCTACAGGTTTCGCCGCCAAGATTTGGCTCCACTTGTCTTGGGAGAGCACCGTACCTGGATCGTGATGTATGTCGGGGCAACGCGCGCCAGGTCTGAGCAAGAGATCAACGTCACCGAGGGCATGCCCAGCAGCCCGTCGCCGACGGCCGTCACTGCGACGAGCAAGGGCATCATCCCAATCGACGTCGAATTCTTGATCAATTTCCACACGAAGGCGCTTCTGATGCCGATGCGTAAGAGGGACGTTGCCGAAGAATTGGGATTGACGAGAGACCAGTACAACCGCATGCGCAAGATCCTTAACGACAACGCCAACGATATGGTTAAGTCGGAACCGTCCGAAGCCGAGGCTGAGACAAAATGGGCCAAGGCCTCCGAGGCGTGTCTGGCCGTGCTCAACGATGATCAAAAGCAGCGTCTGCAGGAGATTGCGATCCAGCGAACCGGTCCATCGGTGATTCTGGAGCCCTTCATGCAAAAAGCCCTCCAATTGTCGGGAGATCAAGTTGAAAAGGCTGTTCAACTGCGCGCGACCGCCGACAAGGAGCGTGCCGCACTACCCAAAAACGGCAATGCGCAAACCTTTGGCCAGAAGTACGATGAAGTCGAAAAGCGAGCCAATGACGGCTATCTGGAACTGCTGTCCCCCAAACAAAAGGATCTTTACAGACAGGTGCAGGGCGAGCTCTTACACGTCGCCAACCGGTGAGGAAACTCAGCGGAAGTCGGTCCGAAGGAACCCACTCGGGCGACTGCGAGTAGTTTGCAGTACTTTGAAGACCTTCCTTTGCCTTTTATTCTGTGCGTCCGTCACCGGCCTCGCACTTGCCCAAGATGCGAAGGATCCAAGCGACAAGCAACAGATTCGGGCGACAATTCTCGACTACATTGAGGGCTACTATTCCGGTGATGCCAGCCGTGTTGAACGAGCTCTGAGCCCCTCGCTTGCAAAGCGTGCGGTTGGCAAGACTAAGGACGGAAAAATCAAGATTCATGAGGAGACGGCCGAAGGGTTCTTGAAGCTCACGAAGTCGGGCGACGGACCCAAGTCATATCCGACCAGTATGCGTCGCGCAGAGATTAGGGTGCTGGACGTCTATAGAAACGTGGCTTCCGCCAAGCTGATTGGAGCCGATTGGATGGACTATATCCATCTTTCTAAGCAAGACGGCCATTGGGTCATCATGAACGTTCTTTGGACCTCATATCCTCCACAGAAGGCATGAAACCGGGCGTGACCAAACGCCCGTGATGTAACATAGTGCCTCCCGTCCCAGACTCTGAAACGAGCCCACACGGGTGCGAACTATGAAGATCTTAGTGCCTGTCAAGCGCGTCGTCGACCCCTATGCCAAGGTTCGCCCGACGGCCGATGAAACCGGAGTTGATACGGCCGGCCAGAAGTTTGAGATCAACCCATTTGACGAAATAGCGGTCGAGGAAGCGGTCCGCATGAAGGAACGCGACCCCTCAATCGAAATCACCGCTGTGTCCATCGGAGCCTCTGAATGCGAAGACCAATTGCGCAAAGCCCTCGCAATGGGAGCCGACAACGCCCTTCTCGTCGAGACACTCGACGCATTCGACTCCCCCAGTGTGGCCGCTGAATTGGCCGCGCTGGCAGCCGAGCTCCAACCGGACATCATCTTGATGGGCAAGCAAGCGACAGACGACGACTGCAATCAGGCGGGTCAGATGCTGGCGGCGAAGTTGGATTGGCCGCAAGCCACATTCGCTTCAAGGATAAGCCTCAGTTCAGGCACCGCCATTGTGACTCGAGAGACGGATAATGGCGATGAGACTCTTGAGATGTCGACACCGTGCGTCATAACCACGGACTTAAGGCTCAACGAACCGCGTTATATCGCGCTCCCAGGCATCATCAAGGCTCGCAGCAAACCGTTAGTGCGGCGAGCGCCCCTGACGACACCTAAATTGAGAACTCGTACGTTGAAAGCTGAGCGGCCCCCGGCTAGAAACGCCGGCCAGAAACTGGCCTCCGTTGACGAATTGCTTGTGAAGCTCAAAGAAAGGGGGGTGATTTAATGTCACGGCTACTCCTAATCGCCTTCGAGGCACATGAGGCTGAAGCCTGCGCCGGCTTTGCAAGGGCTCTGGGGCTTCCCTACGACATCCTTTCCGTTCAAGGTTCGGTGGCGAGTGACCTGGGCGCAGAGACGATTTTCTCGGCTAACGCCTCAGATATTCCGCCGGCCGACGGAATCGCCAAGGGTTTATCGGCTTTTACCGAAGGTTATACGCACGTCGCCGGCCTATCTTCGATGCGCGGCAAAGACGTGCTCGCCCGTCTTGCGGGACTGATTGACGCCGCGATGGTGACCGACGTAGTCGGCGTCGAGTCCCCTACGGTCTTCAAGCGGCCTGTGGTTGCAGGCTCGATCATTGCGACGGTTGAGACTTTGACTTCGCCCGTCGTACTGACCATCCGCCCGGCGGGCTTTTCGAAAGCGGATCGGAGTGGACTTTCGAACGTGCAAACGGTGTCTTTGGCAACGGCGTCAAAGGCTAAACGAAGCGCTTTGACAGCACGGGGCGGATCCAGACCCGACCTGACGCAGGCGAAGATTGTGGTGACTGGCGGTCGCCCGCTCAAGGACGCTGAAACCTTTGAGAAAGTAATCGGGGGCCTGGCCGACGCTTTGGGAGGAGCGACCGGCGCGACCCGTGCGGCGGTTGATTCCGGGATCGCACCCAATGAGACGCAAGTGGGCCAAACGGGCAAAATTGTCGCACCGGACCTTTACATCGCCGCCGGAGTCTCCGGTTCCACGCAGCACATGGCGGGAATCAAGGACAGCAAGATCATCGTAGCGATCAACAAGGATCCGGACGCCCCAATTTTTGAAGCGGCAGACTTCGGCTTGGTCGCCGACCTTTTTGATGCCGTCCCAGAACTGGAACAAAAGGTTAAGGGCTGATCAGCGCTCGAGGGTTCGGCGAAAGTTGGCAAAGACACAGCACCAATCTGGACACACGCGCGTCTGAAAGAAGACCGCACGACGTTGGAGGATTCGATTTTGTTAAAGGCAGGCTTATTCGTTCTTATATCTGGAATCGCGGTGGCAGGGTTTGCCCAAATTGATCCTGCGAGGCGCATTGCGACCGTCAACGGCGAGGAAATCAAAGGTGACGAGTACTACCATCGAATGGAGTTCCTGCCCGGTGTCGGCAAGCGAATGGGTACGAGTTTCGCTGAGTTTCCGCCGGGATTCTTGACGCTAGAACAACTCATCACCGAGCACCTCGTGCTTCAGCTTGCAAAAGAAAAGGGGGTCTTGCCAACAGATCCCGAAGTACAAGCCGATCTGAACGAAAAACTTCAGGACGAGCCAAGATTGATCGAAGAGTGGATGGCAGACGGCAAGACACGAGCCGAGTTGGACTATCAAATAAAAGTTGATTTGGCCCAATTTAAGATCCAGACCGCCGGTGTGACCATCACGGATCAAGAGATCGATGCCTATTACAAGGATGCGGTGACAAGATTCACCATTCCCAAGCGATACAAACTGCGTACGATTGCAGTCACAAGTGAGGAAGGCAAGACTTCCGTCGACGCCGACCTTGCAGCAGGCAAGAACTTTGGTGATGTCGCGACGGCAAAGAGTGACGATGTCAGCAAGGTGAACGGTGGCTCGTTTGACCCGATACCCCTCCTTGCGATTCCAGACGAAGCCACGCGCAACGCCATTGCCGCAACCAAGATTGGTCAAACGACAGCTTGGCTAAAACAAGGCGACAAGGCGTGGGCTAAATTCCTCGTCGAAGGGATACTTCCAGAGGAACTTCAGAAACTGACCCCTTCTCTGAGACGCGCTCTTAGGAGGCAGTTGATGCTGCAGAGGGGTCGGACCAAAAACGACGTTACGAAGGACATGAACGAGATGAGGGCCAAGGCGAAAATCAACATCGAGCAAAAACCTTTTGCGGATGCCTACGCCAAGTTTACGGAAGCTTATCTCAAGCAGCAGGCGGGCAAACCCGGCGGATAGTAGCCGGTGCCCTTAGGCACAGCGCTAGAATGAGGCCCATGTCCTCTATCGAGCAAATCCATTGGTGAGAGTCGTACGCCTGCCGTCCCAGCCCTTGGACGCAGTGCCGATCAGCGAATTGGACGGCGGGACCCTTTATCACGCCGATCCTTTACATCCTTCCTTTGGGTGGTTGGGCGCCCACGGTTATGTGCCCGTCGCCATACCTTCAGAAGGGGTGCCTGACGGTGGCATCTTGGTAATCCCTCAAGGGGTTGAGCAAGGCGATGTTCTCGAGGAGCTGGTTCAAGTGGTCGACCGACTTCTCGGGCCGGGCGGATGCCCTTGGGATCAAGCACAGACCCATGAGAGCCTCAAGCGACATTTGCTGGAAGAAGCATACGAGGTCTTGGAAGCCATCGACCTCAGCGATGACGAGATGCTCAAAGAGGAATTGGGGGATCTTCTCCTCCAACCGGTCATGCACGCGCAAATGGCCAAGGCACGAGGCGCTTTCGACACCCGGGCGGTGGCTCGAGGAATCGTTGATAAGTTGGTGCGACGCCATCCTCACGTGTTTGGAACTATCTCAGTGAACGATGCCGACGAAGTCTTGAAGAATTGGGATGCAATCAAGAAGATCGAAAAAGGTGAATCAGCATCAATCCTCGCGGGCATTCCCAAAGGGATGGCTTCTCTCTTGCGGGCATTCGAAGTAAGCAAGCGGGCAGCGCGAAGCGGCTTTGAGTGGCCCCATCAGGCGGCAGTGTTCGAAAAACTTCACGAGGAAGAAACCGAACTTCATCAAGCCATAGCTTCGGGTGATCCGCTGGAAATTGAGTCGGAGATCGGCGACCTTTTGTTCACTGTCGTCAATGTCGCCAGGTGGTTACAGATTGAACCTGAGGAGGCATTGCGGAAGATGCTGGACCGGTTCACAAGGCGATTTGCGTTGATGGAACAGCGAGCAGGTGTTCCATTGGACGAACTTTCGCCTGAGCAATGGGACGAGTTGTGGGATCGGGCCAAGCGAGATTTGCAAGGCTGATTCGACGCCAACGTTGGTCTAAGATGAACTAGATTCGATGACGCCAAGCAAAGTTCAATATGCTAAGAGCGGCAAAGTCAACATCGCCTTTAGAACGGCAGGTGAGGGCAAGTTGGATTTGCTCTTTGTGCCAGGTTGGGTTTCGAACGTGGGCCTGCTCTGGGAGGATCCTCTCTCTGCAAGATTCTTTGACCGTTTGGCTGCATTCTCGCGCCTAATCGTGTTCGACAAGCGCGGTACAGGGCTATCAGATCGAGACATCGGTCTTCCAAGCTTAGAAACGCGGATGGACGACTGTCGTGCCGTCCTTGAAGCGGTGGGCTCCCAAACTTCGGCGGTTTTTGGTGTCTCCGAGGGTGGCCCGATGAGCATCTTATTTGCGGCCACCTACCCACAGCACACGACGGCACTGATCACGTTCGGTGCTTATGCGAAACGCGTGTGGTCACCTGACTACCCTTGGGCGCCGACTCGGGAACAACGTCAGAAATTCTACGAGGTCATTGAAGATGCCTGGGGAGGCGAAATGGATATGTCTTCTGTCGCTCCATCAGTTGAGCCCGGATCGCCATCCTTCGAAAGGCTCGTCCATTTCTTCCGGATGAGCGCCAGCCCCGCATCGGCGCTCGCGCTGGCAAAGATGAATACCGATGTGGACGTCACCAACCTCCTGTCTTCGATCCACGTACCGGCGTTGATCATGAATGCACGCGATGACGGTGACGTGAGTCCAGAAGAAGCTAAATTCATCGCCGGTCGCATTCCCGGTGCGAAGCTCAAGATCTTTCCTGGCGTTGATCACATCGTTTTTCTGGGCGATGTGGACGGCATCACAGACGAGATTGAGCAGTTCTTGACGGGTAAGAAACAGGCGCGTGAATATGATCGGGTTCTCGCCACTATCCTATTCACGGACATCGTTGACTCGACACATACAGCGAGCCGCCTCGGCGATAAAAATTGGGCTGAGCTCCTTGAGAAACACAATGCGATGATCGCCACTGTGGTGAAGACGTATAGAGGTCACCTGGTGAAAAGCACCGGTGACGGCGCACTGGCTCGATTCGATGGACCTGCAAGGGCCGTCCGATGCGCCATCGAAATAGAAAGGAACGTGGAGCAACTGGGCATCAAGGTGCGCGCTGGACTCCATACAGGAGAGATTGAATTGATGGGCTCAGATATTGGCGGCATAGCTGTTCACTTGGCAAGCCGGGTCGCGAGCGAAGCAGCACCAGGCGAAGTGCTGGCCTCCCGAACGGTCAAAGACATTTGTGCAGGATCCGGGTTGGAGTTTATAAGCAAGGGCGAGCACGCCTTAAAGGGATTCGCGGAGAAATGGGACCTCTTCTCCATTTCGTTGGGACCTTCCGGTAAGTTGCATCAATGATTCGAATCCGCCGGGTGCTTCTGGTTTGCGCAGCTTTCCTGATGCTGCGGCCGGCATTGGCTTGGCACGACACGGGCCACATGGTTATCGCCGCGATCGCTTACAAGCGTCTAACTCCGCGGGTCAAAGCTACAGTGGACGCCTTGTTGCAGGGCGGAGACCCAAGGTCAAGCGATTTCGTCAGCGCAGCTTGCTGGGCAGACGACACGAAAAATCGAACCACGGCTCGCTGGCATTACATCGACCTATACTTTCGCTCCGATGGAGTTGCGACCGACCTCAAAGCGGAGCCTGAGAATGTCGTTTGGGCGATCAATAAGTTCTCGGCGCAACTTGCCAGGAAAGCGTCTGGCAAGGCTGGCCGCTCCACCGCACTTCGGTATTTGATTCACTTCGTCGGGGACATCCACCAACCCTTGCATACGGCCTCTTTCGTCTCGATCGATCATCCGACAGGAGACAGGGGTGGCAATGCGTTTAAGATCAAGCCTCCACACGAAATGCCTTCAAGACCAAGGAATTTGCACTCTCTCTGGGACTCTGGTGGAGGCTTGTTTAGCCATATTGGGCGTCCGCTGGACTCCGATGCACACCGTGAAATCAACACGATCGCCACCCAATTGGGAGATCGATATCAGTCGGTGGCCGCCACGGCGGCACGCGAACTACGGCCCGGAATTTGGGCGTTGGAAGGTGAGCGAATCTGCGAATCGAACGTTTATCAGCTTGAAGAGAACACCGTTATATCGAATGGGTACCTCGAAACGGTGCAAGATGTCAGCAGTAAGCGCGCGACGATAGCTGGCTATCGGCTGGCCGCCTTACTTAACAAGATTTTGGGCTGATCTGGCTAATAACCTAAAGTTATTCCACTCGTTACCAAGAATTCCAATGTCAGCCGCAGAGGCTGTGAGATTTACCGGGACGGAGTTCAGGGCGAGAAAATGAAGATCCACAACCACCACATCGTTTTGACCACCCAAACACCAATCGCAAAGCCAAGTCAGGCAAACGATGCCACCGAATTTTCCGGAACCCTCGGCACCGCATCCAGTTCGCCTGCGACGGAGTCAATTCTTCGCCTTCACCAGATCGCATTACAGAACGCCGCTTCGAGCCACACTAACGTGCTTGACGCCAACCAAGCCATCGGGCTGGCCAAGAAGACTCAAGCGCTGATTCTCGAACAGGGTTCGTCAGCTGCCGCCGCTCAATCGGGTCACGCGCCTGAAGACGTTTTCAAACTCCTGCAACCTTAATCGCCGACGCGGCGGTTGGGCCAAGAACAAGTGAATGCACACCTCCTTCCCCGCTCTGAAAAGAGCGGGGTTTTTTTCTGCTGCCGAGCCCCGAATGAATCCCGAAGGGCCCTGATTCGCCATGTCCGATGGGCCTCTGGCATAATGCAAGGCGTGCCAAATCTCGGCTTGATCAGTCATCGGGAGCGATCTTGTGCGTCGGCAAATGAACGCACTGGGGGTGGCATTTGCGCAGGTCTCTAGGTAAGGGGCTTTCCCAGTTGATTGCCGAAGAATTGGAAGCACCACCGAGCCACGCAGCGCTGACGGACATCGTCCCGAATGAACGGCAACCAAGGAGGGTCTTTCAAGAGAGTTCGATTCATGAACTCTCTGCGTCCATCAAAGTCCACGGAGTGCTGCAACCCCTCGCGGTCAGACGTACACCCGGTGGCAAATACGAATTGATCGCGGGTGAACGGAGGTTGCGTGCGGCTAAGCTGGCCGGTTTGACGTCCGTGCCGATCATCATCAGAGATGCTGACAACTTGGAGTCCCTTGAGCTTGCGCTCGTTGAGAATATTCAACGCGAAGACATCACGCCCATGGAATGTGCCAGGGCTTACCGCAGACTCATCGACGAGTACGGCCTGACTCAAGAGCTTGTAGCCGACAAAGTCGGGAAGGCTCGCACCTCGGTTGCCAATTCCGTGCGTCTGCTACGACTTCCCAAGCGAGCGCAGGACGCCTTGGAGGCCGGCCAAATCAGTGAGGGCCATGCGCGTGCCTTGCTCGGCCTGTCATCGGAACCGCATATGTTGGCGATTTTAGACCAAATCTTGGTTCGTGGTCTCACGGTCCGGGATGTCGAGAAAGCAGCACAAGAGACTTCACCTAAAAGAGCAAAGGCTGTGGTGGGACCTCGCGGCCAAAAAAGCGTGGAGGACGCAAGTTTGGAAGAAGCGCTTGCGACGCACTTCGGAACACCCGTTAAGCTAAGCCGCACTCCGAGTGGTGGCCAAATGGCGGTGGCCTTTTACTCCGACGAGGACTTGCAACGCATTCTCGATCTTTTGGGGATCGCCCTCTAGGCGGAACGAGAGAACGGCCGCTTCAGATTTCGGTCCGACGACGTCATAGAGAGCGTATGTGTGCTCTCGCAATGCCTCCCCATGTAGCACCACTGAAGTGCGACGAGTGACCCTCCGCATTGCATCCGTGGCCTGGAAGATCCGCCACGTCCGAAGCGACGGGGAGTATTTCGGTCATTTGTACGACTTGGTGAACTCGGCTCACAAGGCTGGAGCCCAGATGGTTGTTCTGCCCGAACTGACCAGCCTCGAACTTCTCCCGCTTGCACCTGACCTAGAGGAAAAGGACGTTCCGGCCTTTCTAGCCCAATTTGCCCAAGGCATAGAAGAATGGCTGCTACGCATCAGCGCTTCGAGCGGCATGGTTCTTGTGGGTGGAGCGCATTTCCGTCAGGTTGGAGACCGATTCGTTAATGCTTGCGTCACTGCCACGCCAGACGGTGAATTGTCCATCACACAAAAGAACAGACTCACAGGTTATGAAAGGGACTATTGGCATCTGGCCCCTGGTGATGGGCTCGCGAGGCTCCCTGACCCAAGATTTGGCGTCTTGGTTTGCTACGATTGCGCGTTTCCTGAAGCCGGCGCAGCGTTGGCCGCGACTGGCGTGCAAGCGGTCCTTGTGCCGGCTTTTACGAAATCGGCCGAAGGATTTGAGCGCGTTCGTTCCGCTTGCCATGCTTGCGCAACCGGCAACTTGATGTTCGGAATCCACGCATCGCTCGTTGGATCGGGAGGAAACTCCGTCATTGCCCATTCCTACGGATCCACCGCAATCATCGCTCCGAGCGTTGGCCCGTTCTTAAGTGATCCAGTCTTATGCGAAACCGATCCCAATGAAGAGGGCCTCGCGATCGCCGACCTTGATTTCGAAGCTCTTCAGACACTGAGAACGGAATTCTCAGCATCGACCGGTGAACAGGATGGCTCATCCGAATGGGCGGTACGTTGACCAGGTTGGTTGTTCTATTCAAGCCGGGCGCCTGGGCCGCATCCGAGTCGACGCGCGTCCCTTCAAGATGCGGAACGTTGCAAAATCCTTGGCACAGCGTCCATACTGATTTTTGACTCGTATCTCTTACGGGTTTAGAGATTGCAGGAAGCTTGCCGGAGCCGAAGCCTAAACGCTGTGGCACGGATCTCATAGGAAACTTAGGGAAGTTGTGAGTTCCGACTTCAGCGTTAGAGTCCCGGACCGGGCGAGTCCTCTGCATTTGTTTAGAACATGGAGGACAAAAAGGAATGAAGCGAACCCTTAAGTACGCTCTCAGCGCAGTGTTCACCGTTGCCCTCGTGGCGCCGGCATTTGCGCAGGACGGCTTCCCAGACACACCTTCGAACCATTGGGCATTCGAAGCAGTGGCCCGCCTTAAGAAGGATGGAATCATCACTGGCTATCCCGACGGCATGTATCGCGGTGGACGCCCTGCAAGTCGGTACGAAATGGCCGCCGTCGTTCACGACGCTTACATGAAGATCAAGAAATTGCTTGACGGAATGTCTGGCCAACTGAAGGATCTGAATGACAAGATCGGCAACGGTCTTGCGACTAAAGCAGACATGGACGAGTTGAAGGCTGCTCTCGCTGCACTGCAAACCCAGGTAGACGGCATGAAGGGCTATGGTGACGATATTGCCAGCCTGAAGAAGCTGTTTAGCGAGTTCCAAAAGGAGCTCGAGTCGATGGGCGTGGACGTCGAGGCGATGAAGAAGAATCTTAGCGACCTTGACAGCCGCGTGAGCGCATTGGAGAAGAGGAAGCTGCCGATCGACATCAGCGGCGTCGTTGACTTGACGTCAATGCTTGGTTACTCAACAAATGGTCGACACGGACTGACGGTTGATGGCCGAGAAACCGGATATGGCAGGGGCGACTACGCTGGTCAAGCCGTCGGCATTCCGCGAGACTCGACGATCCTCCACGAGATGGCCATTACGATCACGGGGAACAATGAAAAGGGCGCCAAATGGGGGGGCACAGTCGTTGCAGGCAACATGCTCAACAACAACCCCGGGCAAACAAACGCTTTCAACGCAGGTCTGCCCTTTCCCAGTCAAAGCACGCTTGGTACGGGCTATTCATTCAATGAGGGTTCTGAAGAGCTGTACCTCCAGAACTTTGGCGTGAAATGGAACACGTCCATTTCGAACCTCAATTTCTCGCTAGAGGCGGGCCGCATCGGTCTAAAAATCGACCGATTGATGTTCCAAAGGCCCGACGTGACGCCGTACTATGCGAACAGCCGGTGGGACAATGGTATGTACTACTACGACGGCGCGGTTGCCACGTTTAAATTCTCACCTGCCAAGTTCATGGTGTTCGGCGGACGCGACAACACCTCAGAGGGTGGCGGTGTCAGCTTTGACACGTTGGCTCCTTTGACGGCGGGCGTCGATCTGATTCCCGTAGTGTCTTCGACCGTTCGGCCGGCACTCGCCGTGCCGATCTACAACACGGTCTCGCACGTCGGTTTGGCAGGCGGCCAGCTGCACATCAATCAGCACCTCGGTGTCGAGGCGGCTGTGCCTCTCGGCCCCAACGGCAACATGAAACTTGCCTACTTGTGGCTGAATTCCAATTCGCTCAATGCCCTACCGAACCCCGTCGACGGCGCAAACGGCGTTCATGTCTATGGGGGTGACGTCACATTCAACGTTGCGGGCCTGGATCTGGACGGCGCATATGCAAAGTCCGACATGGTGATGAATAACCATTCGGTCGTTACCACTCAGAACGACGCTTGGTGGATCAACGCCGGTAAGGATTTTGGGCGTTGGGGTGCCAAGGTGGGTTATCGACAAATTAACCCTCAATTTGGGGCGCCAGGCGACTGGGGTCGCGTCGGCATTTGGTGGAATCCCACCGACATCAAGGGCTTCACCGTTGATGGCCATGTCGATCTGACTGACAACGACAGGCTTTCAGCAAGCGGTCAGTTCTACACGGCGACTGGCAACTCCATCAACGGATTTGCCGACCCGTTGACGACTGACGACAAGGTTCAAAGCATCGTCGTCGGGTGGTCTCATCGACTGAACAAGATCAATACGGTTGACCTCGGCATGGAAGACGTGATCTTCTCCGGACCGTTCGCCGTATCAGGCAACGTGAACGGCGACAAGCCGTTCCAGCGCTGGTACAACGTTGGCTTCTCGCACAAAGTCGCGGACAACACTTCGTTGAAGATGT
>CAZUCK010000054.1:0-15688 GCA_964619505.1 uncultured Fimbriimonas sp. | reverse complement strand
AAACTCTCCGAAAAAATTGTTTTACCAATTTCGCCGAAGCGATCGGTTGACATTTACTAGCAGCCAACCCCGAAGGGTCGACTGTTTACCCCAGGCCTCTTCAGCCAAGGGTATGAATACGGGATCGTATTTCTCGATTCCGTCAGAACTTTCTCTGAACGTTTTATTCCTCTATAAAGCTTTCAAGGTTCGACTCCCGAAGGTCGGGCGCAAGGGACATTATAGGCACACCCAACCGCCGATGTCAAGCCCAAAGCCCGGAGAATGACGATTTTCCCGGTTCTTCGGGCCCAGCCGGTTCGTCTTTCTCTTTTTGGTGCCCTGTTTCCGGCGCTCAGAGTCCGCTGTGGACCTTGCTTTGCCGCCAAGCTAGGGGCATTTGCTTGATCCACTCCTCCGGTGAACCTTAGGGCTTCCGAATTGCAGCGTTTGACTTAATGATTGGATTTGGCATGATCTGGCGCTTGAAGATCAGGATCAGGGACTGCGCATGAACGTTCGATACAAACATATCCTTGTTGTGATCGATGACGCCTGAGGGCAGTGCGGGGGTGAGTTTGTTGAACATGGTGCCGGGAGCAATGCTGGAAGCGACCAACTCCCATCCCTGCTTCCCAAGAGCATTCAGATCGGCCTCACTCGGTGTCACCACCCAGCCGTATTGACCCGACTGCTTTTCTTCGACGTTGAGGACTTTGTATTCCCAGTTCGGTCGATCCTGAAAGCCCAGGGCCAATGAGGCGGCGAGCGCGAAAAGGATGATCCAAGCAAATTTGAAGCGTGAAAAGTGTGTCATGGACGAATATTACATGACCCGGAACTGCAGCCCAAGGAGATGAAACACGTGAACGGTGGGTCGTTGCCATCGTACAGATTCCTCAAATGCTCTACGTCCCTCCGACCATAGGTCCACCGATACTTTGATGGTTGACTGCGCTCTCTCGGCTCTGGGCGTGTGCCTGTGGATTCACGGTAAAACCAACGGGATGCGCCTTCTTTACACGGTCGCGGTTTTCCTGAACTCGTTCTTATTGTTCCTCGTGCAGCCCTTGGTTGCCAAACGGCTGTTGCCCATCTTTGGCGGTTCGCCGCTGGTCTGGAACACGTGCCTTTTGTTTTTCCAACTGGTGCTGCTTTTTGGTTATCTCTATGCCCACTTATCTTTCAAATGGGCCGGTTCAAAGCGCCAGCCGTGGGTGCATTTGGTAGTGGTTTTTGCACCCCTGGCATTGCTGCCAATTGGGTTGCCGCTTGGTTTGCGCCAAATGTACGAAAACGCCCTTGCGACGAACCCGCACAGCTGGGCCGCGCAGCCAGGGTTGATGCTTCTCTTGATGCTGTTTGTCAGCGTCGGCTTGCCGTTCTTCGCCTTGTCAGGCGGCGCGCCGGTCATTCAGCGATGGTTCAGCCACACCGATGATCCGCGTGCCCATGATCCCTACTTCTTGTATCAGGCAAGCAACTTGGGCAGCATGCTGGCCCTTCTCAGCTATCCATTGTGGTTCGAGCGGACCTTTGGCCTCGAGAATCAGAGCCGATGGTGGAGTTACGGCTATGCCGGCCTAATCGTGCTGCTCGTCGGCGTCGTGGCGACCATTCTGGCAAAACGGCAGGCAGTCGACAAGGAGGCTGAAGTTGTCGACGACAGTCCTGCGCCCAGTTGGCACGACCGCTTGATGTGGATGTTCCTTAGTGCCGGGCCATCGGCCCTGCTGCTTGCCGTGACCGCCTATATGAGCACCAATGTGGCGCCCATCCCATTGCTTTGGGTGATCCCGCTCGCGCTCTATCTGATTACTTTCATCATCGCCTTTTCGGCAAAACCACTCTTGTCCCCGCGGGTCGCCGCATACTTCGCTGGCGCATTTGTCATCCCAGTCGTGATTTCGATCAACGTCATGAAGGGCCTGCCGGTTGCGTACATGGCGGCCATTCACCTGGTGTCCTTCTTCCTGGTTGCGTTCGCTTGTCACTCCCAGATCAGCGCGACTCGCCCGCGGGCATCGCATCTAACGGAGTTCTATTTGTGGATTTCGGCGGGCGGCGTGGTCGGTGGTTTCTTTTCCGCCATCGTGGCGCCGATGGCTTTCAACAGCTTGGCTGAATATCCCATCGCCATTGTGGCGTGCTTTACTGCCATAGGCCTGTCGATGAGACCGAAGGCAGCTTGGATTTTTGACTTGGTTGTTCCAATCGCCTTCGGTGCCTTGGTCTATTGTGTGGCCCACTTTTACTCGGAAGGGAAGAACGAATACGTTTGGACGGTTCCTGTCGTCGTCGCCATGGTCGCAGCTTCGTTGCGAACCATAAGGTTCGCTGCCACAGTGGCGGCGATCGTGATTGCGTTGCATTTCGGCGTCTACGAAGACACGAACCTCTACGCAGGCCGGAGCTTCTTCGGCGTGCACTATGTGGAGGCTGTGAACGACGGTGCGATTCATCGTTTGATGAACGGCAACACGACGCACGGAACCCAGCATCTACATCCGAGCATGCGGCGAACGCCGACGACTTATTACAGCCACGGCAGCGGCGTTGGGCGCGCGATCCTCGCCTTGCAGGCCCGGCATGAACTCACGAAATTTGCTGTCGTCGGTTTGGGGGCGGGCACTTTGGCCGCCTACGGCCAGCCTGGCGAGAGCCTCGATTTTTATGAAATTGACCCTGACATCGAGCTAATGGCGCGCAATCCGAAGTACTTCACCTATGTGACAGATTCACAGGCGAAGATCAACGTGTTGTTGGGCGATGCACGTTTGAGGCTGAACGAAGCCGCGCCCGGAACTTATGATTTGCTTGCTTTGGACGCGTTCGCGTCCGACGCGATTCCGGTACACCTGTTGACGACCGAGGCCTTTAAGCTTTATTTCAAGGCGCTGAAACCGAGCGGAGTGCTGGTCGTACACGTCTCCAACAGGTACCTGCGGCTGGCACCGGTTGTGGCTGCGGTGGCGAAAGATTGTGGATTGGAGGGCCTGTCTGGCCATGACGACTTCGAAAGTGGTCCCCGTTTGGTCACGGATTCACGTTCTTGGTGGGTGTTGGTTGGTCGGCCAGCAGCCCTTACGCCGTTCAAGAGCGATCCCTTTTGGGAGCCTCTGCATACTTCAAAGAAGATTAGGGCCTGGACGGACGACTATTCCAACGTCCTCTCGGCGATGATCTTTTTCAACGACTGATCTGGGCTTGCGAGATGGGTTCAAGATCGCCAGCGAGGATCATGGTCCAGGGTTGGGCTTTGAGGTCCCTGAGGTAGGGTTTGAACCTGGACCAGAAGGGACCTTGAGTGAGGTCGGCTGCAACGACATCGGTCCCGTCGGGAACACCGAGTTTGGCCCAGAAGCCCATCTTTGAGACTGAGTCGGAGGTCAGCACTCTTGCGCTGATCGCGCCGAAAAGCGGTTGTTTGCCGCAGAGGGCGCCGCCGCCGCCGTCATTCTTGCCAGTCTCGTGATTGTACGAATCCGCGACATAGGACATAGCCAGGGTGGCATCGACTTTGCCCTTATCCTGCACAAGGTGGGTCTCCCAGCGGGCCCTTCTCAGCTCACAGGGGTCGGATTTAGGGTCGTAGCCCGGCGCTTCTTCTCTCATCAGTTTCGGGTCTTGGGGATAGTTCGCGGCTGAATAGCAGCCATCGGACGTTGATCGGAATACGACATTCTTGAGGCCCAGTTCAAGATCGCCGATGGTGTTGGTTTTGATGTCGGCGAGCAGCCACCTGTTTGCGTATGCGCCGTTGTTGTGTTCCTTTAAGATTCGCACCGTTTCATCCAGCGAGTCGGCATATTGGATGGCTTTGCGCATCCTTTCGAACTCGGGGGCTCCAGCTTCGTCGAAGCCCACGAAATTGGACAAGGTGCTTTCGGTAAGGGCGATTCCTTTGTCATTGATCGCCCAATCGGTTCCGCTTTCGATGAGGCCCGGTAGAGCGTCGAACATCATCCGGTTCCCCTTGACGGGGGTTATGTCTAGGATGACCCTCCAACGTTCGCCCATGACATAGTCCCACCAGAAGTTTTGACCCATCACGATCTTTCCGTCCTTGGTCTCGCTGCCGGTGGCGACGAAGGCGCTGCAAGAAAGGGGTGCCGCGCTGCGGAGCGACGCGTTATGGCCCATCGACTCGACCTTGGGGACGTAATAATCGGACAGCTCGATGAAGGAATTCAGGGCGAGGATGTCATCCGAATCCTCCTTGCCCCCTTTGGCTCGCAGGCCCTCTGCAATGCCGTCGATTTCTTGACGGTACTCCTCATCCATCTTCGGCCAGAAGAGGTTCTTAGCGACCGCGCGATACCAAGACCAATCTTTTCCGGAGCGGACTTTCAAGAACGCTGCACCGGTTTTGACGGCATCAGCGATTTCCGTGGACACCAAGACACCATGCTGGTAGCCGATTTCTCGAGGGGTGCCCTTGAGGTGCAGGATGATCCAGCCGCCCTTGTCTTGTCGGCTTGCCTTGGCAAGTGTGGGAGCGTCGAGGGTCGACGTCTGCGTCAGAACAAGTGCGGCCAGGATGCTCAGCATCGATTAGACATTACGCCACAAAGGCGGCGGAGCGTGCGTTGGTCCCGGCCATTTCGGAATCACGGCACGGCGGCTTTACACGCGCTCTTTTGATCTCGCGGCTCGATCCCAAAGTTCGACGGTGCGGATGTCGCGTAGGCGTCGATCCATGGCGTCATCCACCTTTTGGGCGATCTGCTCATAGGCGTCGACACCGGGGGCGTTCTTCTCAATGTAATCGAAGGCGCCGCGTCGCATGGATTCGACTGCGTTGGCGACGTTGCCGTAGGCGGTCATCACGATCACCTCGGCGAAGAGGTCCCGCGAGAAGGCCGCCTGCAGAATTTCAAGACCTGACTTGGGCATATCCATGCTCATGTCAGTGACGATGACGTCGAACGGCGCTTCCTCGCGAATCGCGTAAACCGCGTCCGCCGTCGTGTTGGCAATCTTCACGGTGTGCCCTTCGCGTTCAAGTCTGCGCTTGACCGCCAAACTCACGGCTTCTTCATCATCGATGACCAGAATTCGACCCATTGGACTCAGTATAATCTGTTCGCCGCCTCGCGAGCAGGACTTTGGCGCCTTTGTCGCTGGTAGCATGGCGTTCATGGCGGTGCGACCCATAAAGGCGCTTGAGACGGTTAGGGAACCCGTGAGGGTCACCTGCGAGTTTGTGGGTGAGACAGCGATCATTTTATGGGACGCCTTTCGCAGGCTTCTCAAACGCCCATTTGAAGTTGAGGAGACGGTCAACCAGATGGCGTTCATTGGGGTCGCTTCAGTTCCGATCGTAGCCCTAACCGGTTTCTTCAGCGGCGCAGTTCTGTCCCTTTACCTTTCTCAGTTTCTAAGTCGCTTTGGGGCGCAGCAGTTCGTCGGCGCCACGGTGGCCCTTACGGTGACCCGTGAGATAGGCCCGGTCATAGCCGGCATCATGGTGGCTGCCCGATGTGGGTCTGCGATGGCGGCTCAAATCGGTACGATGCAGGTGACGGAGCAGATCGACGCACTGAAGATGCTGAGCGTCCATCCGACCAACTACCTCGTGATTCCGAGAATCATCGCCGGAGTGCTCATGCTTCCGGTTCTGGCGCTGATTTGTATGTATTCGGGCGTCTTCGGTGGTTATCTGGTGGGGATCAGTCGCGGCGTTCCTGGGACCGTTTTCATGCAATCGATGCAGCAATACTTGGTGCCGTCGGATTTCACCCACGGGATCCTCAAAACACCGGTTTTCGGTCTCATCGTCGCCGTAGTCGCCTGCCAGCAGGGCCTAAGGACGACTGGGGGGGCGGTGGGGGTTGGTCGGGCGACCACCAACACGGTCGTCATTTCGATGGTGTTGGTCTACATTTCAAACTTTTTCCTGGCGCAGCTGCTGTATAGGTGATGCGCTGAGTTCGATGGGGAGGAACTGATGGCGAGACTTGAGTACGTGAAGCTGGATGAAAAGGAAATAAAAGAAGGTTTGGCGCGTGCCAGCGGGTGGTCACTCACAGACGGCAAATTGACGAGAACGTTCACGTTTGATACGTATTTGGAAGGGGTAAATTTTGCCTCCAAAGTTGGGAGTGAGGCTGACTTTTTGAACCACCATCCTGACATTCAAATAGGCTGGCGCAAGGTCGAGATCTCAGTGAGCACACATGATGTGGGAGGGGTTTCTCCCTACGACTTCGAACTGGCGCGCCTCATCGACTTGATATGAAGATTGAAAGGATTCGGCTGCGAAACCCTATAAACGGTCCGTCGTTGGACGCGTTATCCTTGAAAGTGCCGTAGTATTTGCAGATGCTGACTGCCTGTCTTGATCTTTTGCTGGCGACCCAAGTCTCGATTTTGCCGCTCACCGTGTCCATCGATGCGCGCGAGGCGAACTTCGGACTCGTGCATACCAGGGAAACAATCCCCGTTAAGCCTGGAAGGGTCACGCTTTCATTCCCGAAATGGATTCCAGGCCATCACAGCCCAAGCGGGCCGATCAACAGCGTCGTCAATCTGGTCTTCAGGGCTGGTGCCCGCACGCTTGCGTGGCATCGCGATGACGTAGAGCTTTTCCACTTTGTCGTGGACGTTCCCGAGGGCGTGGATGCCATCGAAGTGGAATTCGATTGTGCGTCGCAGCCTGGGACGTCGTTCACACCGACATTCGCCCGCTTGCGTTGGAACGAAAACTTGCTCTATCCAACGGGGCAAAGGAGCGATGATATTCAAGTTGCAGGCAACGTGACCATCCCTGACGGATGGCACATTGCCACGCCTCTTCTAAAGGAGCCGTCTGCGTTGAGCCGCGTTGAGTTCCCGACCGTGTCGCTCACCGAATTCGTGGACTCACCCGCCATCGTCGGAAGGTACTTCAACCGTGTCGTTCTCAGCCCGACGGAGGAAGTCGACATCGTTGGTGACAATGCGACTGCAACCCAGATGGGTCCGGCCATGGTTGACAGGCTCAAGCAGTTGATCGCCGAGGCGAATAGGTTATTTGGCGCAAGGCATTACCGAAAATATGACTTCTTGTTGTCGGTCAGCAACGTGGGCGGCTATGCGGGAACAGAGCACCACGAATGCAGTGAGGATGGTACGAGCCTCAACGCGCTGTCTGCTCCGTACGGCATGTTCAGCGTGGGCGATCTGCTTGCCCACGAGTTCACTCATAGTTGGTGTGGCAAGTTCCGAAGGCCCGAGGGCTTAGCGACGGCGGATTACGACTCTCCGATGAAGGGAGAACTGCTCTGGGTTTACGAAGGGATGACCCAATACCTGGGCAAAATCCTCCAGGCCCGTGCAGGCATGTCGACGCCGGATGAATTTCATGACGACCTAGCGAGGGTGGCCGCCGAATACTCTCACCGGGCGGGCCGCAATTGGCGGCCGCTCGAGGACACGGGCACCTCAAGCCAGATTCTGAGGGGTGGCGACAGGATTTGGTATGAGGCGCGTCGTGCTCAAGACTATTACAATGAAGCGGTCTTGATTTGGCTTGAAGTTGACTGCATCATCCGGCAGCAAACGAAGGGGCAAAGGACTTTGGACGACTTTTGCTCAACGTTTTTCGGCGGTCAATCGGGCCCACCGGAGGTCAAGCCGTACAACGTCGACGACATCGTTCAAGCCCTCAATGCGGTTACGCCTTATGATTGGGCGACCCTACTTCATGAGCGGACTCAGACGATACAGCCTCAAGTGACGTTCGTTGGATTGGAGGGTGACGGATGGAAACTTTCTTTCACGGAGACGCCGGGCATTCCTCTCCGAGTGTCCGCCACGGGCGCCATCCGCCCCGACAATGGGGCTTTCTATGGCATGGGGGCTCGGATCGGCTCCGACGGACAGGTGGGCGACTTGGTGTTAACCCTGCCTGCGGGCGTGGCCGGATTGAGGCCGGGCATGAAGGTTGTAGGCGTGAACGGTCTGACTTTCTCTGATGAGAATTTCATGGCGGCCCTGAAGTCCAAGAGGGAGCTTGACATCTTGGCGGAATACGGAGGAGAGCTGAAGAGCTATCACGTCGACTACAAAGACGGGCTCAAGTATCCGCACCTCCAACGGGATGAGTCGAAGCTGGATGTATTGACAGAGGTTGTTAGGTCGAGGGCAAATCCTTGACGGGCATTGGGTTTTCGCTTCTGGAAAAACCCAATGCACACTCCATGACCGAAGACAGCTTCTTACTTGAAAACGACGGTTCTACTCACCTGAGTCATCAGGGGATCGCCAGGCTTGATCTTGACTTCTTTGCCCCGGACGAACACTCCTCCGACCAAGCCAACCGGGCCGAGGAGCACGGCGCCTGCGCCGGTCGCAATGGCGGCTTTGTCCGTCTTGCTTCCTTTGTACGCCTTGCCTTTTTGGCGCGGCTGCAGTTCGACAGAGGTTCCGTCGACGCCTAACGGGCTGATCGTCAATTGGAGGCTGGCATTCTTGCCATAAACGCCTTTCTTGCCTACATGGCTGATGACGGCGTGAGCTTCGATGCCGGCGGGAATGACGGTCTTGCCGTCCACCAGGACGGACTCGCCGACATGCAGTTTGACTCGATCACCAGCTTTTGCCGTCTTGGAACTGACCAGTTGGTCGAAGATCAGCTTGACCTCGGTACCTTCTTTGAGAGTGGTCTCTGCGAATGCCGCGGTGGCCATCAGGACGGCACCAATCAAGGTAATAGCGAATCGCGTTGCTGTTAGGTTCAGTTTTGTCATTGTTCTCATCTATGACGTTTTGGACCTTTCTTTCGGGTCCAAGGTTTGCTTTGGGCCAACCTATTTCGAGCGCCTTGAGCCAGCCTTTGGTTGAAATCACGTAGACTCCAAGACGAAAATGGCTTATCGCGATTTCCAGCACTTCATTGAGGTACTCGAGTCCAAGGGTGAACTCAAGCGCATCGGGGAGCCCGTCAGCCCCTATTTGGAGATCACTGAAATCGCAGATCGCATGATGAAAGCGGGGGGGCCAGCGCTTCTTTTTGAGCGGTCGGTTGGGCCGCCGCACAGGCTGGGAAGTCCAGATCCAATGAGTGCGGTGATGGATCATCCTTCGATCCACCGCGTACCATCTGGGCGCGTCGAATATAGGCATCCGGTTGCGATCAACACGATGGGGTCTCGGAAGAGGATGTCACTTGCGCTTGGCGTGGAGGACTTCGAAGAGCATGCGGATAGACTCGGAGCCCTCTTGAAAACACAAGCTCCAACGACCCCCCTGGATGCCCTCAAAAAGCTTCCATCTTTGTTTGGGGAAATCAAGAATGTGCCCCCCAAGACGGTTTCGAGTGGAAGGTGTCAAGAGATCGTTTTGCAAGGTGAACAGATCGATTTGACCCAATTGCCGGTTCTCACTTGCTGGCCGGAGGATGCTGGGCCGTTCATTACGCTGCCCCTTGTGTTCACGCACGACCCGAACACGGGCCGACGAAACGTGGGCATGTACCGGATCCAGATTTTCGACAAGAAGACAACCGGCATGCACTGGCAAATGCACAAGACGGGCATGAGGCATATGGAAGACGCGGGGTCGAAGAACCAGCGGATCGAGGCGGCCATCGTGCTCGGAGGTGACCCGGCGTTGATTTTCAGCGCGATATCCCCGCTGCCGCCGGGCATTGACGAAATGCTTTTCGCCGGTTTTCTGAGGCGCGAGAAGGTTTCGATGGTTCAGGCTAAGACGATTGATCTGAAAGTGCCAGCCGACGCAGAGATTGTTATCGAAGGATACGTCGATCCTTCCGAACGTAGGTTGGAGGGTCCGTTTGGCGACCACACTGGGTACTACTCGCTCGCCGACCCCTTTCCCGTGTTCCATGCCACCTGCGTCACGATGCGGCAGAAAGCCGTCTATCCGGCGACCATTGTAGGGGTGCCTCCAATGGAGGACGGGTGGATGGGAAAGGCGGTTGAGCGCATATTTCTGCCCCTGATCCAACTCACGGTGCCGGAGATCGTGGATATGAATCTGCCCGTTGAGGCCTGCTTCCACAATGTCGCCTTCGTCAGCATCAAGAAGAAGTATCCGGGGCACGCGTATAAGGTCATGAACGCGATATGGGGGCTTGGGGGCCTCGCCTTTACCAAGTTCGTGTTTGTGTTTGACGAGGGCACCGACGTTCAGGACTTTGGCGATGTACTCTTTCGGATTGGTGCCAACTGCGATCCTGGGCGGGACGCTCTAAACTCACGGGGACCAGTTGACCAATTGGATCATGCCGCCCAGCAGATGGGTTTCGGAGGCAAGATCGGGTTTGACTGCACCCATAAGTGGCCGGGCGAAAACGGCTTCAGCCGCGACTATCCGAAGCTGATCACGATGAGCGAGGATGTGAAGAAGCGGGTGGACGAGCTTTGGCCCCGGTTAGGGTTTTAAGCGGCCTAGCGGCCTTTCGGCTTCCCTCAACGCCCTTGACTCCAGGGTGACCGGCGTTCGCCGCCATCCTTGGCTCAGAACGCCCATCGGAGATCATCCCCCTTGTCACCTTCCCAGCGTTGCCATCTGGGCGAAAAGGATGCGGTTCAGGCGAAGCAGGATGGGTGTTTCGTAGGTGGCCGTCGGCTGCGTTCGCTTTGATTCAAAGCAGGGGCTTGTGGGGGTTGGATGTTGTCGCTTAGCTCCGGGATGGGAATGTCACGTACTGAGTGGTGGAGAGTAAGATCGCGGAACCCCGGTGACGCCGGTCTCGCCAACGATGTAGAGTGTGAGCATGCAAAGAACAGGAAGCGCAGTTTGGAAAGGGACATTGAAGGAAGGGCAGGGAACGGTTTCGAGCGAAAGCGGAGCTCTCAAGGCAGTTCAATACAGCTTCGGCGCCAGATTTGAGAACGGTGTCGGAACGAACCCAGAGGAATTGATTGCGGCGGCGCACGCCGGTTGTTTCTCGATGGCGTTGAGCGGGCAGCTTGCGTTCGACGGCATCACGGCGGACGAGATCAAGACCACCGCCACCGTGACGTTGGAGAAAACGGAGAACGGCTTTGCGATCACCAAGGTTCACCTGGATTGCGTGGCCAAGATTCCGGGGGAGAGCAAAGCGGCATTCGACAAAGCGTCCGCGGCGGCGAAGGCAGGATGTCCGGTTTCCAAATTGCTCAATGCCGAGATCACCATGGATGCGAGGCTGGCTGGATGAAGATCGCCGTCATCGGCACCGGCATGGTCGGCGGCGCATTGGGAAAACGCTGGTCAGAGTTGGGGCACAAGGTGATGTACGGCGTCCGTTCAATGGACAGCCCGAAGGGCAAGCTACTGCTGAACGACAACTCAGAGCTAGCGGGGATGGCTGAGGCGGCGGCTTGGGCTGACGTCGTCGTCTTGTCAGTCCCTTACGGAGCGGTGCAGGACGTCGTTGCGGCCTTGGGGAGTGTGACGGGAAAGATTCTCTTGGATTGCACCAACCCTTTGAAGGGTCTTGAAAGCCTAACGGTCGGCTTGACCACATCAACGGCCGGGCAAATTAGCGAACGCGCGAAGGGTGCAAACGTGATGAAGATTTACAAGAACGACGGAGACAAAGTTAAGACGGACGGGGCGGTTTGCGGCGGCAAGCCGCTGATGCTTTACGCCGGGGATGACGACGAGTCCAAATTGGTCGCCCACAATCTCGCGTTCGAGCTTGGCTTCGACCCGGTTGACGCGGGTCCATTGACGCAGGCGCGGCTTTTGGAGCCGCTTGCATTGCTCTGGATCACTCTTGCTTACCACCAAGGGGTTGGGCGCGAGTTTGCTTTTCGCTTGATGAAGCGATGACGGGTTTGAGGGTTAAGGCTCTTTTGACCGTTCAAGAATGGGACAAGGATTTACCAAAGATTCACTGAGCCACGACCGTAGGTTGAGCCAAGCTGCCATGTGCAGCATTGGAGGAATCTGCGATGACGATCGGAGTGATTGGAGTTGGGAGAGTGGGTGGAGCACTTGGCAAACGTTTGGTTCAAGCCGGACATCAAGTCATCTATGGCGTCCGCAACCTGAACAACGAAAAGGCTAAGGCCCTCAAGAAGGAACAATTTTGAGAACTCAACGCTGGCGGGCATTGTTTCACCGCCGCGAGGGCCGATGCTCTCGTCTTGGCTGTTCCGGCTCATGCCGTCGAGGACTTTCTCGCCGCAGCCGGCGATTTGAACGGCAAGGTGCCGTTGGACTGTACGGACTCTTTCTCTAGCGAGGGTGGCCTAAAGTCTGGCTACGACACGGCGGCCGAGCACGTGGGAGTCTTGGCCAGAGGCGCACGCGTCGTGAAGATCTTCAACTCCATAGGCTGTGAAAGCATGACGGACACCCGCTATGAGGATTCGCGCCCACCATGTTCTAGCCGGGGGACGACGCGGATGCCGTAACGGATCGCCGCTGGGCTTGCCTCGGAACTTGGCTTCGACATGATCGAAGTTGGCGCGCTTCGTCAGGCCAGTTGCTGGAATCGCCTGCCTCTCTTTGGGTTGCCCTGGCGGACGGGCGGGGTCTGGGCAGCAATATCGCATTAAACCTGCTGACGCGGTGAGGTTTGCGTATGGGCTAGTGTGTTGCCCGTGTTTCTGCCAGGTTTTGGCAGGATAACCAGCCATAAATCCGAGATCAATTACCTAACCTCTTGAAATATTTTGAGAGTTCCCGTAGGCTGATGTTTCGCCTCATCGGAAATGTTGTGAGGCGAAACGTGAAGAAGGGATTTGAGAATGTCAATAGGGAAGCTTGTTCCGTTTCGAGCGCTGTGGTCATCATGCCTGCTGCTCGCTGCCGCGCATGTCCATGCCCAACTCGTATCCTCGGATGGGTCCGACGGGACATTCAGCCCGACGAGCTCGGTCACGATCGATTTGAGGGCGGCCGTACCGGCTGCTTGGGATTCGCCTGGGCTGGGCAACGGGGTTTACGACAAGGCGAAGTGGGCGGTTGTGTTCAAGTATGCGTCCGTCAATATCCCCGCCGGTGTCACTGTCACTTTCAAGAACCACTCGGCGAACGCTCCCATCGTGTGGCTCGTGCAGGGCGATGTCAACATCAGCGGCAACGTGATTGTCGACGGCGAGGGTGACCGTGGTGACGGCGGTTTGTCGCTTCCGGGTCCTGGCGGTTTTCGCGGGGGATCAGCAATTTTAAACTCGATGCCGGTATCGGCTGGTTTGGGACCTGGCGGAGGCTCGGTGTCGAACTCGGGCGTCCTGGCCGGTGACGGAAGCTTCGGAACGGTCGGTTTTGGAAGCCTGGCAGGGCCCACGTACAACACGGCGCAAATCCTGCCGCTGGTGGGTGGCTCGGGGGGTGCTGGCTCACCGGCGGGCCTGTACCCAGGTCGAGGCGGCGGCGCAGGCGGCGGCGCCATCCTCATCGCCTCATCCGGGACAATCACGTTGAATGGCACCGTCAGCGCCAATGGTGGGCTGTCCATCGCGTATTCGGGCGGCAGCGGAGGCGCCATCAGGCTCATTGCGACCGCATTTGCCGGAATAGGCACTCTCTCCGCGCATCCAATAAACACCGGCGGTATGGGACGCATTAGAGTCGAGACGAACACCAACTCCTGGTTGGGCAATTCCTTCCCAGATGCCTCCTTCGACGTTCCAGGAACGACGGCGCAGATATGGCCTGCGAGCACGGCGCCTTCGCTCCGCATCGTCCAAGTAGGCGGTCAGGCCGCGCCCGACGATCCCCATGCCTCGTTTGACTTCAGCGACGTCACTCTGGCGAACTCCGGGCCCGTCGTGGTCCAAATCTATGCGACAAATGTGCCGCTCACCTGGTTCGTGAAGTTGAGGATGGTGCCACGGCGGGGCGACGATTTGTACACCACGGCGACTTTCGTAAGCGGAAACGATGTCGCTTCCGTTTGGCAAGCGACGGTCAACCTGCCGAATGGGTATGCGGCGATGATGGCTTTGGCGCGAGCCCCCTAGTGAAAGACGACTGCCAAAAGTTGTGGGCACTCCAAGGATCATGATGATGCGCGCGCGGACGGTTTGGCGAATCGGATGGTTGGCTGTTACGCTGACGGCGATGGCCGTTGGCGGCAAGGCTACGCTCGCCCGGACTCATAACTTGCCACACAAGGCAAGTTCAACTCCGAATTTAGCTGCCCGACCGTTCATTCCGGAATCCGCCACTGCCGTCAAAGCTCCCTCCAGCAACCCGCTTGGACAAAGCGCGCTTGGGAGCATCGCGCAAGAGCCTACGCTACAGCTGCGGGCGTCGTCACCCTCGGTGACCGACGCTTTCTCGCGAGAGCTCACCATCCTTGCCAATCCACCCTCAACCGTCGTAGGTGACGTCTTCTCGCGAGAACTGACGGTCCTTGCCAACCCACAGGCGACGTTGCCCGCAGACGCGTTCTCGCGTGAGCTGACGGTAAGCGCCGGCGCAGCCAACAACCCGCCCGACACGCAAATCACCTCGCCCGCCACCGGTTACGCGACCGCGTCAAACAGCGTTGCGGTGTCCTATACGGGTACCGACGATAACACGGATGTCACGGCTCTTGCCTTCTACATCCGGGTCGATGGAGGCGCATGGATGGGGCCCTATACGGGGCCTGGAACGCAGAGCGTTTCTTTGGCACCAGGTTCCAACCTCATCGAAGCCAAGGCCGTGGATGGTTCGGGCCAAGAAGACCCCACGCCCGCATCCATTGCCGTTACAAGCGACTCTGTCGCCCCGGTTCTCTCGCAGCTCATCGTTACGGAGGTTGGAGCAAGCAATGCAACGCTCGTGTGGCTTACCGACGAGCCATCAACGTCCAGTATCAAGTACCGTGTCGTGGGAAGTGGCTCTTGGCTTGACGCCGGTGCAAACCCCACGCTAGTCACGAATCACACCTTCAAGCTGCAGGGCCTAACCTCTGGCACCGACTACGAGGCGGAGGCGTCCTCGTCTGACGCGGCCGGCAACCTTGGCAGCTCCGACATCGTTCAATTCCAAACGACCAGCGACGGTACGCCGCCCCACACTTCGCTGGACATTGCCCCGAAGAACGGCGGGGCCGTGCAGCTAGGGCCCGTGGCTTTTGGTTGGTCGGGAACCGACGACGTGACCCCGCCGTCCCTGCTCCGATTCCAATACTGCCTCGATGGCGGCGCTTGGACGCCGGGCTCTCCGACCCACGACCGCAGTGTGACCCTATCGATCACGACGCTTGGAAGCCACACGTTTGCGGTGCGTGCCGTGGACCAGTCCGACAACGTCGATCCGAATCCGCCGCAAACGACGTTCACAATTGACGCCTCCGCGCCGACGATCGGCGCGCCGACAGTCACCAATATCCGCTTCAATGCGACGACCGTGAGTTGGTCGACTTCCGAGCCGACGACTGGCGTTGTTCAATGGGCTGACAGTGCCAGCGGCCAGTTTGTGTTCTCGGCGACAAGCGCGGATCTTTCGACCAGCCACTCCATCGATATCGGCGGGCTCGCCCCGAAAACCACCTACCGCCTTAGGGTCATCGCAAGCGACTCCGCAGGGAACCAGGGCACATCTCCAGAGGTGTCGTTCACGACCCTGCCGATGGGCGATCTCGAGGTCGACGCGTCCTCGCTGTCGGCGCAGACCGATTCGACGAGCGGTCTGACCACCCTTCAGGGGAAAGTCTGGAATAGAGGCCACGTGGACATGACCGACACGGCGGTCAAGGTCCATAGACCGAGCCGGGGCACCCCACAGGCGATCCGTCGTAATTCCCGCCCCACTGGCGGCCCACGCGGAAAAC
>CAZUCK010000053.1:1086-15808 GCA_964619505.1 uncultured Fimbriimonas sp. | reverse complement strand
CTTATTCGATCACATCGACCTAGATTCACACCTCAATTTGAACCCTGACCCGGCGATTGGAGCGGCCATAGACCTTAACGGCATCATCGCGCCGAACGACACGCCGGGCCACGGCGCGGAGCTTCTGCCTGTCCATGCTTAAGGACTCGCAACGCCTCGCCCTCTTTATGGAAGGCGCTCTTGGGGAACCCCTCGGGAAGATGGGCTACGGTGTCTTGCGGTTCTCACGGAATCCGATCGCATGCATCATCGATTCAACCAAGGCGGGACTGGACCACCTTCCGTTCACACAGATCGACCGACCTTGTCCCGTAGTGGGCACCGTTGCGGAGGCCAAGGCTTTGGGTGCGGACGTTTTCGTCCTCGGAATCGCGAATACCGGAGGCGTCGTTCCGCCCGAGTGGCTGCCTTGGATCGATGAAGCGGTGGCCTCAGGATTGAACGTAATCAATGGGTTGCACGACCTTTTGGGGCCGCGGTACACCCAGCTTTCCTCACGTCAGTGGGTTTGGGACGTTCGGGTTGAGCCACCTGGTCTCTCGGTTGGTACCGGTCTAGCCAGGGAACTGCCGAATCGACGTGTCCTGATGATCGGCACAGACATGGCGATTGGCAAAATGACGGCTGGTCTAGAAATCCATAAGTCAGCGCTGAGCAGTGGCATCAAGGCGGCCTTCATCGCCACGGGCCAGATAGGAATTACGATCATGGGAAGCGGTGTTCCTTTGGATGCGGTGCGCCTAGACTTCGCCAGCGGCGCGATCGAGCGCGAAGTGATGAAGGCAGCGGACGCGAAACTTGTCGTCGTGGAGGGCCAGGGTGCCCTCATCCACCCAGGGAGCACCGCTAACTTACCGCTGTTGCGCGGCAGCTGTCCGACTCACCTGATTCTATGCCACCGAGCGGGCCAAACCCATTTGAGAAAATTGCCTTGGGTAAGGATTCCGCCCCTCAACGAATATCTAGAGTTATATGAAGATTTAGCCACTGCGTGCGGAATTTTTCCCCGTCCAATGACGGTGGGTGTGGCGTTGAACACCTCGCACCTCGACGCAGACGAGTCTGTGAAGGCGGTATCTGAGCTCGAGAATGAGCTTGGCAAACCATGCTCCGACGTCGTTCGAGAGGGTGGATCGAAGTTGTTTGAAGCCGTAATGGCTTGAGGCCGGGTGGAAAAAAAAATGGACGCCCCCAAAAAGTTGCACTCTCCTCACCCTATGGGTTAGCGGTGCTCTCCCCTAATCGAGGGGACGTCCAAAGAATTGTCGTCTTGCTGGTCACTTCTTGAGTGATGCTTCATTATATGGCGTTTTTGCGCCGTTCGGAGCAATAAATTCGTTGTTCTTTTCCCTGCCGATTGGAATTTCTGGGCGGCAGGGAACTTATCGGCGTTCCATCAGCGAGTAGCATCAGTCATGCGCTTCGCCACGCGATCCATTCAAATCGGCCAGGGGGCAAGCCTCACTGCCCAACCCGTGATCGAGCCCATCTACCAGACCACAACTTTCGAGTGGGATAACCTCGACATGCCGCCGGAGCACCAGTACACTCGCTACAGCAACCCCAACCGATCCACCCTCGAAACGGTGATCGCATCCCTTGAGAACGGTGAACGATGCACCTGCTTTTCGAGCGGCATGGCGGGGATTGTCGCGGCTTTTTCGATCCTCAAAAGTGGAGACCACTTGCTGATCGCAAGCGACATCTATGGCGGCACGGCTGTGTTCGCCAAGGAGTTCTTGCCCGGGCAGGGAATAGAAGTCAGCGAGTTCGATGCCATGAGGCCGGACAGCCTCGCCGCAAACGCAAGGCCCAACACACGCATGGTGGTTTTCGAAACTCCCACCAACCCAAATTTAAGGGTCGCCGACATCAAGGCGATCGTCGACGAAGCGCGTAAGCGCGACGTACTGACTTTGTTCGACAACACTTTTGCTTCGCCCTCTTGCCAGAGCCCGATGGACCTCGGTTGCGATCTCGTCATGCACTCCACTACAAAGTACATCGGTGGGCATAGCGATGTCATCGGCGGCGCCGTTGTCAGCCGTGATCCCGCGTTGGGAGAGGCAATCCTACGCTATGCCAAGGCGGCGGGCTCGACGCCATCGCCATTCGACTGTTGGCTCGTCCTTCGAGGAGTCAAAACCCTTGCACTGCGGATGCGACAGCATTGCGCGAACGCTCATGCGATCGCCGAATTCCTTGCGTGCCATCCAAAGGTGGCTGCCGTTCATTACCCAGGACTGCCAGCGCACCCCGATCACGCATTGGCCAAAAGGCAGATGAAATTTTTCGGAGGAATGCTCGCTTTCGAATTCAAGGGCAATGCCGACCAAGCCAAAAGCCTGTTCGAGAAGTCCGAGATATTCCGTATCGCTCCCAGTTTCGGCGGCGTGGACACCCTCGTTGGATACCCGCCCGCAATGTCGCACGCAGCGATGACGGAAGAACAAAGGACGGCCAAGGGGATACCTTCAACTCTCCTCCGGGTGAGTGCAGGAATCGAAGATACGGACGACCTCTTGGAAGATCTCGAGGCGTCTCTGGCCCGCAGCTAGGATTCGCTTAGATCACCGTAGAGCGTCTGCACGTAGTTCACTTGCCCCTCATGATACGAAACGTGCCAGAGCGCATGCAGGAGGCACTCCGCGATTGACCGCGATCCCCACGGGAGAGAGATCATGGACTCAAGTCGGTCGTCGGGCATACTGCGAACAACTTCGACGTACCTTGCACTGGCCTCGCCAAGGGCCTCAAGGGCACTGTCCAAAGTGCAAAGCTTTGCGAAATAGGCTGCATTCTCCTCTTGGGTGAACAAGAACCACTCGCCACGCTCTAAGATGCCGGCCCATCGATGGTTCACATGGGCGCAATGACGGATCATTTCGAGGACGTCGTCCCCGCTGTTAAGTGGCTGCCACGTGACCTTGTCCAACTTCGTGTGCTTCGCCGCCGCTATCAAATCTTCCACCGCCCGCTCGGTTCTCTTTGCCGCCGTTTCCTGAAGCAATCCCGCCATGCGCCAATACTACATCAACGAGTAAGGATCGACGTCGAGCGTCACCTGGACGTGCTTGGGAGCGAAACCTTTCAAGGCTTCTCCGACGGGCGCAGACTCCGCGTTGGGATCCAATTTCAAGAGAAGATGTCTGCGCCAGCGGCTCTGCAATCTTTCGATGGCACAGTCGACCGGCCCAAGGATTTGAAGACCCCTCTCTTCAAGAGGCTTAAGGAGTTCTGCCGCTGCATTGGAGGCGGTGATGACGGCCTCCAAAGACTCCCCGCTGATCACGATGTTGATCAAACGCTTGAATGGAGGGTAGCCGGCTTCTTCGCGTTCCTTCTTGATCGCTTCAAAAAAAGAGAGGAAATCGTGGGTTTGCGCGGTTGCAACCGCCCTATGCGTTGGATTGAAGGTCTGGATGACGACGTTCCCGGGTCTTTGACCTCGGCCGGCCCTACCGGCCACCTGCGATAGCAACTGAAAGGTGCGCTCAGACGAGCGAAAATCGGGGATGTTCAGGGACACATCTGCGGCAATGACTCCAACTAGGGTGACGTTGGGAAAATCTAAGCCTTTCGCGACCATCTGGGTCCCCACGAGAACGTTCGTGGCGCCGCTGCGGAAGTCGGCCAAGGTCTCTTCGAGGGCGCCCTTTCTACGGGCAATGTCACGGTCCAATCGGGACACCTTGTAGTCGGGAAACAACTCGCGGACCGTTTCCTCAACCTTTTCCGTTCCGATTCCGAAGGGACTGATGCGCATGCCTCCACAGGAAGGGCATGTGTCTGGAGGCAACACGTTGTAACCGCAGTGATGACAACGCAACCGACGATCTCGGCGGTGGAACGACAGCGAAACTGCGCAGTTGGGACAAACCATCTGCCTTCCGCAATCACGGCAAAGGACGAAAGGAGCATACGCTCGACGGTTCAGGAACAAGATCGCTTGCTCACCGCGTGTGAGTATCTCCGCCATGCGCTCCCGCAGTTCGTCGCTTAAGATGGAAGGGTGGCCCGAGCGATAACCCTCGGTGAGGTCTTTGATGTGCACCGTTGGGAGCTTGGCGTCGGCGGCACGAACTGGCAGGCTCAACAGGGTGATCTTTTCGTCCTCAGCCTCCTTAAAGCTTTCGACGCTCGGTGTGGCCGAGCCCAAAATCAAGGGGCAGCCATGGTGCCTCGAAAGGAACTGTGCAAGCCGCTTGGTTAGGTAACGCGGTGAGGATTCCTGCTTATAACTCGCCTCGTGCTCCTCGTCGAGCACAATGAGGCCCACATTGTTCAGCGGCGCGAACACGGCAGATCGTGCGCCAAGCACAACGGGAATTTCTCCCCTCCGAATCCGAACGAAATTCTGAAGGCGCTCCGTCGCTGGGAGCTCGCTGTGAAGGACGGCAACGTTCCTACCAAATCGTTCGCGCAACTGAGCGATGGCCTGCGTAGCAAGCGCGATCTCTGGAACCAGGTAGAGAACTTGACGGCCCATCCGAAGAGCTTCCGCCGCAACGCGCAAGTAAACCTCCGTCTTGCCGCTCCCGGTTACACCGTAAAGCAGAAATGTCTTGGGTTCACGAGCATGGACGCTGTCGGAAACGGCATCGATGCAAAGAGACTGGTGCCGATTCGGCTCCGGAGGATTACCGAGCGAACGTGGGTCACCCTCGACCGGTTGCAACAATCCACCGTCCAGGAGCGCTTTCACAGTGGAATCTGTGACACCGCTCATCGCCTTGATCTCCGCGGTCGTCAAGATGGACCGTTCCGCCGCCTGAAGGCGCATCAGGGTGAGCGCCTGGGCAGGTTTCTTGCGCCCCTCCTTGAGGAGGAAATGCTCCACTTTGTCTTCATCAGGCGAAAGCATCAGCAATTTGTCTGCTGCGCGCCGCTCTCCTCCGAACGAAATGGCCAGACGCTGCTCGACAAGGCCCTTGCCCCTCAGAAGCTTCAATGCACGCACCATGCTTGCCTCCAAGCGCTTACCTCGGCTCTCTCTTATTGCGCCGCCGTTCTCGTGGAGGGACCTTAGCACCTCAGCCTGCAAGGGGGTGAGGGTATCGGCTTTCTCGCCCGTTGCACACCATTCTGTCACCAGCCGTTCACGTGCGCCGGGAGGGATCGCGGCGGTCAGAGCGACCGATAGGGGGCACAAATACTCGGAGGCGACGAAATTCGCCAAGGCAATGACCGCCTCAGGCAGAGACAGACCTTCGACCCGATCGTAAACGGATCGCAGCGTGGAGATTGGGAAACCGAGCTGATCTTCAGTCACCTCGCGGATACTCACAGCAAAGCCAAGCACTTGCCTGGTGCCCAACGGAACGAAATATCCGTCGCCAACTGCCCCGCCAGTTTCCAAACGGTAGCTGTACACAGCTCCCTGGCCACCTGAACGCGCGTCCAATGCGATGTCAGCAACGCGCACGGTTTCCACGTTTGGAATCGTACACGCTTTCAAGCACCCCTCACTGGTCAATGCTCGATCTTTATCTTTAGGACGCGTCGGATGGATAAGGGCCCTGCCGCGTAGTCCGCCTCCAGAACAGGGCCACTCAAAGGGCCGGGGTTGGACCGCGGTCCCAGAAACGGCATTGCTACCTCTTCTTTCTGAGGATCAAGAAGGTCGATGTCTGCGCCGCCCGAGTCGGTGACCGTCGCACTGGTGCCGTTCGGAAGATGAATCCTTGCCACCCAACCCCTTCGCTTGAGCATCTTTTTGAACTTGCCTTCTGCAGGCGATATGATCAATGTAATCCTATCTCCTGTTCTCTTCAAACTGACCTTGGTCCACCGCCCAGACCCGTTGAGATATTCATTGGAAGAACCATCGTCCTCGTAGAGAACCCGTTCGATACTGCCATCGCGGCTGGGAGGGTATGCATCGATGGTGATGGGATCCCATGGCTTGTCGGACGTATGTTGAGCCTCTGGGGCAAGAAACACGATCCCCGCTAGCCTCACGAAAATGGGCATCTGAGAAAGCGGGCTCGAGACCTCGATCTGTCTTTCTCCGTGCAGCGTTTCACCGGTCCAAACATTTTGCCATTCGCCTGGCGGGAGCCAGACCGTCCTCGTTCCCACGGAGTTCGATCTCCCTATATCGCCGTCATTGATGGGGGCCACGAGAATGTCATCACCGAACATGAACTGTTGAGAATCTGCCGCTTCGGTAAATTGGGGCCACTCCAAGTCGCAACGGCGCATGATGGGCGTCCCGTCGTCGTAAGCCCTTCTCGCAGCCGTATACAACGTCGGCAACAACCGGTATCGCAAATTGACGTAATCACGCGTGATTGCTTCGGCTTCAGAACCAAACGCCCAAGGGTGCCGGTTGCCGCTGCGGTCACAGTGCACACGCATGATGGGCGAAAAAGCTCCGTACTGAAGAAACCGGACGTATAACTCGGGGCTGGGAGTCAAGTGGTGCCCGCCAAGGTCTTCATTGACATACGGCAACAGCGAGAGCACGCCCGAATCGACACCGTTGGATATGCCCCTTTCAAGGTCCCTCCAAGTGGCGCTGGTGTCCCCCGTCCACATGATGGGATAACGGTGGCCAGCCGGATGGGGCGCGGATTTGAGGACACCGTTGTCGATGCCCTCAACGTTCGTCATGATCAACGGTCGTCGATCTGGGCGCGCGCGCAAAGTGATGTCGTGGAACATCGCTTGCCCCCACACCTCCTTCGCAATTCCAGGCATGGGCTCCAGCAAGTGCGTGTGCCAGTTCCTGTCGTACCACCATGCATCGATTCCCAACGCCAGCAGGCTGTTCAGACCCTTGGCGCGATAAGCCATTTCCTTGGGCGCCAAGGCGCTATCGGCAACCGGCTCAGGGTGGTCGTTGAACATGAGGTGGACGTTCTTGACATGCGCATCGTGAAGGAAATCCTTCATGTCTGGAAAGTAGCGCTTGTCCACCTCATACCCATGCGAACCGTTCACTCTCCAATCCGTGTCGACGACGAATCCGTCCAACGGTAAACCCCGTTTGCGATAGTCGTCGATCGTGCCGAGGGCCTTCTCGTCGGAATAAGGGTAATACCGGCTGTCCCAGAAGCCAAAAGCCCATTTGGGTGGCATCGGGATCTTGCCGGTAAGATTCAAGAAGTCCTTTCTAAGAACCTTATAGCCGCCGTCGCCCGGTACGAAGATGTACACATCCGGCGCATCGTTTGACGTGTCCCATCCGCTGGTCTCAGGGTGCAGCTTGTTCCCCGCAGGCGGGGGCGTGGCGCCCCAAGGAGGCGGTATAAGTCGGGGACGATCACAAATCTTGAAGGAGCGGATTTTTTCCGGTGGTCGAGGGAGGAACCTCTTCTTCAGCGGCTCTTTGGACAACGTGCACAAAGTGTCACCTTTCAGCGACTTAACTTGGATCCCGCTCAAGGTGTCACCCATTTTCACCGGCACGACCACCTTGTAATTCTTGAACACGAGCGTCGTGTGGGCTTCGCTCTTCACAATCTTCGGGTCTTCCTCGTGCTTGCCACGATTGACGACCGTAAAGGTGGCTCGATCTTCAAACCCTTTAGGACCCTTCATCTCGATGCGGACGAGGGTGGGAGAGATCGCTTGCACACGAACGTTTCCAATGACTGTATCCATGGGTGTGGCGGCGGGAAGTGACGGGTCACGGACGACTGGCATCGTGAGCAAACTCCCTCCAGCCTTAGCGGCGAAGGTCACCGCCGGCGCAGCGGGTGCAGCTCCCCCCACCGTGAGCGTCGACATCATTAAGACCGCGAGGTGGGGCATGGTGCACTTTTGATGAAGTTGAACGCGCCAGAAGTTTCATCCAGTCTAACACTGCTTTCTGGAAATGCCCAAGCAAGCTGCCTATGAGCGAGTCGTTTCAGCGACTCATTTCCGCAATTTCTGCGGCATAGTGGTCTTTAACGGCCCTCCGCTTGACCTTCAGGGTCGGAGTAAGCTCACCCGTCTCGATCGTGAACATGCGGTCCAGAATCGCAAACTTTTTCACCATTTCGAAGCTGGCCACACTCTTATTCACCTGATCGATCTCTTTCTTCATCAGCGCGCGAGCTTCGGAACTCGAAGATAAGGCCGCGTCGCCTGGAAGGTTCAAAGCGGTGCGTACAAGCTCGAAGTGGGGCACGATGAGCGCCACACAATGATCCATCCCATCGCCGAGAACCACAGCCTCCTGGATGAAGTTGGACGAGCGGAGCTTGTTCTCAATGGGTTGAGGGGCCACGTTCTTACCGTTCCCAAGTACGAGCAGGTCCTTTTTGCGGTCCGTGATCTTCAGGCTCTTGCCTTCCCATTCGCCGATGTCCCCTGTGTGGAACCAGCCATCGCCATCGAGGGCGACCGATGTTTCTTCAGGCAGGTTGTAGTAACCAAGCATGATCGCAGGACCCCTGAGCAGGATTTCGCCGTCTTCGGCAAGCCGCACCTCGATGCCTGGCAAGGGCTCACCGACCGTCCAATACTTGCTCCTATCGGGATGGTTCACAACAACGCCCGAAGCGGTCTCCGTAAGGCCATATCCTTGAAGCACGAGCACCTTGAACGCCCCGTAAAACTCCGCGACATGAGTCGGCAAAGCCGCGCCGCCCGAGACCATAAAACGCATTCTTCCGCCCACGCGCTTGCGAATCCTTGACCCCACCAACTTGTCTGTCACCGAGAAAAACGGCGCAAACTCGCCCTTGAACTTCTTCGTCCCTTGCTCCAAGGCAAGTTTGAAAAGCTTCTGACGCAACGCCGGTTGCTTGGAGACTCCGTCCAGGATCTTGTCCCGGGTCGCCTCAAGGAACCGCGGCACACACAACATCACGGTGGGCTTCACCTTGACCATATCCCCCGCAAGGGACATAAGGCTCTTAGCAAAACCGATCGTAGCCCCCAACGAAATGGGCAAAATCTGGCCGTCTGCACGTTCAAACACATGAGACATGGGCAAGAAACTGAGGAAGGTGTCCTTGTCGCTTATCGGGATGGCGTCGAGCACGGCGTTGCCAACCCATATGAGGCTGCGATGAGCCAGCATTGCTCCCTTGGGAAGTCCCGTCGTTCCGCTGGTGTAAATGATGGTCGCCACGTCTTTTTCATCGACCTGACCCATGGCCGCTTCCCAACTCGCACGATCAAGCGACGCTGTCTCAGCCCTTCCCGCCAATGAGCTGTCGCCGTCCTTCAAAAGAATGGACTCGACACCTTCTAAACAACTCACTTTCAGCAGCTGCTCTCCGGAACCAGCCAATACCAACTTGGCACCGCAATCCTTCACGATGTACTGAGCCTGATCGGCCGGCAAGGTCGGATAGATCGGGACCACGATGACGCCCAAAGTCTGTCCCGCCCAGTCCGCAAACGACCATTCCGGACAGTTGTCGCTCAGAATGACCAGCCGATCCCCTTTTAGTAACCCCAGCTCACTCAGAGCGGCGGCATATCGTTCGACTACCTTATAAAATTCATCGTAGGATATCCCCGAATATCCGTCCTTGACCGGCACGAGCATTGCGATTTTCGGGCCCCACCTGCTGCACGAGTTACGAAGCAGCTCTCCAAGGGATCTCGTTGGGTTCATTGCGTCTTCCTGCTGCTTCATTACGGCTCTGCTTCCATACGGTTGTTTAAAGGCGCGGTTCTCTTAGAGCAGCGAGCGCTCCTTAACCTGAAAATAGAAAGAGACGAGAGCTGCGGAAAGGTCGTCGGGCTCCGCTTCGATATTGTGAATGCCCGCCGCATTTAGGATCGTCGTCGCTTTCTTTCTGTCCGCAATCATCAAGTCCGCGGCCGTTCGCTCGTAAAGGTCAGGAAGTTCCTCGAGAGGCTTATTGTAAAGCTCGTTCAGCCGGGGATCGGAGACACGAGCCAACAGAGCAAGGTGCCGCCGAGCCAAGGGCCCGAAATAAGCGACCATTTGTTTGGCTGCATCCGGATGGTCCAAATCCGTAAACGCCACAAGCAGCGAACGACGCTTGTATCGGGACGCCAAATAGCTCATGGCGGACATCGGATCGGATTCTATGGGTTCCGCGACCAAGTCGTGGATGGCCTCAATGATGATTCCCATCTGATTGCGACCCTTCCTTGGCGGAATGTAGCGCAAGACGACGTCGGCATAGACGAGAAGACCCACCAAGTCACCCGCCGCGACCGCCGCGTGAGTCAACATCAAGCAAGCATCCAAAGCTCGGTCTAATTTTCGGACTCCGTCAACCTCGGCGAGCATGTGTCGCCCAATGTCGATGCAGATGAGGACGCTCTGGTTGCGCTCCTGCTCGAACTGCCGGACGATGAACTTGCCTCGCCGAGCCGATGCCTTCCAATCGATCTTTCTGAAATCATCACCCTCGCTGTAATCCCGCAGGGATTCAAATTCTGTCCCCAATCCGCGTTGGCGGGACCGACGAATGCCCAGCTCACGGAGCCTGCCCTTCTGCTTCAGTAAGTCGAACTCTCGCAAGGCAAGCACATTGGGATAAACGCGAACGGGTTGCTCCGTCAGAAGTTTGACCTCTTTCCAAGCAAGACCAAGTGGACATTCAATCCTTAGGAATGTGCCGCGGAAATAGTCGCCGCCTCGCTCGAACGGTGTAATGTTATATGAGAATTCTTGCTCTTTTCCCGGTTCGAGTATGACGCGTCGCTCGCTGCCGGTGCTTTCAAAACTGGGGGGCGGTTCGTCACGCAAGAGCGTACGTACGGTGTCAACACCGTCGTTGAGGATTGTCACATCAATCTTGTTTTGGACCCGAACGGAGAGAACGGGGTCAAATTTGCGGGTCAACTTCAGCGACCGGGCCGAAGGGACCATGAGGGTCGTGATCCACGCGGCCATCAAAAGGCCCACGTCATATCCGACGATCGCGAGCGGTGCGTCAGCCTGCGCAGCGATGGCGGCAATGGGAATGCCCAGCGCGACAAAGAACCAAAACCTGCGTGTAGGGACCATATGTTTCGATGGCCGATGGTAGCATCCACGAGTGGACCACGAGCTCGTCGTTCTGAGTCCTGAGAAGACGATTCTCACGTACCGACTCGCCGGCCTCGGCAGTCGTATCTTAGCGCATGCGCTGGACCTCGCCATTGTCTTCGCCGTGACGCTGTGTCTATCGAGCCTCATCATGGCCGTAATGAGCGCCGTGGATCCCACCATGGGGGTGTCGTTTGGGTCGATGCTCGACATCGCCTCTCCCTTCCTTTATTTCATCCTTTTGGAAGGGCTGTGGAATGGACAGACGGTTGGGAAGAAGGCGGCCGGCATCCGCGTTCGAATGGTTGATGGAACGCCTATAAAATTCTCCGCCGCCCTGGGTAGAAACCTATTGCGCCCCGCTGATATGCTGCCAGGAACCTATTTCGTCGGAATTGTGGCGATGCTCACAAACCCTCGATCGCAGAGGATCGGCGACCTGGTGTCAGGGACGGTGGTCGTCTACGAGAAGCGGGCCATCCCAACGTTCGCCCCTGCACCCCATACTGCCGGCACCCATCCGTTTGAATCTGAGGTGGGAGATCTAAGAGGCATGACGCTTGAAGAATACAACGCGCTCAGACGCCTGTGTGATCGGTTTCCAGAACTGCCAACCACCATCCAAGACAAGATGCTGGCCGAAGTCTGGAGGCCCATCGCAGCGAGACGATCGGTACCCTCCATCCCCAATGTTCATCCCCTGTATCTCGCCGAGGCGACAGTCATGAAATACGGCCGTGAGCATGGCCTGCTGTAGATGATGTGGACGGCATGGGGAAACATGTGGGAGATTATCGGGGTGTGTAAAAGCGGACGGCGGAAACTTATACAAGTCGTGGCTTTTCCACTTTGTTTTCCACGATGAATGTTATGGCAGGTACACCATCGTCAGATTCAAAGAGATGCCTTAGTGTTAAAGTCTTGAAGGGTGTTTCATAGGTTTTCCCCTTTTTTGTTCGCCATAACAGTAACAACAGCTACTCATGCAAAGAGTGAAAATTGGAGAGAAGGGTGTGCAAAACGAGAACTCCGAGACCGCCGTAGTAGCGGATCGGGTCACACTCTCTTCGTTTCGAAATTACCGTTCTATATCTTTGAGACTGTCTCCTGGATTTAATGTTCTCTCTGGACCCAACGCGCAGGGAAAAACCAACTTCTTAGAGGCGATCGCTTTGATCTCCACAACGCGGATGCTGAGGGGGCAACGTGACGCCGAGGCCATTTTGGAAGGCGAGCTCAAAGGAAGTGTGGAGTTGCAACTCGCCGATTGCGGAACGACCCTCGGCATTGAATTGACTCGGGGTGCAAAAAAGAGAGCCACCATCAACGGAATGGGCCTTCCCAGAGCCTCCGACCTCATAGGGCGGCTGCCAGCCGTCTGCATGACCAGCGTCGACATGGAAATTGCAAGGGGTGAGCCGGCGGACCGAAGAATGTTCCTGGATCTGGAACTCAGTTCTTTGTTTCCGAACTATCTGAGACACCTGACCGCCTACAAGCGCGCCTTGGAACAGCGCAATGCTCTGCTGAGGCAAAACACCGGATGGCTCCCACCCGAAATGTTCGAACCTTGGGAGGCGCAGCTCGCGGAGCACGGGATTCCCCTTCGACAAGCGCGGCAAGCTTACGTCGCGCGCCTGGAACCCGTCGCTCGGCAAATCCATTCGGAAATGGGGCAAGGAGAGGCACTGTCGCTCGTTTATGGCCCGAAAGACGATTCGCAAGACACTGAGGCGCTGCACGCCGCACTGGAGGCTTCGCGAGGCAATGACGGTCTGCGAGGAGGCACCAGTGTAGGTCCGCACCGAGACGATCTCCAGATCATGATTGGTGGGCGCGACGCGAGGCTCTTCGGTTCCCAGGGCCAGCAACGAACATCGGTCATTTCAGTCAAACTCGGCAGCCTTGAGATTGCTCGGGAGGAACTTGGGCTCCCGCCCCTGCTGCTCCTGGACGACATCCTGTCAGATCTCGACGAAAGGAGGCGGGCCCTCCTTGTCGAAATTGTATTGGCGAGGGCGGGGCAGGCTGTGCTGACTTGCACGGAGGCGTCTGCGGCGGGCGGTAAGATCTTGAACCAAGCCGCCGTCTTCGAGGTGAAAGCGGGCGAAATCAGGGCGTTATGAAAAAGGTCGGAAAGATGCTCTCGGACGCCATCGGCCGGGATGAAGTGTTGCGAGCCGCCCGCGCTCACTCAGCGCTGAGGGCTTGGCCCAAGATCGTGGGCAAAATGCTTGCTGAGCGCTGCATGCCAGATCGGTACGAAAGAGGCACGGTCTGGATATCCGTTCAGGGATCGGCATGGGCTCAGGAACTCCGAATGATCAAACCGAGGATTATTCAGAGGCTCTCGGCGGAAGCCGGTGAAGAAGGGCTGTTCTTGGATCTGAGGTTCGGAGTTAGACCGGTGGCCGAGGGACGCTTTGAACCTATACCTGAACCGGAACCAGTCCCAGAAAAGCCCCCTATTCCGGAGATTTCGATAAGAGAAATCGCAAATAAGCGCATGGCGACGTGGGCGGATGAGGAAAGAGCTCGAAAGTAGACCGCTTGTTCTCGCTTTGATCGGGCTCGTCGTCGGTCTGACGGTTGCCGGATATCCGTTCAACCTCCTGCTCCTGATACCTCTCGCCTTCGCAGTGCGCACCATCGCGAACAGAGCTCTGCTCTGTGTGTTCGTCATATTGGGGGGAATCCTTCACAAATCGCCGCCCGCAATCGATAGCGGCGAGACGATCAGCATCGTTAATGGCGTGGTAGTGTCTCGTCCCCACAAGACTGAATTTGGCTCGAACGTATGTACGCTTGCGACCGATTACGGTCATGTTCTCATGCGATTTGATGGCGAGATCGGGCTGTCACTGATGGACCGCGTCCGTGTCAAAGGAAGGCTTAGCCCAAGGGAAACGGGTGCCGTTTCTCGACCCATGACCCTTGATGCGATTAGGTTGGAGCACCTGGCGAAGGGCCCGATGCTCATCGAGTGGTCGGACGCCTGGCGGGACAGTTTCAACCGATTCGCCGGCCATGCCTTGGAACCTTCCGAGGCTTCGTTGCTCGAGGCTGTCTTCTTTTCCTCGCCCGAACTCTTGGGCAACTCCACTCGCGCCGACATACAAGCCTCGGGGGCGCTCCATATGGTTACTGCGGCGGGTTTGCATGTGTTGCTGATCGCTTTGGCCGTTCAGGTGCTCATGGGCCTGTTGCCCCTCCCGCGGTGGATTCAAATGGTTTTGCTCGCCGGCCTCCTGGCCCTGTTTGTAGCGGCGACCGGCTTTCACCCATCAACGATTCGCGCCTCCATCTTTGCTTTGATCTTTCGCTCTGCCTATCTGTTTCGGCGAGAGCCGGACATGCTGTCCGCCCTATCCTTCACGGGCCTTGCGATGCTCCTTTTTGACCCCTCCCAGGTTGAACAGTTGGGGTTTCAACTCACGATGGTGGCGGTCGTGGCAATCGCCATGTTCAAAGGTTCCGAACCATCGAAGGCTGGAAAGACGGCCACGGCGCGACTGGTTCAATCCGGCAAGCGCACTTTTCGCTTGGCCGCCATTGCGACCCTTGCCACAGTCCCGATCCTGGCCCAATCGCAGCATGTCGTCATCGGAGAGACGATCGCAGCGGGCCTGCTCTCGGCGTTTGTTTTACCGGCGGTTTTGAGTTTGGCTTTCTTACTGCACGGTTTCTCATTCATTTTCGCTTGCGCCTGCTGCTGGTTTTCTCGTCTGTTTGTTTGCCCCATGTTCTCTTCTAGACAGCGGTGGTACCCAA
>CAZUCK010000053.1:0-1076 GCA_964619505.1 uncultured Fimbriimonas sp. | reverse complement strand
GCGAGTTGGCGGATGAACGCGACGGAGTAACCGATTTCCGCTTCAGCCTCCGGCTGGTTGCTTCGTCTGTTGGTTGCCCCCATGCTGTCATGGATTCAGAGCGTGACCCAATGCTTTGCTGCGGCGCCAACCTTACACTTTGAGGTGCCTTATTTCAACGGGTACTGGCTGGTGCCGCTCTACGGATGCGCGCTCTTGATCCGGAGGCCAAATGTCCGCATGGCCTAGGACAACGGCTTTATGGGGCGCCTGCGCAACGCTGGGAGCCCTGGCCGGTTGGTGGCAAGGCGCTCCTCCCGACACGCTCACCTTTCTTTCCGTTGGACAAGGCGACTGCGCCGTGTTTCGAACCTCAGGAACGACGATCTTGATAGACGCGGGTCCCCTCACGCCGACGGTGGATTCTGGTGAGAAGGTCGTCGTGCCGAAATTACGCGCCATGGGCGTCGAAAGCGTGGACCTAGTTCTGCTGTCCCACCCAGACATGGACCATGTAGGAGGACTGCGGGCCATCAAGCACGCCTTTCCTAACCTGAAGGTTGGGATTTCCGGGGCGTTTCGCGGGTTTGAACCAATGGAAAAGAATTTTCAGGGGGGGGAATTGAACGTTTCCTTTTTCCTGGCGCGCTACGGGCGCAGTCTGATAGATGAGCTATACCAGGCCGCTGACGTGGGCTTTTCTAATCATCGCTTGATTTATCCGGGTGGCGTGGCCTCACAGGTCGTCAATGCTTATTGAATTTGGAGGCGTCATGGCTTATCAAAAATTTCTGACACCGTTTTCTCTACGATCATTCTTTATTATTCTAGGGTTGTCTACCGCTTTGACCTCAACTGCTGTTGGTCAGACTCCTATGCCCAAACCTATGCCAATGCCTGCTAGCCCAGCGCCAAAAATCATGCCGGAGGAATACAAACAGCCGCCTGTCATAGCGCCGGTTAATCCGCCGCCTGCCAGGACACTGGGAGTAATGGGACGGTTCAAGCAACTTGAAGAAGAATGGAACCACGCAAATGTCAAAAATAATGATGTGGAAGTGATTAAAGTACTGGTCGAAGTATTGTTCTTATTTAAA
>CAZUCK010000052.1:0-16146 GCA_964619505.1 uncultured Fimbriimonas sp. | reverse complement strand
TGTGACCCTGAAGTCCTCGGGCACTCTGCCCAGCGCTTCATCCACTTCGGCTCCCAACACGTTGTCAAACAGTACTCGGTCTGGAACCTCTTCTTCGCTCGCCACCGGCTCGATTGCGGTTTCCTCGTCCAAAGAACCCATGGACGGTCCGCGTTGCTTTTGCCGATATCGATTGATGTAAAGGTTCGTTACGATCCTCAGCATCCACGCTTTAAAGTTCGTACCGTCGAATCTTTCGTAGGCCTCGTACGCTCGCACGATTGCTTCCTGCGCCAGATCCTCGGCGTCTTCCCGCGACCTTGTCAGTCGCAACGCGGTACCGAAAACCGAGGGGAACACGCGCTCCGCCTCTCTTTCAAACGAGTCGCGTTGACCGCGTTTTCCAAAGAGCATGGGTCGGGCGAGTGTACCTCTCGCTCAAAGGAACGAGTCTAGCGGCCCGACCGTTCCCAATCCGACCCCTGGTTGCGAGTTTCTGGAGGTTTGGATCCGCTTCAATCACGAGCCTATCAACACACGGCAACGGAGAACCCGTCCATCGTTTGACAACGCCGCTGAGCGCCCTTTCGAAAGCGTCGACCCACTCGCACGGCTGGTCCCTCATCATTGAACCTGCGCCCTTGGTCCCAACGCCGCAACACCTCTACCGCACCAGATGCGACTTGTGGGGACAAGCAACTTTGCGATGTTGAGATCAATTATTCGCAAAACCTGTACATTTCGGTTGCAATCCACGGCAAAAGTACCTACAATCTCCGGTACGCAAATGATTAGGATGCAGCCGAGGCCGGAAGGCGAGAATGAGGGTCGACTCGCCATGCGCGGATGGAAGTCCGTCGTGCTGACTACCCTCACGACGGCAACCCTGGCGGGAATCTTAACCGTTTCGCCGAAGGAACCTCTTGGTGGAGTCTCGGTCGAGCAACTCGCCGTCTATCAAGAGCAGGAGATCCAAACGGCGGCCGGCGTGGATGCGATTTCGACCGACATCATCGCTGAATCGCTGGTCGCCACAACGGTAGGCTCCGCTTTAGCGACGGAATTCAATCAAGATGCGAACAGGTCGCCTTGGTCGCAAAGTAAGTTTCGCCGGGCCCTCATCAGCGATCGATTCTAAGTTCGAAGAGCCTATCCAACAAAGAGTGGGTCCGCATAAGTGCGCGCCGGTACACTCACGATCAAGATGGCGGGAGCGCAGACCGATGCCGAAGCGTGGAAGCGGATGGTTCTTCGCAACATGCCTGCTCCCTCATGGCTTGCCCAGGACGCCCCCCACAACGACGTGGTCTTAAGCTCAAGGGCGCGCTATATGCGCAACCTGCGGGGGCACCGCTTTCCCAATGCTTGCGACAAGCCTGGTCTTCGCGCAGCCATGAAGGCCGTCCTCACGGCGGCTCATGAGTCCAACCTGGGCCTCGATGTTCTCAAAGGAATCAGCAACGCCGAACGGGACCACCTTGTCGGTTGTCGCCTAGTATCTCCGGATTTCCCTTGGTCCGAGCAAGGTCGCGCATTGCTGCTGGACCCAAGTCGAACGCTGAGCCTGATGGTGAATGAAGAAGATCACTTAAGGTTGCAGGCGCTGACCGCCGGCTGGTCCATCGACGCCGCGGATGGCGTCGCCTCTCACTACCTGTCTTCGATTGGCAAGAAGCTGGAATTCGCGTTCTCCGAAGACTTTGGCTACCTTTCCGCCAGCCCATTCAACGCCGGAGAGGGCCGCCGTCTTTCATGCATGCTTCACCTGATTGGACTTGCACAAAACAGACGGCTGCCTTCCGTTCTGAAGGCTCTGACAACGAAAGGGCTTGCCGCCCGGGGGCTCTTTGGAGAATCGAGCAGAGCCGTTGGCGCCTTTCTTCAAGTGAGCGTGCTTCAAGGCACCCGGTCCGAGTTTGTCGGGGCTGTGGAGTATCTGATCCGGGAGGAGCGCCTCGCGCGTCAAGCGCTCAGCCGCGACCATCTTGAGGGGAAGGCGGCGCAAGCGGTGGAATTTGCCGTCGTATCTCGCACGGTGTCACTCGCCGACGCCTTGCGGGTCCTCGCGTGGGTGCGCTGGGCTTCCAGCGGAAAGATTCCCGGTTTCGTCGTCACGCCCAGAGAGGTCGATGCCTTTCTCACGACCTTGGAAATCCGTGGGGACGAAGAATTCAAGGGTGCGTCTCGACTCCGCGCCGAAGCCCTGCGGCAGCTCGTGGGCCATTAAGCACGGCCCACTCGAAGTCGCGTCTGGATGGTCTGCACTTACTAATTGACGGCCGCGCTCATCGCAAAGCCGGAATGCCACCCGAAATGAGTAGCGTCGAGACGCGTGGGGGTCTCCGCCCATAAGAAGACCTGACATGAAGAAATCTAAGTTCACAGACGAGCAGATCGTTCGGATTCTGCAAGACGGCGCAAGCGTGCATAGAAGCCGCGACGAGCTTTGCAAGAAGCACGGCGTTAACATCAACACGTTTCTAAATCTGGTGCCGCAAGTACAGCGGCCTACAGACCGACGACTTCAGACGGCTGAAAGAGCTTGAGGATGAGAATGCGGCTCTCAAGGGGATCGTAGCTGACCAGGCTGCCCCTCGTGCCTGAGCCCCTCGAGATATGCGGAAGGATTTGCATGCAAAACTGAAGGCGGAAAGCTACCGGTAAAAGCGCTACTCAAGTTGGGGGCATTGAAAAGGCAACCACAAGGAGGACCAACCCCAGTAAAGCGCCGCGGTCACGATTCCAACGACTGCCCACGCCCTGCGACCCTTCAGTCCGAGGATGCCAAAAGCCCTGCCAGAAGTGAGCAAAGCGGTGACACGAGCCACACCGCACGCGGCAACCACTGGAACGGATTGACGAACGCCAAGAACAAGAGGACCCAACTGCCGAATCCCAACAGCGCCGAAGCCATGGCTCTGGGGTCGTCCGAATTTTGCGGCGAGGGTTCTTCGCTCATTTTCGGGCAGTATAGCCCGCCTCTATCAATAGTTGCGGACACTCGCACGACGGTGAAGCCGACGTCCAAAGGGTTCCCTATGAGCCCCATGACGATTTCCGCGGATTCTGAGTTTTCCCGTTGACAACTGCCATTTTCCACGGGACAACTCGTGGAAAAATGCCGTGTTTTGCACATTTCCAAAATTCTGAAGAAAAGGAAGATGCGAACCACCCCTTGGGGTCGTATAATCTCTTTGCCCCTAGATGTAGGGTGATAGTAGACAGAAATGCGCTGCCCATTCTGCGGATACGAAGATCAAAAAGTGCTGGATTCAAGAGCGGCCAAAGAGGGCCAGGCGATTCGCCGTCGCCGAGAATGCATGGCATGCAACCGTAGGTTCACGACGTTTGAAGAGCCGGAAAGGCCGCGTCTCTTCGTCGTGAAAAGGGACGGGACGCGCGAAGAATTCAACAAGGAAAAAGTCTTCGAAAGCATGCGAATCGCGTGCCGCAAAAGGCCCGTCTCTATGGACACGCTCCGATCGGCCGCAGACCGGATCGAGCGCGATATGTTCCAGGACTTTGAGGACGAAACGCGCTCAATCGCGATAGGAGAACGCGTGATGAGGGAATTGAGGCGAATCGACACCGTCGCATATGTGCGCTTCGCCTCCGTTTATCGTGAATTTGACACCGTTGCCGATTTCACAAACCTTGTGGACTCGGTGAGAAGCACGGAGAGCTTTGCACGCCAATAAGAGGGAGTTAGAAAGAAGATGAAGGTAGATCGCCACTTTACGCAACTGGGCAAAGATGCTTACGAGGGTATCCCATTCGAACCACGCAAGAGCGAGATTCGCAACACCGACGGCTCAACCGTATTCCTGATGGATAACGTGATGGTGCCTGCCCATTGGTCCCAGGTCGCCACCGACATTCTCGCCCAAAAATACTTCCGCAAAGCCGGCATTGCCGACGGTGTGGGTCACGAAACCGACTCTCGACAAGTGTTTCACCGACTTGCCGGTTGCTGGCGGCACTGGGGCGAAAAATACAACTACTTCGACTCAACCGAAGACGCCCAAGCGTTTTATGACGAGCTGTGCCACATGCTTGCCCAACAGATCGCCGCGCCCAACTCGCCGCAGTGGTTCAATACGGGGCTGCACTTCGCCTATGGAATCGACGGCGTCGCCCAGGGCCACCACTACGTCGATCCAAAAACCGGCGAGCTCACCAGGTCTAACAACGCCTATGAACGACCGCAACCCCATGCGTGCTTCATCCTTTCCGTGAAGGACGACCTTGTCAACGAAGGCGGGATCATGGATCTCTGGACCCGCGAAGCCCGGATATTCAAATACGGCTCCGGCGTCGGCACCAATTTTTCCAAGGTCCGCGGGGAAAGCGAAAACTTGTCCGGCGGCGGCAGGTCCAGCGGCCTCATGAGCTTCCTGAGAGTGGGTGACCGCAGTGCGGGCGCCATCAAGTCCGGCGGCACGACGCGACGCGCCGCAAAGATGGTCTGTCTGGACGTCGACCACCCCGATGTCGAAAGCTTCATCAAGTGGAAGGTCACCGAGGAGCAAAAGGTCGCTTCTCTCGTCACAGGCTCCTCCATCAACCAAAAACATCTCAATGCGATCATCCGGGCATGCCACACAGGCGACGCTCTTGAGTCAGAAAAATTCAACCCGAGATTGAACAGGGATCTCTATAAGAGTATCGTGGAAGCCAAAAAGGCAAACGTCGCGCCGAACTACATTCAGCGTGCAATTCAACTCGCGGAGCAGGGTGCCACTTCCGTCGAGTTTCCAGTCTATGATACGGGCTACGAAAGCGAAGCTTATATTACAGTTTCGGGCCAAAACTCTAACAATTCCATCCGCGTCAACAACGAGTTTTTCAGGTCGGTTGACAACGACTCTGACTGGAATCTAATTCGACGCACCGACGGAAAAGTTTCAAAAACGCTCAAAGCAAAAGACCTCTGGAACGACATTTGTGAATCTGCCTGGTCCTGCGCCGATCCCGGTTTGCAGTACGACACGACCATCAACGAATGGCACACTTGCCCCGCGGACGGCCGAATCAATGCGAGCAATCCGTGCTCCGAGTACATGTTCCTCGATGATACGGCATGCAACTTGGCCAGCATCAATCTGATCAAGTTCCATGATCCCGAAACTGGCGAATTCGACGTCAAGGGTTACGAATACGCGATCCGTTTGTGGACGATGGTGCTTGAAATTTCCGTGCTCATGGCGCAATTCCCGAGCAAGGAAATCGCCGAACTAAGTTACGAGTTTCGAACTCTGGGCCTTGGATACGCCAACCTCGGAGCCCTCCTCATGCAAATGGGTATTCCCTATGACAGCGCTCAGGGCTTTGCCATTGCGGGTGCCTTGACCGCAATACTTGGCGGAGAGAGCTACGCCACCAGCGCCGAAATGGCCAGAGAACTGGGACCCTTTGCCGGTTATCAGCGCAACTCCGACAATATGCTCCGCGTCATCCGCAACCATCGTCGCGCGGCCTACAACGCACCAAAGGACCAGTATGAGGGCCTCAGCATCCTGCCAGTCGGCATCGACCCAGACGAGTGCCCCACAAACCTACTCAAATCCGCCCGCGAGGCGTGGGACAGGGCAGTTGAACTGGGACAAGCTCACGGCTTCCGCAACGCCCAAGTGACGGTCCTTGCACCAACGGGCACCATTGGCTTAATTATGGATTGCGATACAACCGGCATCGAACCGGACTTTGCACTCGTGAAATTCAAAAAACTGGCCGGAGGCGGCTATTTCAAGATCATAAACCAGTCGTTGCCGCCCGCCTTGAAGAAGCTAGGATACACGCAGGAACAGATCGAAGATGTGATCACTTATGCTCTTGGCCGAAAGACCCTTGCCGGTGCTCCAGGAATCAACCATGAGACTCTCAAATCGAAAGGATTCACTCCCGAGGCCATTGTCAAAGTCGAGAAGGCACTTGAAAACGCATTCGAGATCGGCTTCGCATTCAACAAGTGGTCACTGGGCGAAGACTTCTGCAAGGAATATCTAGGCTTCTCGGACGAGCAACTCGATGACTGGCGCTTCAACATGCTCGCCGCTTTGGGCTTTACCAGAGATGAGGTAGACGCCGCGAATGACTACGTTTGTGGTGCCATGACAGTTGAAGGCGCACCGCACTTGAAGCTGGAGCATTACTCCATTTTTGACTGCGCCAACAAGTGCGGAAAGAAGGGCAAGCGCTACATTTTCGCCGAAGGGCACATCCGCATGATGGCCGCAGCACAACCCTTCCTTTCCGGTGCGATCTCCAAGACGATCAACCTACCTTCGGAAGCCAGCATTAAGAACATGAAGGATGCTTACTGGCTCAGCTGGCAATTGGGTTTAAAGGCGAATGCCTTGTATCGAGACGGTTCAAAACTCAGCCAGCCGCTCAACGCAGCTTTGGACGATTCGGCAGCCGCCATTCTTGAAGCGAGCTTTGAGGAAGCGTTCCCAGATTCGCCAGAAATCGTAACCACCAACCGCGAAGAAATCATGCAAGCGGCTCAAAGACTCGTATACCGCTACATCGGCAAGCGGCGCATGATGCCGGCACGCAGAAAAGGCTACACCCAAAAGGCACGTGTCGCAGGTCACAAGGTCTATATCCGCACCGGCGAATACGAGGACGGATCTCTGGGCGAGATCTTCGTTGACATGCACAGAGAGGGTGCTGCATTCCGATCCTTGATGAACTGTTTCGCCATCGCAATCTCGCTTGGGTTGCAGTACGGTGTGCCGCTCGAGGAGTTCGTGGAAGCCTTTGTGTTTACCCGATTTGAACCGAACGGCATTGTACAGGGCCATGACAATATCAAGATGAGCACCTCCGTCATCGACTACATGTTCCGAGAACTGGCCCTCAGTTACTTGGGCCGCACGGACCTAGTGCAGGTCAAGCCGGAGGATCTTCGCGGCGACACCGTTGGGTCACCGACTCAAGTCACCGAGTACGTTTCCGAAGAAGAGGGAGAAGTTTTCGAAGGAGCCGCCCCTGGCGTGGCCCATGAGAGCCACGACTCAAGAGGATTCGCCAAAACAAAGGGCGATGAGGTCAGTGACGAGCAAGTGCAAACGGTTCTTCCCTTCGAAGGCGATTCGCGTGCGACAGGCAGCCCAACCTACACGCTTGATCTCGAGAACAAGTCCAAATCCAAGATAGCCAAAACCGAACCGAGCACCTCCGTGGCGACCATGACTGTGGATGTCACAGAGCGAATACGACAGGCCAGGCTGAAAGGATACGAAGGCGATCCCTGCAGTGCCTGTGGATCCTTCACGCTCGTTCGAAATGGTGTATGTCTCAAGTGTGAGACTTGCGGCGAGACCAGCGGTTGCAGCTGATCCGCCCTCTGGAATCACAGAGCGAAAGGTGCTTGACGCAACCTCCCGCGTACTGCGGCAAGGGTCTGAACACTTCCAATGACGGGAGCGGATGACGGCAGTTCACTCCGCGCCGATACTAATGTTGTAGGGTGTATTGGGATCTGGAGTCAACACCGTGTCGATGCCGTGAACCATGCCATTGTGGGTCACCACATTCGTGATCGAGTAATGCGCCGTGCCCCCGATGAGCGTGTGGCCGCCCACGTTTTCAAACTTGAGCATGCCGCCCGCGAGTGTCTTGACAAACTTTAGCTTTGCTACCTGATCAGCCGCATAGCGCCCGTAGACAATATGGGAGAGAATCAGGCGTCGCAACGACTTCTTATTTGACATCAATTCCAAAAGCTTGCCGTCAGGCAGCTTTTTGAAAGCATCGTTGGTTGGGGCGAAAACCGTATATGGACCAGCACGTTTAAGGGCGAAAGTCAGGTCTGCCTCTCTTGTGAGCATCAGAAAGGTGTCGAACTGGTCGACGGTGATCATCATGTCAATCAAATCTCGACCATCCGACTGTCTTGCAGGCGTAACTGGGGCTGCAAGCGTGGCAAGTACGAGCAGTGATACGAGAATTGTGGCGAGCTTCTTCATAAGTTCTCCTTGAAGCCACTATGAAAGGATGTGCTGTAGGGCGTCAAGGGATTGAGCCCGAATGGCCATAATTTCCGGTCATTCGGGCAATCCTTCAGTACGTGGATGGAACAAGCACCGAGTCAATGCCATGCACCATGGCGTTTGTCGTATGAATGTTCGACACGTCAAACCTTACTCCGTAACCGACCTCAATTTTTCGCCCTGCGAGGCTCCTGAACAATCGCTCGCGGGACCCTTCAGCCGTGTGTCGCCCATAAGTCACGTGTGCGAGGACGAAACGTCTCAGAGCAGATTTGTGCGACCGCAAGGCGGTGAGCCTATCCACTGAGATCAACGCCATTGCTTCGTCCGTCGGCGCAAAGATCGTGTACGGACCGCCTTTCTTCAATGTGAAGGTTAAGTCCGCTTCCCGGATCAGCATCAAGAAGGTGTCAAATCGATGCACCGACATCATCGAATCAATGGCGTCCTTGCTCTCGTATTGAGCGCGTACCATGGAGGAGCCAAATACCTGTGTCAGAAGGGCCGTAATTAAGCCCAGTGTTGCCAGAATTTTCATCTCAGACCTCCGGCGAACCGATTCCTAGTGAAAAACACCGGTCCGCGAGTCGCTCCTTGTGAGATATGGAAATACGCCCGGATGTTTCCGAGCCTCGTCCGGAGGACGATGATCGACACAAGTTAGCCGTGATGAACCTCGATGTATTGCTACGCTAGGATGCTTGGAACGGGTAGACGCTCACCCGTCGCTTGCCTTCTGGCCCCTCAAACTTCACCTGACCATCCCCAAGGGCGAACAGAGTGAAATCTCGACCCAAACCCACGTTGGCACCAGGATAAAACTTGGTTCCGCACTGTCGAACCAAGATGCTTCCTGCTCGGACAACTTCGCCGCCATAGCGCTTGATGCCTCGCATCTTCGGTTTTGAATCGCGGCCGTTTCGCGAAGAACCTTGACCTTTCTTATGTGCCATTACTTACCTGCCTCAATTCCAGTCACGCGAACATGGGTCAGAGGTTGCCTGTGTCCCCATCGCTTGCGCTCGTTCTTCTTAGCTTTGTAGTTGAAAGCTTCAATCTTGGGACCCTTTGCTTGTCGAACGATTTCTGCGGTGACCTTCGCGCCCTTGATGAACGGCGAACCAACCTTGACCTTCGCTCCATCGCAGACCATCAGCACTTCATCAAGCTCAATCTTAGTTCCTGGCTCGCCTTCCAGCTTCTCGATGATGAGAACCTCATCGTTTGCGGCTTGATACTGCTTCCCACCGGTCTTGACAATCGCGTACATTCAGAGTCTCCAGGCGCACCTTGGCGCAAGAAGAAACTATGGCACAACAGGGACCCGCGCGTCAAGCGGCAGGTTGCATCGGTTAAGCAGCGTCAGCGACGCCTGTTAGGATCTCGACCGCAAGCGGGTCGAAGCGGCCGCGATCGCAGAGAAGGCTTTGAGCGCCGCCCTCGGCCCTAACCAGAAGCGCTTCGGCGATCCTAGATAGGAGAGGGATTTCATCTCCTTGCAAACCGCAGGGCCCCGCTCCGTCATAGCGCTCCCCATAGGCAGCCAAGCTAGGCGCGATCTGTCGAAACTCGTGCGCTCTCTCGATCGCACGGAGCGCGTAGGAATCACGGCGATCCCAAGCCTTTCTGTAAGCGGGAAGGACCAAAATGAGCCCTCGCAGCATGAGACTTTGTGCCCCGGTCAATTCAAAACGCTCAGATGCGAGCGCCATCCAAGGCTCGACCTGCGCCAGCAGCAACTCACCCTCTGTGCGATCTTCACCTCGAAGTCGCCGAAAGATGGCGTCGAGATCAACGCTTTCCCGCTTGCGCTCAGGTCTGAACTGACCCTCAAAAACCACTGTCTTGTTCCGGCCCCCACGCTTGGCTTCGTAAAGCGCTGAGTCGGCGGCCTTAAGCAACGACTCCGCATCGGCGGCGGAATGAGGGAAGACCGCGCAACCGAGGCTGATCGTGATGGGACGCTTGACCCCGCCGACCGTCTCATACGTTAACGATTCGACACTTGCTCGTGCGCGCTCCGCGATGGTCGCCAATCCCTCAAAACCCGTTCCGGGCAACAGCAGGGTGAATTCTTCTCCTCCGTAGCGTGCGGCAAGGTCATAGGGCCGAACCGAAGCCTTCAAGGTTTGTGCAACCAGCCTCAAAACCTCATCCCCCGCATCGTGGCCCTCATCCTCATTGAAACTTCGGAAATGATCGACGTCAACCATGATCACTCCGATCTCCTGCCCTGTTCGTTCCGCCTCCAATAATCTCGTGTGCAGGAACTGCTGCATCGAGCGATGATTCGGAATGCCCGTGAGCGAATCGTGTGAAGCCGATCGCTCGGCTTGTTCATATAACGAAGCGGAATTCAGGGCCAACGTAAAGTGTTCAGCCGCGGTCTGAAAGAGGTCTTGGTTCTCTTCAAAATGTGGATCGCCCTCTTTGCCAACCAACTCCATGACACCGATCAACTGGTCGGCGATCACGAGCGGCATAACGCAAAGACCCCTGGGCCTGAGATAACAGAACCTCGCTTCCAGCGTTGCCGTCAGGAGGTGCTCATGGACGCCCGAAAAGAAAAAGCCTTGTTGCTGGTCAGCGGCCACTTCGGCGACACAACTGACCCCCGCTCTCGCAGCCAAATTCGCCATCTCGGCCGTTCCCTTCCGGTTAACCCCCACACTGGCCGCCAGCCTCAGACGATGTTCCGAAGGGTCTACGACCCAGATCATGATTGCGGCTAAATCCGTTGTAGAAGTGATCTCGTGAGCGGCAGCAATACAAAGTCGCTGGACGCTCTGCGTGCCTGTCAAAGCCTTGCCGAGGCGCTTCAAAGTGTTGGCGATCCGCCAACCCTTCGACGCCTGTCGTCGTGCGCGTTGCTCGTCCCGCGCGTTCACGACCATAAGAACAGCGTTCGTCTTTTGTCCCGAGCCGAACCCTGCAGTCAGATAGCGCAACCCTTCCAAATAGAGGGTGCCGCCTTCTTCCAACAAACTGCCGATGGAGGTCTCAAAAAGACATCGCCCAGGCAGGAAAAGCTGCAGTTTGGATGCCAACCCCCAAACGGACCGCGGGTATCCCAAAGGATCAACGACGACCACACCGACTTCCTCCGGGTCAAGATCTCCGAGTATTGGCGGGGAAGCAAGGTCAAGCGTCAGGATGTGTCCGCTTTCCGTACGTACGTAAAACGGGTACCCGATTACCCTTTCCTCAAAGTGGGATAGGGCTCGAATGCCCACCTTGTTCAACAAGGCGGCGGCTTGATCAAGCGTTGAATCCGGGTCCAACACCCATAATTGTCGGTTCACTGAACGTTCTAACTGCATAGTCGAGTTGCGAGAACTGTATGCGGTAAAAACCGTCTACCGTGAAGACACGCAATCTATGAACACATATTCACGTGCTTTTGTCGCCGCCTTCTGCGTTACTTCAGCTCTTCTTGCCGGTTGCGGCGGAGGCGGCGGCGGAACCCCGCAATCCAGCATCCTCACCGTTGTGACCGACTGGACGAACCACGCGAACACAGGGAGCGTCTCGGAAGAACTCGACCTCTACGACGCCAACGGCCTGTTTGTGAAAGAGCTGAATGTCAACCAAGATGTCGCGGGGCGGGAGATCAAAAGCTTTGCTGCGGTACCCGCAGCGCTCTACCATTTGAAGGGGGCTTCATGGTCACAACCAAACCTAGGTGGCGTCCAAACCGGCTCCCTCGATGCGCTCGTCGACCTCCGGACGGGCAGAACCATTCACATTGATGTCGGCAACGTTCCGACACAGGTCGTCGTTTCTCCGCAATCGGCGACCATTACCGTTCAGCAAAGTCAGCAGTTTTATGCCACTGCGGAGGATGTCGCGGGTAACTTTGTCTTTACTCCCATGGTGGGAGCCGGCATCGCTTGGTCGTCGCTCGGCGGGACAACGACCATTGATGCCAATAGCGGAATTGGGATCGGCTCCACCCCTGGGTCAAGCGGATTCGTACAAGCGACTTACTCCCCGGGCAATCTGATCGGAGCGGCGACCGTCAACGTCACCGCATTCACCGTGACTCAGAGCAAGTGGACTGTCCTCGTCTACATGAATGCATCCAATGACTTGGACCAGTTCAGCGTGCCAAACATCCTTCAGATGCAGAAGGTTGCCGACACTGTGGCTAACCTACGGTTCGTGGTTCAGTGGAAGCAATCACTCAATCCGGCATTCTCACCGAATCCAAGCTTTGTTGGGACACGCCGTTACCTAATAAAGCCCAGCTCGGGGAATCAGGTCGTGAGTCAGCTGATCCAAGACATGGGCACGAACATTGACATGGGCGACGTTCAGACGATGGCGGACTTCCTCAATTGGGGCAAGACCTACTTCCCAGGCAATCGGTTCTGCGTCGTGGTTTGGAACCATGGCAATGGATGGGCAACGGGGCGTGCTTTGGCACAAAAGCTTCCCACCCGGGGGTTCAGTTACGATTCGGGCACCGGCAACAACATCGACACGTTTCAACTGTCACAAGCCCTGGGGACGTTGCAGCCAGACATACTCGCATGGGACTGCAGCCTGATGCAAATGATCGAGGTCGCCTACGAGGCACGCAACCAAGTGAAGTACGTTGTAGGAAGCGAGGCCAGCCCACCCGGTGCCGGATACCCCTATGATCTCGTGTTCGCCAAATTCCGAGCAAATCCTGACGATACGTCCGCGAACCTGACAAAGGCCTTTGTCGACGGAATGGTGCAGACATACCCGACGAGCACAGGCTTCAACACAACCGAAAGCGTCATTGACACGACTCAAATTCCCGCACTTTCGAGCTCGATTAGCGTTCTTGCGGACGCCTTGATTGCCAACGAGGCAGTCGTTACGACCCTGATGCCGCAGGTAAGGGCGAACGCCGAAGGTGCGGCTTTCGGGATAAATCCCGGCTACGACGACAGCACTCAATACGGCAGGCTGTACAGGGACCTATACGATTGCTGTTCTCTGCTGCAAAGCGGCGCAGGTGGAGTGACCGCCGCTCCTGCAGCCGTAGAGGTCGCGGCCGCAAATGTTCAGACCGCGATCTCAAACGCCGTAATTTGGAATGGCCACAACGGCAATGACCTCAACGCACATGGCGTTTCGATCGATTTCTCAGACGCCGCAACGTTTGCCCCCAAAGCGAGCGACTACGGACAGTTGACCATTGCCAAGGATGGAAATCACTGGCCCACCTGGCTCGCCCAATCACCATAAGCACGACTATCTCGTGACCCATTGCGGGTTGACGAAATAGCCACCCACACCCACGAGTTGCTCCTGGCGAACAAACGACGTTTGCACCCAGGCACGGGGTTGTGTGAGGCTGTCTCCCTCAAAATTCGAGCTGAAAGACTCTGAACCTCCACCAGCGTAGGTCACCGTAGTCGTCCAATGGCCATCGACGTTTGCGAACGAAATCGGAATGCGTGCCAGAGTGGGGTCCACTTCCCAGGCATCGCCGGAATGGACTGTGGTCTTCTGACTGGGAAGCGCCAGCGCCTGCCATCGAATGTGGGGACCCGTCGTTACATTCTCGACAGTCAGGTCAGTATCGGTGCTGCTTGCGGTCGTATAACCGCGAACTCGTCCCTGAACGGTGACCGTCAAGGGGGTCGTTGGAGGCACATCCCCTTCGAAATCCGGAACGAATTCGACGATCCAAAAGGCGTCCCCCATGGTGCTCGCTGTCATCGACCCGGTCCCAAAGGAACCAAGGGCCGAACTGCCAAAGGTGGCACCGGACTCGACGACTCCAACGTGAAGCAATGGGCCGTCAAACCACTCGTTGTGGCTCCTCCAGAAAGTCGCATCCTGGCCGATCCAGAGTCCGCCGTTGGCGTTCGCCTCGTCCAAACTCCCCTTCCAGCCGACGTGGGTGAATCCCTGCGAAACCACGACCAAGCGGCCTGCAAAGCAAGGAACTGAAATCACAAAGGTGAGGAGCAAGGGCAGGAATCGTTTCATGAATGAATTTCCTATGGGCAAGCTAAAGACCAGGTGTCAAGGTGTTTTTCGGGAGCCCAGTCGGATTTCCAGATAGCGAATCTTGCTGGGAAACGACACTCCTTCGCATCATCCCTCATAAAGTTTAAAGGGCCGGCGGCGAAACCGGCCCGTTGGGCTGGAGGGTAGGGAGGATCGTTGGGTGAGAGTCCTCCTATCTTGTCGGCTGATTGTCATCTCGCGTTGGCTTTCCGTCCGACACAGGGCTAATTCCAGACGCCAACTTCCTTCGGTACGGCGTAACTACCAGGCTGGCCCTTCGCAGCCAAAAACGCGTCACATTGCGCGGGCAAAGATGCTGGGAAATCCTCCAAGGCGAGGCTGGTGGCGGCGACCAGTCTCCTCGATTGACACCGAGGTCCGGGTTGAAATCGACGCCCAATGTGCTACAATTTTCAGCTTGACCGCCAGGTCATCACTTTAGGAAATCAAATAATGAGCGAAGAAGTAAATAGGCCCGGAAGGGCAGATCAGACTGGCGAAGACCGAAATCGCGGCGCTATGCAGCGCAATGACAAGGACGCTATGGCCGGGCCCGGAGAGCGCCCGTTCAAGAACAAACGTCGCCGCAAAGTAAGTTTTCTCACGACAAACAAAGTGGAAACGGTCGACTATAAAGATGTCGCCACATTGCGACGCTTCCTTAACGACCGCGGCAAGATCCTTGCCAGCAGGCAAACCGGCAACACCGCACGTCAGCAACGGATGATCTCCGAGGCAATCCACCGCGCGCGCGAAATGGCCCTCCTGCCCTTCGCCGTTACTGAGATGACGGGAGACCGCGGCGGGTATGGTCAGCGTCGAGATCGCTACGACCGTGGCGACAGAGCGGATCGGGGAGATCGAGGGGATCGAGGGGATCGCGCCCCACGTGAACAAGCCCCCGCACAGGAAGCCGTGACAGCCCCTACCGCTGAAGCGGCAGCCCCAGAAGCCACCACCGAATAGGTTTGATTGCCATCACACGAGCGATGGCAATCTCATTTGTCGTTGTCAAAGTCGATGAAGTTCTATGACGCTCATCGCAGATAATTAGAGGGGTCACCCATGTTTGCGCTCAATTTCTATTCCGACCTGTATGGAGACGTGTTGCGGAACAATCGCAAGACGGTCACGATCCGCCTGGGCGATAAATCAGATAAGTACCGAACCGGTATGATCGTTTGGGTGACTGTCGGCCCCCGCTTTGGACGCAGACAGAAGATGTACTCCGCCATCTTAGATCGTGTTGAAGTCAAGAAGGTCTCAGAGCTTTCTCCGCGGGACATTGAGCGTGAGAATCCCGAATTTCGATCCCATGACGATGTCATTGAGATGCTCTCGCGCATTTATGGAGACTTAATCACCCCTGAGCATCGGGTGACAGTCGTCTATTTCTCTCGCGTAGACGACTGAAATTACATCTTCAAGATTGAGCCATCGACGGTCACCGCGTAATTGCCGCCGGGGCGGGGAGGGTTTGGCGCGAGCTTTGTGGGATCTCCGTGAGCATTGCGGGCGGTGTCGGAAGACATGAAAATCAAAGGCGTCTTGGGACCCTGAATATCACCCTTATACTTTCCGCTTGCGGCGTCATTCATGGCGTACCCGTAGGCTCCAGGCTTGCCCTCTAGGCTTGGATCGATGAGTTTCTTGGCGGCTTCGGCTTCGCTCATATCGCTCGTCTGGATACGGCTTTTGATGGCGTCCATCCATTCGCTCGACTTGGGGAATTGGCCCTCCGACTCGTGGTAGAGAGTCAATCCCTTGTAAATGGCCGTGAGATTGGCTTTGGTGCTCGCATCATAGTTTCGCTCAGGCACCTTATCGAGGAAGCCTTCGCGTTTGACGGCGACGCCGAGCTTGAAAATCGTGCTTAGCTGCTCTCGGTCAAGGATCGCAGCGATACCGAGGGCAAGGATGGTTGCCCCCACCCACGCCCTTCGCCTTGCCGGTCGGCACGCGCAAGGTCATCTTGTCCTTGTCGAAGGAAACGACGAACAGCTCCAGCTTCGCGCCCGCGACCTCGCGCTCCTCGATCCGCTCGATCTTGCCGACGCCATGGGCGGGATAGACGACAAATTCATTCGCGCGAAAATCGAATTTCTTCACCAATACCGCAGGCGTGGCCGCCGGCGCCGGCGCCAATGCCGGCTTGGACGTGGGGGCCTTTTTCGCAACC
>CAZUCK010000051.1:0-16638 GCA_964619505.1 uncultured Fimbriimonas sp. | reverse complement strand
GGCCTTGGCTCGGATGAATACATTGTGCTTGATCCAGTCTACAACATGTATTTTCCAAAAACGGCGGGAGGCTTTTACGGATTGCTCGATCTACGTCGCGACCCGACGATTCTGCACGATCGACTGGCGATATTACGCGGAGCGCGCGGACCCCATGATCCCATTCAATCGTACCAAGAAGCGCGAACTGTTTACACGCACGCTTCGTCGATTCATTGGAACAAGAACTGGTGGACGGCTTGTCGGTATTGAACGGGTCCATCGATCTCGTTGTCGGTCTCCGACGCCGTTGTCGTATGATCCCATGCGGCCCTCGCGATCTGCTCGAACGTCGGCATCTCGTAGTTGCTGGGTGGCAGGTCTGGCAAATTGAGTCCCGCAGCTTCGGCGACCTTGGAGTGCCGACGTTCGATGTGGATAATTTGGTCAACCTCTCCGTCCACCGATCTAATGTTCGATTGCTCCCCCTTGAGAGTGCGGCTCTTTAAGTCTCGCGTGTGACCAGTCTTGGGGAAGGTCCAACGCCATCCGATGGTCCTGGAGGTTGGGTCGAGGACAACCTCAATCTTGTTGTCGCTGCCATCCGCTTTCCAATGCGTGGTCAGCACACCGGTTCGCATGTCTAGTTTCTGTCCGTAGTCAGTCACTTTGATTGGATCGAAATCCACTTTGACTGTGAGCGGACTTGTTACGGGGAGGATTCTTTCTTCACCAGTGGTTTGATACTCGTCGATGTCGAACATGGGTTCGCCGAAGCCAGTACCTTCGCGGCCGATTCGCAAGCCGATGAGGCCGTTCCACAGAAGGGCAGGCGTTTCGTTACTGGGATCACTGCAACTGAGAATCCACGGATCAAGCTTCTCGGCAACCTTTGGAGCCACCTTCGCGGGGTTACGAGAGCCGTTGCACCCAATCAGGAACGTCAATAGGACGAGGGCAAACAAGGGATGTCGGCGCACCGCTACTTGATACCTCGTTGAGAAGGGCAATAACCGATGATGAGTTCGACACCGGCGGAGACTGGAGAAGCATCTGGGCGACGTCCATGGACGTTCGTGCCACTTCTCTACTTCATGCAGGCGATCCCGGTCACGGTCGTTCAAGAAGTCAGCCCGATCATTTACAAGGATTTCGGCGTGAACAACCTTGCGATCACGAAGTGGACTAGCTTGATCGCCTTGCCTTGGACGATCAAGCTCTTGTGGGGGCCCCTCGTCGATCTGAACTCTACAAAGCGGCGCTGGATGCTTGGCATGCAAGCTTTGATCACCGTTTGCCTTGCGCTGACGGCCTTTCTAACGGCGGGGTCCAACGCTTTCCAAATGACACTGGGGCTACTCTTCATCACGGCCCTATTTTCGGCAACCTGCGACATCGCGACGGATGGATTCTATCTTCTGACTCTCAGCAAAGAAAAGCAAGCCGCATTTGTGGGGATTCAAACAACCTGCTACCGGCTGGGAAGGTTGTTTTGTGTCGGTGCCTTGGTCTGGATAGCCGGTCTTTTGCAGAAGTCCGGGGTTGGAACCCCGTCCGCTTGGCTCATCGTGCTGTGCGGAGGAACCCTGATCTATGCATTCGGGCGCATTGTCGTCGGATATACAACGCCAAAGCCCGACGGTGACGTAGTCCCCCCCTTCGTGCCTGGCGAGAACTACAAAAACGTTCTCCGCACATTCACGGTGATCGCTTCGTCCGTTTCCAGCTACTTTGCGCTTTCGTCCGTTGTCAAACTTTGTGCGCAGGGCCTTTGGGCGACTCTGGGACAGGCGGACCCAAACGGATCGTTGAAGGGCTGGATGCTGCCGCCGGTTGGACCGCTTAAAGAGATGGCCCAGTTGGCTGGCTGCGGAATTGCGGCCATGCTGCTTTTCACCGCCACGCTCAAATCGCTTGTAGGTACGGAGATGGGCCGAGCCTTCGGCACCTTCATTCGTCAACCGGGTATTGCGGCCATTCTCGCCTTTGTCCTGTTCTACCGGTTCGGTGAGGCGATGGTGTCAAAAATGGCGCCGCTCTTCTTGAAAGACTCCCTGGCTAACGGAGGTATGGCCATTCCCAACGACGTGTTGGGCTGGATCGTGGGTTTCGCTGGGGTGGTAGGGATCGTGCTTGGAGGCGTCTCCGGCGGGCTCTACGTGTCGAAGCGCGGACTTCGCAAGAGTTTCTGGTTCATCGCAATGGCCATGCATACCCCCAATTTGTTGTATCTTTGGGCTTCGGTCGCCAGGCCCTCCGTCTCGGCTCTATACGGCATCGCGTTCATCGACCAGTTTGGCTACGGATTCGGATTCGCAGGCTACATCGTCTATTTGATGAGGGTCGCCCAACGGAGCTCCTACCGGACGTCCCATTACGCCATCGCAACGGGACTGGGCGCCCTTTGCATCATGACGGCGGGAATCTTCAGCGGGATCGTGCAGAGTAACTTTGGCTATGTGGGTTTCTTTACGGTGGTCATTTTCGCCTCTGTGCCAGGCCTCCTGACGCTGCTTTGGATTCCAATCGAGGACTGAATCGCAGGGAATGGATGCTGAAACAGGCGCTGATTTGGCTTTCGTCTGCCGCAAATGAAACCTAGACTACGGTACGGAATTCGCTCGGCAGCCGCAAAATCTTGAAAGTCTCGATGGCGAACCGGTCCGTCATGCCAGCAACGTAGTCCACAGCACCTTGAATTCCATTGAAGCCCTCGGGCAAAGTCCCTGGTTTGCAGTAATGAAAGAACAGCTCTCGGACGAGTAACTGCGCCTTCTTCGTGTCCGGAAACAGCACCGGGTAGTTCAAATACACGTTTTCGTAGAGAAACTCCTTGAGATCGTTCATCGTTTCCAATAGATCGGGCGAGAGAAGCACGGCCGGCTTGTCCATCGAACGCTCGATCGTGTCCGTCACCATCGTACCGATGCGCTTTGCGTGGGTCGGGCCAAGCCTAAGGAATCGAGCGGGGATTTCAGCAAGGATGTTTGATCGAAGGGCATCATCCAAGTCATGGTTCAGATAGGCAATGCGGTCACTGACTCTGACGACGGCGGCCTCCAACGTCGAAGTCGGCTCTCCGTCGAAGGCAGTAAGGTCGTTCCTGCCTTTACTATGACCCCCTATTCCCTGTCTCGTCTCCTCACAGAGATTCAAAGGTTCCAGATGGTCGACAAGCCGCAGGGATTGCTCGTAGTGGCGAAAACCTAATGGTCCGGCTGGAACGTTCATTTCGCGAACAGCCTCATCAAGCGCCGCTTCCCCGGCATGGCCGAACGGCGTGTGGCCGACATCATGGCCGAGGGCGACCGCTTCAATGAGATCCTCGTTCAACCTCAGGGCGCGCCCAACCGTTCTTGCAATTTGTGCGACTTCCAAGGTGTGTGTGAGGCGGGTGCGATAGTGGTCTCCGAACGGGGCGATGAAAACTTGAGTCTTATGCTTCAGCCGACGGAAGGATTTTGAATGCAGAATTCTGTCACGATCACGTTGAAAGCACGTGCGAATCGGGTCTTCTTCTTCGCTTAAGAGCCGACCTTTACTTTCACTTGCCTTTGCGGCATAACGGGAGAGGAACTCAAGTTCACGTCGCTCGGTCAATTCACGGACAGGATGGGACACGAAGCTAAAGACGAATGCGAAGTGGATATTGGAGGACTGGATGAAAGAACGGCCCGCTGAGGACAAGAACTTACTGGTCATGGAAGCGTTGTTCGAGGGTTTCACGCCGGACGAGATGTTCGACCACTGGACCAAGCCGGAGTTGCTTGCGCTCTGGAATGCAGATGATGCCGTCAGCGACCCGCGCCCCGGCGGGGCCTATTTCATTGATTACAAGGACCTTGGTTGGAAGGTCTCCGGCACCTACAAGGTGTTCAGCCGGCCGAACCACTTGTCCATCGGGTGGAAATGGGATCACGCAGGAGGAGTCGTTGAAAATACGGTGGATGTCACCTTCACCACCCCCGAAACAGGGGGCACCCTCGTTGTATTGCGCCAAGGTCCTTTCGGTGATTCCGAACAAGCTCTAACCCTCCGTCAGGCGGTCGCAGAGGGTTGGTTGCACTTCGGAAGTCGCCTTGCCGGTTTACGGGCGGGCGACGTCAACATGGAATCCAGCATGGGCTGAGCGCCTCCGAAAGTAATCGGTTGGGCCAAACTTCAGTTTTCGCGCCTAGGAGGTACCGTCGCCTTACCCCATGCCTCCAGGGACCCGTGGTCCAAACGAAGTCCCTCCAACTCGAAGGCTCTTTCCAAGTGCAAGTCTTTGTTGAGGTCAACGACTGGGTTAAGAGCTCTCAACAAAGTTTCTCGTGATGCATCGTCCACGGAGCGGTCATCGAAGGTCATCATCGCATCGACAAGTTGAAGAGCATGTCCTCCGATTACCTCAAGGCGACCCGTTATCTTGAAATCTGTGCTGAATAGGAGGAACTCGCCGTGCCCGTCAATCGCGATCAACTCGTCGGCGAGGTGCACCGTGACAGACTTGATTTCATGGAATTTGTACAAGATGAAAGCGCCGAGGGCATCTTGGCTAAGCGTCACCTTGCCGGTGCCAATTCCGCTTTTCGTGAGCACGATGCGATGATCGCGCTTGGCCAACCCGAAATCGTAACGGCAATCGGGAATCGAGGCTTCCAAGCGGTCAACTTTGAGGCCAGCCAGCACAAAGTCTTTGAGCTTCAGATTCAGCGTCCCGAGTCTTCCAGCTTTGGACCCTCCAGCCTCAGCATGGATTGGTAACTCTTCGGTTTCGAAATCCCTGGCAGTAACGGTCGCCGAGCTGAGATCACCTGACAAATAGCCAACCAATCCTCTTGGCGTCGTTCGCACAACCACTCTGCGCGCGGTTCCCCGCAGCTTGCTCGACAGATCTGCGGCGGCTGATCGTTCAAATCGGCGCACCTCGCTGGAGGCAAACAGGAGAGAAACACCTATCGCCGCGGCGAGAGGAAGAGGACCAATTGCCAACACATGTGCCCCAGCACCGATGCAGGCTGTCAAACTCTTTTTCATCTTCGCACTTCAATTTAGTTCTGTCAGTAGTATGTGTTAAAGAATGGCTCACGCTCTGCCCGACATCAAAGCCGAGTATGCCCTGTTGAACGATGACTGCGGGCTCATTCGGATTGAAGACGCTGCACTCATTGAACTTGCTGGGGATGACCGCGAAGCCTGGCTGCAAGGTCAGATCACGAATGATGTGGACAAATTGACCTTGGGCGGCAGCCTACGGTTTTGCATCCTTGAGCCCACGGGGCAAATGCTTGCGACCTGCCAAGTCTGGGCGTTCCTCGGACGTTATGTGATCACGACTCAGGCGGCCTGTCTGGCCGCCGTAATGAATCGCGTTGAGCAGATGGTGATCATGGAGGATGTAACCGCCCGCGACTTGACTTCAGAATACGCGCTGATAAGCGTGCAGGGCCCCGAGTCAACAAGGAAACTGGCGAAGGAAGTTGTGCTGCCTAGCTTGGATGCGGGTCCGCTGCGAACGCTAGAACAAGACGGATTCGCCTTACGCAATGATCGCTCGGGCCGTGGGGGCTGGGACCTGTGGATCCCCAAGGGATCAGAGGTGCCGGACGACAATTGGCTGCCCGAGATTGGGGCCGATGTTCTAGACATCACGAGGCTGGAAGCGGGCATTCCCGCCTTCGGCTCAGATATGAACTCAAAGACCCTTCCTCCCGAAATGGGGAGCAACTTTGTTGCACGCCATATCAGTTATAAAAAGGGCTGCTATACGGGCCAGGAGGTTCTTATGCGCATACACAGCCGGGGACACACGAATCGCTCCTGGGTCGGGTTGAAATCGAGTTTGCCGTTGCAGGCAGGAAATCCAGTGAGCCACCCCCTCAGGCAGGACGCCGGCACGGTGACGAGTGCATGTCACTCCCCTACTTATGGCTATATTGCCGGCGCGATGCTGAGAAACGAAGTCCTGGAGGGACCTTTGACGGTAACAACCGAAGTCGGGCAGGTTCAAGCCCAAATAATTGACATGCCATTTTTGGACCGAAGTTAGGACTTGCTGCCGCTCATGAAGTGCCCCGCGATCAAGAGCAACAGCATCAAAGCAGAAACGCCGACCAGTCCCAAATTCCTCGCCGCATGCGTTTTCATATAGCGCTCAATGAAAACACCTATGAGAGCGAGTGTAACAAACGCGGCGATCCCATTTCCCAGTCCCGGGCGATCCCTGGCCATAACGCCGGCCGCTACGAGCAGGACGCCCGCTACAATGCCGGACAGCAACGAAGGGACGCTCTTTGCCGTCGCGAAGCCCATGACCCCTCCGAACAACATTAGGATTCCGTAACCGATGACGACGTAGTTGAGCCAGCCCATGGAAGTGAGCGTACCTTGGTGGCTTGAGCCAGGCTAAAATGTCAAACTTAGATGGCGACTGTTCGGTACCTTGTCGACGACGTCGAAAGAGCCCTAGAGTTCTACGTGAAGCACCTTGGCTTTACGAAGGATGAGCAATGGGGCCCAGCCTTCGCGGTGGTCTCCAAAGATGGACTCACCTTATGGCTGAGTGGACCGCAAACCTCCGCCGCAAGACCCATGCCGGATGGCAGAATTCCGACCCCGGGTGGGTGGAACCGCATTGTAGTCGAAGTCCAAGATTTAGCCGCCACGGTATCTAGCGTCAGAACTTCGGGAGTCTCATTTCGCAACGACATTGTCGTGGGACCAGGTGGTCAACAAATCCTCGTCGAAGATGGTTGCGGCAATGTGGTCGAACTTTTCCAGCCCGACCCGTAGACCGGACCTATTCGTCTTCGTCGGATTCTTCGGCTTCTTCGCCGAGGGTAAAGCTGAATTTGGCTCCGTGTCCAGGCTGGCTTTGCGCCCAAACTTTGCCGCCATGGCGTTCAATGATTCGCTTTACAGAGCTCAACCCCATACCGGCGCTTTGCCTGTTTCCGAACTTGTCGGTGGGCTCAAAGATGCGGTGTGCTTGTTGCGGCGGGAAGCCAGGTCCATTGTCCTTGACCCAATACGCCTTTTTGTTGTTCACGAGGGTCATGCCGACATCGACGGTCGGCCCTGCGGACTGGCAGGCAGATTCGCAGGCATTGTCCAGTAACTTTTCGAACACGGCCGTGACTAGCCTTTCATCGCCCATCGCGACAACATTTTCTTGGATGTTGAACTTGATATTCTTATCTGGGTAGCGCTCAAGAGTCTCGTCAGCGATTTGCCGCGACAAATAGCTCATGTCAAGCTCTTCAATCTTCATTTCCGCTCGCGTTAAAGCGCTTAGGCGAAGCATGCTGTCGATCACGAGCCCCATGTGCTTCACGGTTTCCCCTATCTTGATGAGCTGTTCCCTGCTGCTTGGCTCTAAGTGGTTGTCGTGGTTGGTCAACACCTCGTGGACGCTTACACTGATGCCGCGCAATTGACCTCTAAGGTCCTGTGAAACAGTATGCGAAAAGGCGTCGAGCTCACGATCCGCATTTTTGATGTTGAGCCAAAGCCGCGCGATGAGTTCCTCTCGCTCAACGTGCACATCTTTGGGTGGCGCTAAGGGTTGGACGGTGCCAGCCCCAGTTGGCGGCGCCATCGGGACTCCAGTTTCGGTCAGCGTTGGATTCACGTCCATTCTCGCCCAGCTCCTTCATTCCATGGTACTTCGTGCAACCGAGGAAATTGTGTTCAAGGGTTAGGACGGTGCAGCTTCCAAAATGGGCACGCTCGGCACCAAAAATGCGGCTGCGAGACCAACTAGTCCGGCAAGGAAGTAAGGCGCCTCGGGTCGCCAGTCGAAAAGGACACCTCCCAGAACAGGACCTAGGAGAAAGCCAATGGATCGCGTTCCTTGGAGGAGACCGAAAAGCTCCCCCTGCCTTTCCTGGGGCGTCAGCGCGGAGCAAACGGCGTTCACGGTTGGGTTTGCGAGCGCAGTGCCAACGCTGTACAACCCACTAAAGACGAAAAGGATCGCAAACCCAGGGGCGAAAGGAGTTAGAAATAAACCAATGCCTTGAAGAATGTAGCCCGACCGGAGCATGGCAGTTTGGTTCAATCTCTTGGTAATCCAGGCGAGCAAAAGGCCCTGCACCAACACGGCGATCAGAGACTCGAAACTAAAGATCATTCCGAACTCCATTTGGCCGAACCCCAGTTTGCGATGGATGAGTCGTCCGAACGTCCCCTCCAAACATGCAAGGGCAAACCATGAGACGGTCGCGAGGACGAAGAGCTTCCTCAACCGTGGAAGCTCCGCCAAAAGCCTCAGGTCAAAAATGGGCCTCTTGGCCACGGTCTCTCCAATCAGCGGTTGAGTTCGATTCAAAAAGATGGCCAAGATGATCGCACCTAGACCAGAGCAAGTCGCCGCAGTTACACCAAGAAGAAAATTGCCGCCAATGGCGGCAAGGTAGCCTCCCAATGCAGGTCCGCTGATTAGACCTGCGGAGATGGCCGCCCCAATCCGACCCATGGCCACCGCTCGTTCATCCTCAGTTGTGATGTCTGCCAGGTACGCCTGCGCGACTACGACGTTCGCCGCAGCGAGACCTCCCAAAATGCGGCTGCAAAGAATCCACCAAACGTTGGAGGCAAAGGCATACACGAGCATCGAGCCAGCGGATAGAGCCGTACACAGAACGATCACAGGCTTCCTTCCGATCCGATCGCTGAAATTCCCCCAGCTGGGCGAAGCAACAAATTGCACGGCGAACTGGCTGGCCAAGAGCGCACCGATGAGCCAGCCCTGCGCTCCAAATTTCTCCGCTCGCAGCTGGACGTCGGGAAACGCCATGCCGAATCCAACCAAATCGAGGTAGACGGCAAGAAGGAGTGGGATTTCCGTGCGCTTCATTTTGCCTGAAGCCATTGTGCCCAAGCCGTGCTCTCTTGCGCGGCTACAGATACCCCGTAGGGGTTCCTAGAATCACCGCCGTAAGTCGCTCGTTTAAATACCATGTTCTGGAACTTGATATTGCGTCTCATGGTTCGAACGGCACTACGCCGATGCCGAACAAGGGCGACGGAACCTGCCATTTTTTGTTGGAACAAATTTACGGATACGGGCGTCAAATTGGGATAATTCGCGACTGGCCCAAACGTACAATTACCAGTTTTGAGACAGTGATTCTGCGAAGAGCGTAGATTCTTGGGTTTGGCGCATTTTGTGCGTACAATATTTTTTTGTATTCTTTTCGGAGTTTTATTTATTTTGCTTTTTGGCCGTCCGAGCTCAGTCAGATCACGTCTTTGTGCAATATTCGCTTTGGCACTATGGGGAGGCGTTGCCCACGCTGCCGACCTGCAGGTTCCGAGTCAATATTCCGGCATTCAATTTGCGATTGACGCAGCCGTCGACGGCGACAGGGTCTTGGTTTCGCCTGGCGTCTACTCTGGAAACGCAAACACAAATCTCGACTTCCGTGGCAAGAGCATCTCGGTCATTGGCATTACGGGCCGACTGAGTTGCATCATCGATTGCAAAGGCATCGGCCGCGCGCTGAATTTCCACAGCAACGAGAAAAGTGGGGCCCTTTTCAAGGGCTTTACCGTTCGAAATGGCTCTGCCACCCAGGGTGGTGGCCTCATCATCGAAAATTCTTCGCCGTCGATTACGAACTGTGCTTTCGCCGATTGTCACTCGGACGTCGGCGGTGCGATCTGCGTTTTGTCAGGCTCTCCAAGCATTAGAGTTTGTGACATCAGCGGAAACGATGCCACTTCGGGTGGCGGTGTTGCCGTACTTGCAGGGCACCCTTCAATTCTTGCCACCGCTTTTTCTACGAACCACGCCGCCGGGTTCGGAGGCGCCATTGCGTTGTTGGGTGGCTCGCTCGATGTTCACCGCAGCCGCCTCCTCAACAACGATGCAACCTCTTTCGGGGGAGCGGTCTACGTGGGTGGAAGTTCACTTACCTTTGCTGAGGACTATGTCCAGGAAAATGTCGCCTCCGTTGGCGGCGGACTCTACTTGGAAGCAAATTCAACCGTTTCCATCTTGAATTCGACGCTCGTCGTGAACCGGGCTACAAACGATGCCGGCGGCATCTTCGTGCAGCGCGGATGCGCCGCTTCGATGGTCAACAGCATCGTGGCCAGAAACAACCCAAGCCAGATGTCAGCAGGAATGCAGGTGACGACAAGCTTCGTCGAGGGCGGATATTCGGGCCAGGCTGTCGACCAAGCGCCGTCCATTCAAGACTTAACGTCCCTTGACGGCCACCTTCGATTTGGATCAGGTGTGGATGCCGGCAGCCGGAGCGGGGTGACGCTCGAAACCGTTGACTTGGATGGAAACACCAGAGTTGTTGGGTTGGCGCCTGACTTGGGTGCTTTTGAATACTCCTACGTGAACTCGTCTGCATCAGCAGACATTACGGTCACCGTGCCCCACGACGGCGATCCTGCCACTGACACAATGCAGGTGAACATGGTGGGAACAGCCAATGATCCCACTGGTCAGCCCATGAACTACGACTGGCTCGAAGACGGGATCCACATCGCGACCGGGCAGAACCTTCAAATGACTCTGAAGGCCGGATCCTACGATTTTACGTTCAAAGCGACCGATTCCAACGGCAACTTCACGACGAACAACACTCACGTTGTGGTCAACCCGGAACCAAACCACCCACCCACGGTGACCGCCGCAATAGCCACTCAGGTCCGTACCGGTCCGACCTCCGCCACTGTGACCTTGCAAGCGACGGCATCGGATCCGGATCATGATCCGGTCACGGTGCTTTGGTCCGACGGATCAACCGACCTCACCCACGTTGTCGACCTCAATGTCGGCTCCTATGACTACACGGTCACCGTGACTGACCCATACGGCGCAACGGCGCGGTCATACGTGCGCGTACAAGTTGATCCCATCCAAGGTCCGCTGATCAGCCTGGCTGGCCTAAATCCGATGCACGTTGAGGCGGGTGGGACCTTCGTGGACCCGGGTGCAGTGGCTTACGACTCGAATTCAAATGCACGTTTGGCGGTGACTGTGACGGGCTCTGTTGACCCCATGACCCTCGGCAGCTACGTCTTGTCATACACGGCCTCATCACCGGACAGCGCGACCACGACCATCACGAGAACCGTCAATGTCACGGACACGGTCCTTCCGGTCGTTACGCTGGTGGGAGCGGCTACGATGGTCGTTCCGCCAAATTCCTTTTTTTCCGATCCGGGCGCTACGGCCGCTGACTCGTTTGCAGGGGTACTCCCGGTCACGGTTACCGGCACGGTCGATACGACGAAGCATGCGACCTTCGTGCTGACCTACACCGCATCTGACCCTTCAGGAAACATCGGCAAAGCGGTGAGAAACGTCCGTGTGGCAAACACGGCGAATCCCGTAGTGACTCTGAACGGCGCGAACCCGATCTATGTCCAGATCGGCACCGCCTTCATCGATCCGGGAGCAACAGCTCTTTCTCAAGGCAATGAATCCTTGGCCGTCAGCGTTAGCGGAACCGTCGACACGATCACGCTCGGCACTTACACGTTGACGTACTCGGCCACCGACGCCGACGGCAACACGGGCAGCACCACACGAACGGTCATCGTTTGGGACAAGGTTGCCCCCGTCATCACTATCCTAGGTTCCAACCCGCTGAGCATTCAAGTGCAGTTGGCACAGTATGTCGACCCCGGCGCCACGGCACTTGACGCCGTCGACGGCCCCGTACCGGTTTCCATATCGGGGAGCGTCGACACGCATTCGATTGGCACGTATACGATTACGTACACCGCGACCGACAACTCGGGTAACCAGGCGACTGCAACGCGCACGGTCAATGTGACGAGACCCACCACGCCTCCCGTCATCACGGTACTCGGCAGCAATCCCGCCCTGGTTTATAAGGGCACGACGTATGTAGATGCCGGAGCAACTGCCGTCGATTTACTCGGCAATTCAGTGACGGTGGTCACGTCGGGCACGGTCAACACGTCCGCTTACGGCACATACACTCTGACCTATTCAGCGATCGACCAGTGGGGCAATGCAGCGGCCACTAAGACTCGCACAGTCAACGTCGAGGGACCACCTGTGATCACCCTCCTTGGCGCAAACCCGTACACGGTGGTTTACAAGAACCAGTACAACATGAGCATCGATCCCGGTGCAACGGCTGTCGACTATCTTGGCAACACCTTGACCGTCGTGTACGACCCCACGACCATCAACACCCATACGCCAGGCACTCAATACGAGGCCTACACGGCCACAGACCAATGGGGCAACGTGACAACGGTAACGAGGACGTTGATCATCCTCGCGCCGACGACGCCACCCATCGTCACCTTGAATGGCGTGAATCCGATGAACGTAGCGTACAAGGGCACGTTCGTGGATCCAGGGGCCACCGCAACGGACTTTCTCGGGAGCCCCCTAAATTGTGTTGTGAACGGGAACGTCAACACGAATCAAGTTGGCACGTACACGATCACCTACAAAGCCACCGACGGATTCGGCAACAGCTTCTCCACCACGAGAACGGTAAACGTGATGGCGCCACCGGTTGTGACGCTGAATGGCTCGACACCGATGTCTGTGGTCATTGGCTCAACATTCACGGACCCCGGCGCTACGGCGCTTGACTGGCTGAACGCGAGCTTAACGGTCACGAAGACGGGAAGCGTCAACACGGCAACAGCGGGAACCTATTCGTTGACGTACTCGGCGACGGACTCGGTAGGTCAAACGAGTACCGCTAACCGGTCCGTGGTTGTATCGACTCCGACGACACCTCCGACGATCACCGTGCTCGGCACTAACCCGATGACGGTTGCCTGGAACTCCAGCTACTCGGATGCTGGCGCCACCGCCAAGGACGTTCTGAACAACAACGTCGCGGTGACGAACACGGGCTCCGTGAACACTGCTACGCCGGGCACTTATACGCTCACGTACCATGCGACGGACCAATGGAGCAACTCAGCGACAAAGACAAGAACGGTCACCGTCTCGGGTCCGACGACACCTCCTACGATCACCGTCCTTGGGAGCAACCCGGTCACTGTCGCCTGGAATTCAACCTATTCCGACGCTGGAGCAACTGCCAAGGATGCCGTCAATAACGCGGTCACCGTATCTACCAGCGGGCTTGTCAATACTTTGGTTCCGGGAACATACACACTCACGTACAACGCAACTGACCAATGGGGCAATGTTGCGACCGCAAAGACCAGGACGATCAACGTCTCGAATCCGACGACGCCGCCTACGATCACGGTCTCAGGCACAAATCCGCTTACGGTAGCCTACGGCTCGGTCTACACCGATGCGGGTGCCACGGCCAAAGATGCCTTGAACAATACGGTGGCTGTTTCAGCCAGCGGCTCGGTAAACATAAGCGTTCCTGGCACCTATACGATTTCGTACAACGCCACCGACCAGTGGGGCAACGTTGCTACGACCAAGACCCGAACGGTCACCGTCGCTGGACCGACGACACCTCCGACGATCACGTTGCTCGGCAGCGACCCGATGACGGTCTACAAGAAGACCACTTTCACTGATCCGGGCGCGACTGCTTTGGACGCTTTGGGCAACACGGTCACCGTCTCGTCTAGCAACAACGTCAACATGAATAAGGACGGCTCGTACACGGTCACCTATACGGCGACCGACCAGTGGGGCAACACAGCGACGAAGACAAGGACCGTCAATGTCGTCACACCCACGACGCCGCCGACGGTGACTGTATTGGGCACCAACCCATTGACGGTCGTCTGGAGTTCTGCCTACATCGATGCTGGTGCAACCGCCGTCGACGTCAGCGGGGCAAGCGTGACGGTGACCACGACGAATCCGGTTAACACCGCGACACCAGGCACTTACACCGTGAGTTACAGCGCCACCGACCAATGGGGCAACGTCGGTACGGGCAGCCGAACGGTCACTGTCTCTGGTCCGACCACGCCGCCCACGATCACGGTCACGGGCACCAATCCTATCACCGTCGCTTGGAACTCGGTCTACACCGACGCCGGCGCAACGGCAAAAGACGCTTTGAACAATACGGTCACCGTCACCACGACCGGTTCTGTCACGACGGCCACTCCGGGCACGTACACCCTGACCTACCATGCCACCGACCAGTGGGGCAACGTGGCAACGACCAAGACTCGGACGGTCACCGTGTCCAACCCGACCACGCCGCCAACGATCACGGTCACGGGCACGAACCCGCTCACCGTCGCTTGGAACTCGGTCTACTCCGACGCGGGCGCAACCGCAGTTGACGCCATGGGCAACAGCGTCACGGTCACGACGACCGGTTCGGTCACGACGGCTACGCCGGGCACCTACACGCTGACTTACCACGCAACAGACCAGTGGGGCAACGTCGCAACGACCAAGACTCGCACCGTCACCGTGTCCAACCCGACGACACCGCCAACGATCACGGTCACGGGTTCAAACCCGGCAATCGTGGTGAAGGGCGCAACATACACCGATGCCGGTGCAACCGCAGTCGATGCCATGGGCAACAGTGTCACGGTCACGACATCCGGGTCAGTCAACACTTCTGTGGCGGGCACCTACACGCTGACTTACAACGCAACGGACCAATGGGGCAACGTCGCGGCGAGCAAGACGAGGACGGTCAACGTCTACGGACCGCCAGTCATCACGTTGGTTGGCGCGAATCCACAAAACATCGCTCACAGCAACAGCACGACGTGGACCGATCCAGGCTCTTCGGCAGTGGACAGCTTCGGAGTCAGCTTGACGGTCACCGTTACAGGCGGTGGATTCAAAGAGAAGGTTGGTACGTACATCGTCACCTACTCGGCCACCGATGCTGCCGGCAATACGACCACCGTCACACGAACGGTCAACTGCACTTAAGCGATCAGTTGAGCCATTCTGCCCAAGTGATCGTCTTACCGGCGCAGCCGGCGAGTAGCATGGGGTTTTGATGTTGAAACCCACAGAGCGCTTCTCAAGCCGCGTAGATGACTACGTCAAGTACCGACCTTCCTACCCGAGCGAAGTCGTTGACCTCGCCAAAAGCGCATTAGGCATGACGAAGGACTGGGTCATTGCAGACATCGGTTCCGGACCGGGCAATCTGACTCGCCTTTTCCTCAACCATGGGAACGCCGTTTTCGGCGTTGAACCCAATAAGGAAATGCGCGAAGCTGGCGAGCGCCAAATGAGTTCTTTTGCGAACTTCACGAGCGTAAACGGCACCGCCGAAGACACCAGGCTCGAAACCGGGTCTGTTCAACTGATCACGGCCGCCCAGGCATTTCACTGGTTTGACCTGGAGCCGACAAATCGGGAATTCAAACGGATCTTGGTCCAAGGAGGTTGGGTCGCTCTCGTCGGCAACGAGCGACGCATTGGATTCAACCGGTTTTCCGATGAATACGAGCGAATTCTCTTAGCCTACGTGCCGGAATACCCGTCAATCAAGCATGCGGACGATGATCGTCGGAGGCTAGTAGAGTTCTTTGACAAAGGGTACTCGCACGCCGAGTTCGACAACGCCCAGGAGATGACCTGGGATGCATTCATAGGTCGTGTAATGTCTTCCAGCTACATCCCGCAGGAAGGTCAACCCCTCCACGACGAAATCCTGTGTGCGCTGCAAGTTCTCTTCGATGAGGAGAATGACCAAGGAACGGTTAGGTTCGTTTACGACACGCACGTGTTTTACGGGCAACTCTGAACATGCTGGGCTACAATTCGAGACTCCATGGTTGAGGATGATTTAAGCCTTTGGCGTCGTTCCGCGGATGCCTGGGTTGAAATTCAGGGCCGACACGGCGACGCGGCCCGGCGTTTTTTGGATCCCTATGTTCTGAACTCTCTAGGGCCGGTCAAAGGTAGAAAAGTGCTGGACATTGGCTGCGGCGAGGGCCGCTTCGGTCGCAAGCTTCAGGCTGCGGGTGCCAGGGTCGTTGGACTTGAACCCACTCCACCACTCTCAGAGCTAACTAGCTTCCCCACTGTGGTTGGTTTAGCTGAACAATTGCCCTTTGGAGCGGCGACATTTGACCTTGCTTTGTTCTACTTGGTGTTGATTGACGTGGAGTGCTACGAGGCCGCAATCCTGGAGGCGACCCGAGTTTTGAAACACGGTGGCCGTTTGCTTTCGGTAAACCTCACGCCAATGGCAACATCAGCCAACGAACCGTTTTGGGAGCGAAACGAGACCGGCGAGAAGGTCGCTCGGCGAATCGAATTCTACGGCATGCCCCAAGGCGTCGTCTATGAGTGGTCGGGCTTGCGCATAAGGAATTATCATAGGCCGTTGAGGGACTACATGAGGACGTACCTCGGGGCTGGTCTCCAATTGGAACAGTACGACGAACCCATGGACTCCGCAGCAATGCCTGACTCTATCATCTCACCGAATTTCGACCTTATGGTGTGGCGAAAGTCGTGAAGGAAAAGTGGAAGAGCCAAAAATCAAGAAAGGCGGCTAAGAGCCGCCGATCCAGATTCCAAACTTGGGTGCGGGGATAGGATTTGAACCTATGACCTCCGGGTTATGAGCCCGACGAGCTACCAGACTGCTCCACCCCGCGACGCGAAGTAAATCATGGCCTTTTTGGGGGCCAATTGTCAAATGGGTCGGGCGTTCGGAAGTCAACGTTATCGTGTCGTTGACGGCAAGTTGGGTTGGCACCAGGCTGGGCGCCAGGATGCAGACGCCGAGG
>CAZUCK010000050.1:14671-16739 GCA_964619505.1 uncultured Fimbriimonas sp. | reverse complement strand
CCGATTACGTACATTCCTATCCGCATGCTGAGCGCGACGGGCAGCCGGTGATCTTCCGCGCAACAGAGCAGTGGTTCGTTGCCATCGACCATAAGGACTTACGCAAGCGCATGCTGGAGCAGATCGATCAGGTCGCCTGGTTTCCACCAAGTGGGAAGGCGCGCATCCAGTCGATGGTTTCAGGAAGGCCCGATTGGTGCATCTCCCGTCAACGGCCGTGGGGTGTAGGCATTCCGATTTTTTATGGAGCTAAGACCCGCCAGCCGGTGCTGGACCCAGTCGCCGTCGAGGCAGTCGCCAGGTTGGTGGAGAAGGAGGGCTCGGACGCTTGGTTCGAAAGGGAACCAGCCGACATCCTGCCTGCCGGCTACAAGCACCCTGATACGGGCGAAACGGAGTTCACAAAGGAAACCGACGTGCTTGACGTCTGGTTCGACAGTGGGTCGACGTCGATCGTCGTACTGGAGGGCAACGTTGAGCCGCTCTGGAGGGAAGAACTTCCCGCTGACCTCTATTTGGAAGGCTCTGACCAGCACCGTGGATGGTTTAACTCCTCGCTTGTCATCGGCACCGCCCTCTACGGGCGCGCGCCGTACCGGCAAGTGGTGACCCACGGCTTTGTCGCCGACGAGGCGGGGGTCAAAATGTCCAAGAGACTCGGCAACGTCGTCGATCCCGTTGTTGCAGTCGGTCAATACGGGGCAGACGTCATCCGCTATTGGGCGGCGAGCGTGGACTACACCAATGACATGCCTTGCTCAGACGCATTGCTGAAGCACTTCGGGGAGCAATACCGGCGCGTGCGCAACACCCTGCGGTTCCTGATGTCCAATTTGTACGACTATCCCACGGATTGGCAGGGCCCGCTGCTTGACATCGACGAGTGGGCGATCGAGCAGACGGATCTGCTTGTGGCGGACTCTGTAAAGGCTTACGAAGTTTACGATTTCAACAGAGTGATCACAGGAGTTCATAACTTCTGCGGCGACCCCCTTTCGTCGTTTTACATGGACGTGATCAAGGATAGAATGTATTGCGACGCCGCCGATTCCCCTGAGCGCCGCTCCGGCCAATGTGCCTGCCGCGAGATCTTGATCAGGCTCAACCATTTGGTGGCCCCCATTCTCTGTCACACCGCCGAAGAGATCCATGCGAAACTCGGCGCGACAGGTGCAACCGTCCACGCCGAATTGTTCGATATCCCGGGCGACGACCGGCTCGCGGCCATTGAGGCAAGCCCCTTGCAGACCAAGTTCGCCGCCCTTCTGGAAGTCCGAGGCGAGGTCTTTACGGCTTTCGAGCAATACAAGCTGGCATCGGATACGAAGGACAGTCAAGACGTCATTCTGACGATGACCACCGAGTCCCCAGAGGTCACGGCTCTCAACGTTGAAGAATTGGCCCTTTACCTGAAGATGAGTTGGGTGGAGATTTCAAAGGGGACTCCTTCGTACTCTTTCCGGCCCAGCGTGTTTCTGAAGTGCGAGCGTTCCAGATTGCGCCGACCGGACGTAGAACTGGTGGATGGTGTACCGCTCACCAAGCGAGATCGAAGGGTTTTGGAAGCGATGACGGGAGGACAGGTTTGAAGGATCGGAGGTGGCTCTTCTGGGTCTTCATGATCGGCATGGTGATCGCGGATCAGTTGACCAAGGGATGGGCTCGATCCGTATTCAGCGAGCGCCAGAGACCCGGCTTTCCGTTTCCCGGATTATTGGAGTTCACCCTGACCTACAATAGGGGCATCGCCTTCGGTTTGATGCAGGGATCGGGGCAGCTTATGACTCCCATCGCCGTTTGCATTGCGGCGGCGGCGTTGGCGTACAGTCTTCGTAATCGAGATGAGACGCGTTGGACGCATGCGGCGATGGGCTTGTTGGCCGCCGGAGCTCTGGGGAATCTCATCGATCGGCTGGCTATGGGGAAAGTGACGGACATGATTTACGTGACCGCGGTCAACTTCCCGGTCTTCAACGTAGCGGATGCTTGCATCACGGGTGCAGCCCTCATGCTGATGGTCGCTTGGACGAGGGAAGTTGCTCAACCTGCCGAAGTGCCTAAGAAGGCC
>CAZUCK010000050.1:0-14661 GCA_964619505.1 uncultured Fimbriimonas sp. | reverse complement strand
TCTGAAACCCAAGAGAACTCGGCACCGTAACCAGTCCCATGAGCACCTTTCCCGTAAGGATCATCATTTTGGCCGCTGTGGCGGCGGCGGTTTTTCCCGAAGTGGCGAAGAAGTGCAAGCCTGCCGCCCGCGCTGTGGGGGAAGGCATCATCAAGTTTGGCGAAGTGATCAAGGATGCCGCCAAGGAGTCTGAGTCAAAATCAGCCTCGGCGACGGCACCCGAGACTCCCACATCCAAGGCACCGGCGGCAAAGCCGAAACCAAAGACTAAGACCGCAGCGAAGAAACCGGCGGCTCGAAAGTCGTCCGCGAAAGCGGCCACCAAGCCGAAACCCTATCAGCCATAAATTCTTGGCAGGATAGGATTGGGCCAGACTTTGTGGCCTTAAAAAGCCCTAAGTTTGCCGCGCTTCAATCGGAATGCTGGCGGCAATCTCGGGCTGGATGGGAACGCATGTGCGGATACTCATCGTTAGACAATGAGAGCCTCAAACGTTGGCTCGCGGGTGAATCCTATGACCAAAACACTTACCAAAGGGCTGATTGTAATCGGACTCGCCCTTCCGATTCTTGCACTGACCGCCTTTCGCTCCGGCACAACGACCGATAAGTCGGGCCCTGCCGTGGGAGGCGAAGTTTACGCTTTTGAGCCGACGCATGTGACCGGACCTGATAAGGGCACCGACACTTGCCCTGTCTGCAAGTACGGCAAGGAGCCTGCGGCGCAGGTTTGGGTCAACGGAGACGATCCCGCCAACGTCGCTAAGATTACAAAGACGCTGGAAGGCGCCATTGCCAAGAATGGCCTCAAGAAGTTTCGAGCATTCGTCGTCGTGATGCCGGGCAAGGACGAAACGCCGAGCACGCTCAAGGCCAGGCTCGCCTCCTTTGCGACGGAAAATGGCCTCAGCGACGTGGCTCTCACTTTCGTTTACGGCGACAGCAAAGAAGCCATCGAGGAGTACAAGATCAACACCGATCCCTCGATTAAGAACACCGTTCTCGTTTACGCCAACCGCGCAGTGGTTGCCAACTATGTTAACCTGACGGGGGACGATGCTGGACTTAGCAAGCTGAAGGCTTCGATCGACGAAGCGGTTTCGCAGGGGCACTAAGGAGTAGATCTCGAGCATTGGGATGTCGTGTCATCAAGACACCCAATGCTCACTACCTCAGCTTTCCGCGCTTTCGTATTTGTCTCTCAAGGCGTGGACCACAGCGGGGTCGGCGAGAGTGGTGGTGTCCCCGAGAACGCGCCCTTCCGCAACGTCGCGCAGGAGTCGGCGCATTATCTTCCCGCTTCGCGTCTTAGGCAACTCGGCGGTGATGATGATGTCGTCAGGTCGGGCAATGGGTCCGATCTTGTGAGCAACATGGTCCTTGAGTTCCTCGATCAAGTGCTCGTGTTCCTTGTAGCTGGAACGAATGATCACGAATCCTGAGATTGCCTGTCCTTTGACTTCGTGGGTCTTTCCTATGACGGCGGCTTCAGCGACCGCGGGATGATCCACCAGTGCGGACTCGACTTCCATCGTACTGATGTTGTGGCCGGCCACGAGCATAACGTCGTCCACGCGTCCGAGCAGCCAGAAATAACCATCGGCGTCTATTTTGGCGCCGTCGCCGGTGAAATACAGCCCAGGGAAGCGTTTCCAATAGGTGTCGATATATCGCTGGGGGTCGCGGTAGATTCCGCGCATCATCGCCGGCCATGGCCGGTTGAGCACGAGATAGCCTCCGACGGGAGGAGGCGGTTCTTTGGGATTCTCCCGCACTTTTTCCATGAAGGCAGGCACCAAATCGTTTCCTTGTTCATCGACGATTGAGGCACCGATTCCAGGAAACGGCCGGGTGGCGGAGCCGGGTTTGGTTTTCAAGATTCCTGGTAGGGGGGCGATCATGATGGAGCCTGTTTCGGTTTGCCACCAGGTGTCGACGACTGGACAACGGCCTTGGCCAATGTGCTCCTGATACCAAATCCATGCCTCCGGGTTAATCGGTTCCCCGACAGTGCCCAAGAGTCGAAGGGAAGAAAGAGTGCAACGTGCAGGGTACTGGTCACCCCACTTCATGAAAGTGCGGATCGCTGTTGGCGCAGTGTAGAGGATCGTGACCTTATGGCGCTCGATGATTTTCCAAAATCGGTCTTTGTCGGGGGTGTCTGGAGCCCCTTCATACATCATCACCGTGGTTCCATTGGACAGCGGCCCGTAGACGATGTAGCTGTGCCCCGTGATCCACCCGCTGTCGGCGGTGCAGAAAAAGATGTCGTCTTCCTTGAGGTCGAAAATCCATTTTGCGGTGGCGGTGGTGCCAGTCAAGTATCCGCCGGTGGTGTGGACGATCCCCTTGGGCTTCCCAGTGGAGCCGCTTGTGTAGAGGATGAACAGAAGGTCCTCGCTGTCCATGGATTCACATGGACAATCGGGGTCCTGCCTGGGAACAAACTCCATCCAGTGGAAATCTCGGCCCCTCGTCCAAGTGCCTTGGTTGTATTCGGGTGTGATGACGTCCTTGGTCTCGGTCCCCGGTTCCCCAACCCTCGAGTAGACGAGTACGTTTTCGATGGAAGGGCACCCCATTGCCAAGGCTTCATCGACGATTGACTTCAACGGGATGACGTTCCCTCGTCTCCAGCCGCCGTCGGCCGTAACGACCAATTTGGCTTCGGCGTCGTTGATGCGGTCGTACAGGGATTCAGCGCTGAATCCTCCGAATACGACTGAGTGAGGCGCACCGATCCTTGCGCAAGCGAGCATGGTCATCGCGAGTTCCGGAATCATTGGCATATAGATGCAAACGCGATCGCCCTTTTGGATTCCGAGTTCTTTCAATGCGTTTGCGATTCGGCCGACCGCCTCTTTCAGCTCACCGAATGAGATCGTCCGGACGTCTCCCGGCTCGCCTTCCCAGACGATTGCGTTCTTATCATTTCGGGTTCCAGCGGCATGCCGATCGACGCAGTTGTGGCAGGCGTTGAGCTTGCCGCCCACGAACCACTTTGCGTAGGGCGGTGCCCAATCTAAGGGTAAAGACCATCGGGTGAACCACTCAAGGGAGCCGGCCCAGCCTTCCCAAAATGCGATGGGGTCCTGCGTGACTCGCTCATAGATGTTTGGGTCAACCACGTTCGCAAGCGACACGAAATTGCGCGGGGGTGGGAATGATCGAGTTTCGTCAAGAAGGGCTTTTATCGTCTCGGACAAGTTAGAACCTCACTCCAGCGGAAAGTGCTACGATTTTAGCGTAACACCATCGGTGCTCAACTCATGACTTTGCATGTCTCGTTTGAACATTTCGCAGAAACCGCAAAGCGAGTGCTCGGCACTGGTGAAGCTTATCTGAGTTCTTCTTTGCAGGGCACGTATGTGACGGCTGTTCATCCCACGCAGGAAAAACTGGTCTCCGCTTGGACGGGTCTTCCTGTGCAGGAGGCGAGGGCCCGATTGGAGAAGGCCGGCTTCAAGGTACACGACGGCTCTTGGACTCTGAACGGTGAAGCACCCGCCAACGCTCATGAGCTTGAAACGATGCACATTGCCGCGGTCTCATATTTGAGTGGCGGGGATCAGCCGGGCGTTTGGGTGGACGCCTTTCTTGGCCAGCCAACGACTATCCAAGTGCTCAGAGCCGCCTACGATGAGTTCATTTCGAACGGTGAGATGGGTGAAGCTTCGTTTGAGGAGTTCATTCGGTTGGCAAAGCCAAACGTAGCCGTCGTGTCACCGGCTGAACTCTCAAGCTATCTCGAATCGAAGCGAGAAGGCTGCTGAATCAGCGACGATTAGGGCGCTTCTCAGTCGTCTTTGACAAATTCGCGCCATAAGCTCTTGATCCAACCACTTAGGGACATCCCAAACAGGAATACGGCGGCGACGACGCCCCAAACCCATACGTTTTTTGCGTGCCTGACCTGCTCTATGCTGAACCATAAGACGCCGAGCGAAAGAGCGGCCATAACAAAGGCTGAAATCTTTAGGTAGGGGACCATGAACTCTTTGCTCAAAAAGTCAGGAGTTGAAGGCGCTTCGTTGTCGCAATACATGTCCACGAGAGCAAACGCTTGTTTGGGGTGTAGCCCCTTTGCTTCGTGCAATTTCTGGGACAGCATGTTGCGCGAAATGGGACGATTGGCCGCCCTTGCAGCCATCAACTCGTCGAATATTATTTTCTCGTTTTCTCCGGTAGGCGGAGTTGGCAGGTGAGGAGCTGTTCGCATTATCCACCTCTACGCTTACATGGTAGCTCAGAATCCAATTGAATGCTATCCCGAAACGGATGGTCAAAGTTCCGTTGTGGGTCATAGGACCCCTCGCGCAAGGTTGTCCGTGTGCAAGGTGTGCCGATGCCAATCGAGGGGCCCGTTCATTCGGTTTGGGGTAAACGTGGCACGTGGCCGACTCGAACGAAGTTCTAATCCGACTCCTTGCGGCGGTGCTGTTTGGTGCGGCGATCGGATTTGAAAGGCAATGGCATCAGCACAAGGCTGGACTTCAAACCAACGCCCTTGTATCCTTGGGATCCGCTCTGTTTGTCAGCGTCAATATGCTGACGCCAGGAGACGCCAGTCCGACCCGTATCGCATCGATGGTTGTCTCCGGAATTGGCTTCCTGTGCGCGGGTGTGATTATGCGCCAAGGGCTTAGCGTCATGGGGTTGAACACGGCGGCAACCATGTGGTGTGCCGCAGGAGTGGGTGTTTTGGCGGGAATGTCACACGTTTGGCAAGCGGGCTTGGCCACCGTAATCATCATCCTCGCGAACTCGATACTTCGAACAATCTCGCGTTACCTCGATGAGCGCCAGATGGCAACAAGTGCCGCCGTAGTTCACTACCTTGTAACGGCAAACTGCCCGGACGCGAAGCTGACAGCGGTGCGAGCCGTGCTCGCGTCGCAGTGCACCGCAGGTTGGCTGGAACTTCGCTCCCTGCACCATGAGCGATCTGGGCCGGGGGAGACGGTGGTGCGTGCCGACCTGATGAGCCGCGGCAATTCAGACCAACGACTTGAGCAAATCATCGCCGAACTTGGCTCCAAATTGGGGATCGCTGAGGCAGGTTGGGAAGTGATTCCTCAGGAAGACTCGAGTCCTGCCACCTTGGTTATGTCGAGCGACGCTCGTCGGTGACGAATGACAATATCCTATCGTCGCGCAGCCATTCTTATATCGGCTAGACGCCTTTTTCGGAGATGAACTTTAGCAGGTCGGCACAGCGGCAACTGTATCCCCACTCATTGTCGTACCACGCCACGACCTTAACGAGGGTGCCGAGGCCGATGGTGTCCATGGCGCTGAAGATGGAGCTGTGAGAATCTCCCTTCAAGTCTGTCGATACGAGAGGCTCATCCGAATAACGTAGGATTCCTTTCATCGGGCCACTAGCGTACGACTTCATTGCGGAATTGATTTCTTCGGTGCTCGTCTCTTTGGTCAGCAGGGCGGTGAAGTCGACGACGCTGACGGTGCAGACTGGAACTCTGAAGGCCATGCCGGTGAACTTGCCCCTTAGTTCTGGGATGACGAGGCCCACGGCCTTCGCGGCTCCCGTGCTTGCTGGCACGATGTTCTCTGATGCGGTTCTTGCGTCGCGCAGGTTTCGGGCGACGCTGTCGAGGACATTCTGGGAATTTGTGAAAGCGTGAACGGTGGTCAATAATCCCTTCTCGATGCCGAATTTCTCGTGGAGAACTTTCGCGACGGGGGCAAGGCCATTGGTGGTGCAACTGGCGTTCGAGATGATTTGGTGTTTAGAAGCATCGTACATCCCGTCGTTTACACCGAGAACCAGGGTCACATCCTCGTTCTTGGCTGGGGCACTGATGACGACCTTCTTGACACCACGCTCTAAATGCGCCTTGGCTTTTGTTGCATCGGTGAAGTGACCCGTGCACTCTAAAACGACGTCGACGCCGAGCGAATCCCAAGGGATTTGTGCAGGGTCCTTCTCGGCAAAGCTCCTCATATGCTTGCCATTCACGGTGATCGTCTTGTCGTCGTGATCCACTTGGCCGCGGAACGGGCCGTAGGTGGAGTCGTATTTGAACAGGTGTGAGTTGGTGGTGGTGTCGGTCAGGTCGTTGACGGCGACAACTTCCACTTCGTTGGGGTGTCGCTCTAGGATCGCTCGAAGCGAAAGCCGGCCGATCCGTCCAAAACCATTAATGCCAATCTTGAGTGCCACGAAATAAGCTCCAATTGAGGCGCCTTTGCCCTAAAAGAATGGTTTAAGCTTACCTCCGAGAGACTCCTGTGAGCCCCACGCGCCAGTCCGGGAAAGGGAGATCAATCGCAGATTGGCTCGGCGTGAACTGGCTCTGGTCGAAGCGTCTTCAAACTCAGCAGCCAGCCTAGGGTCAAACAAACGGCGCAACCCACGAAGGGAGCGTAGTGCCCCATATCGGCCCCAAGGTGGAGTTTGATGCCCAGAGGTTGAAGCTTTTCGTAAAGCGTTCCGCCGAGGGATGCGCCGATGATCGCTCCCAAGCCTTGTGCGGTCATGACCGCACCCAAATTGGCGGCCCTCTTGCACGGATCGATGTCGCTGACGCTGGCCATCCACGCAGGTATCGCCACGAGGAACCCAATTCCAGTCGGAATACCGGCAACCGCGAAAACCGCAGGGTGTCTCAGAAGGGGCACGAAGGCGCCCGCTCCGATAATCGAGATGCCCAAGGCACCAAGAAACATACCCAGATGGACAGCCTTGGCCCGTCCGATCCGTTCGCCGAATTTGGACATTGGCACCCCGAGAAGCGCCATCAAAATGGCGGCGGGGAAGACCAACGCCCCGAATTTTGATTCGCTCATCTGGAATTGGTCTTGGGCAAACAACTTGATGATCGGCATCGGAAAGCCGAAACCGGCAAATGTTATGATCGCGAGGGCCAAGTAAGCAGGCACCTTGCGTGCGGATTTCATGAATTGGTCGAGGTTGAATTCGCCCGCTTCCGCGATCGTAGCATGGCTTGGAGCGACCCGCGGAGCCAGTTTCCAAGCGCTCAAAGCCACCGTGCCAAAGAGAGCCGCAGAGAGAACAAGACTGCCCCACTTCGTGCCGCTGAGGTCGTTCACGGCACCGCCAATCGGCAAGGCGAGCGCAATGCCGAGCATGTAGCACAAATTAAGCAATGACATCGCGTGCTGACGCTCATTGTCATCGACGCTGTCTCCCATCGCTGCGAATGCGGCTGGCCACAGCATGGCCGCTCCGATGCCGTCCAACATACGCAAGCCTATAAAGGCAAGGACCTCCACCGGCCCTCCATTGTGATGGGGGACGATAAGGCTGAGAAGAGACGTCGCCACGCTAACAGCAGGCCCAACGGTCATGAGCGCTTTTCGGCCATAGCGGTCCGCCAAGTGGCCCATCGGGCTCTTGAAGAGGGCCTCGCTCAGTAGGAACGCGACGAGTACGATGCCTATAACGGATTCGCCGAGGCCGCGATCGTCGCGCAGGTAGACCGGCATCGTCGAGATGTTCAGAACGGCATAGCCGATCTCGGCCAACAATGCGATGACGAGCAATCGGAAAACGGCCGGTTTTCTCAGGATGGGGGTCGGCTGCTCCAACGGCTTTTCAAGCGTGATCATGCGGACCTGATACTGGCAACGCGACCACAGGGCGTTGCGTTGCGATTCATTGTACTAAACGTTCCGTTTGCAGGCGGCGTGCCATGCATCGCCTTTTCCTGGGATAAGGACCCAAGCCATACCCGTTCCATAGAGAGACTGACCTTCCCATGCCAAAGTTTTCTCCGCATGCTCACCGCAGTTTTCTTATGGACCCACAATAGACGTTGATGAGTCAGGCATCAGAAATGAAAGCCCTCATTTCGGGCTCTGAGGTACGCACCGGTGGCTACTTTCTTGACTTAGGAAGCTCAAGAGAAGGGGAAGCTGTATTACGATGCGATCACCCGACCCACGGACCGGGATGGTTGCTTTTTGATGCTCCCACGGAGATCATCTGCGCCAGGAGCATTGAAGACGTGAAGCCGATGCTCGCGGAGGTGGAACGAAAAGTCGAGGAAGGCCGGCACTCGGTCGGGTTCCTGTCGTATGAAGCATCAGGCGCTTTTGAACCTAAGATCGTGACACGGGCTCCAGGCGTGACTCCACTCGGCTGGTTTGCTTTGTATAGCGAGCCTCCGTCCTTCTGGCGTGAACTGGCCCCGCAAGGGCAGCAGGTGCCCTTGTCAGACCTCAAACCCGAGTTGGGTTTCGATTACTATGGGGTTGCTTTCAATCGAGTGAAAGAGGAACTGGCCGCAGGCACGACGTATCAGGTGAATCTGACCTTTCGGACCACTTTTGAACTGAAGGACTCTGCGTATTCATTCTTCGCCTCTAGGTGTGGGGTCAACCCGCCTCCCTTTGCCGCGTTCATTCACGGCGGGGATTGGGAAATCACCAGTTTCTCCCCAGAGCTGTTTTTTGAGAGAGAAGGCACGCGAGTATCGATGAAGCCGATGAAAGGGACGGCACCGATCTCGGGGGACAAAGCCAGTACTTTGGCGACGGCCGTTCGACTCGCAAACGATACCAAGACGATCGCTGAGAACTTGATGATCGTCGACATGGTGCGCAACGATTTGGGACGCGTTGCCCAAACCGGTACGGTGAGCACTTCGGATTTGATGAAGGTTGAACGTCACGGCAACATCCTTCAGGTCACATCTGGAGTTTCGGCAGACGTCCCCTGCTCGACGGCGGATTTGCTTTCAAGCATCTTTCCCCCCGCTTCCGTCACGGGTGCCCCCAAGATTTCAACTTGCGCTCACATCGAAGCTCTGGAAGTGTCGCCAAGGGGCATCTATTGTGGGGCGATTGGGTTCTTGTCGCCCGGCTCAAGGGCTCGGTTCAGCGTTGCGATTCGAACGGCGATGGTGCAAGGAGGGTGCGGCGAATATGGGGTCGGGAGCGGATTGGTGTGGGATAGCGAGGTTCGGAGCGAGTACGAGGAGTGTCTCTTAAAGACGGATGTGCTTTGCGCCCGTGCAACCCCCTGGCGTCTCCTAGAAGCAATCCATGCGGATTCCCTCAGTTCGCCGACAATTCTTGACGCACATTTCGCGCGGCTTTCAAGGTCCGCAGCCCATTTTGGAGTGCCGCTCGATTTGGATGCCCTTCGTCTTTCGCTTTGCAACCTCTCCGGTGGACTGACGAAGGGCGACCTGAGGGGGCCAAAGGTCCGAGTGGCGGTCAATCGGGATGGCTCCTTTGAACTCAGCGTAGGCTCCACCGAAATTGGGAAGCAAACGCTCTCGGCGGTTTTGGCCCGGTCTCCAATCTGTATTGGCGACCCAAATCTACGCCACAAGACGTCGTCGAGGTCTCAGTACGAATTTCACTTGGATCAGGCACCGGACTTTGACGAAGTGCTCTTGTTCAATTTGAACGGCAATGTGACGGAGTTTTGCCGCGGGAACGTCATAGCCAGACTGGATGGCCGGCTCGTTTCACCCGCTCCCGAATGCGGTTGTTTGGCTGGAGTTGGTGTAGGGCAAATGGTCGCTCGCGGCGAGGTTGAGTTTGGAACCATCTCCGTGGAGCGCGTGATGCTTGCAGCCGACGTCTATTTTGTGAACGCGGTGACGGGGATGATTCCGGTGAAGTTGCAGAGTCCGTAGCCGAGTTGTATCTGCCGGTTGTCTGACCAAATGGCCATAGCTTCGCTTGGGTACTCCCGCTCTTTGATCCTAAACGTAGGTACCACACATACAAGTTTTCCCCACGCAAAAGAACCAGTATAGGGAATCCCGCAAAGCTGTGTTATGATGGCTGAACCACGTGGCTGAAGTGGGCTCTTCTTGCACTTGTCTACTCCGACCATTGATGGGTTACTGATATAGGGCATTCATAGCGAACGTTGGGAGGGTGAGATGGTTGTCTTGAGGGCTTCAAGGCTTTTTGTGTCAGCTCTGTTTTTGTCGTTGCTTCAGTGGGCGCTGGCCTCGTCGAGCATTGTCGGCAGCGTCACCGTAAAAGGGCCGGACGCTCCTGTTGGCCCCATTGCAAATGCATTTGTCATGGTCGCAAACCCGGCGACTCCCAAGCAAGTGCTGGCCGTCGGCCAGACGGACTCAACCGGTGCATATTCGATATCGGGTCTTGCGGCGGGAACGTATCGTGTGACCTTCAGCACACCAGGGTTTTTGCAAGGCATTCTCTCAACTTTCGTCCTCGTTGACGGCCAGACGGTAGAGATCAACGCCCAACTCGTGCCCTCGCTTACCGGCACGGAAGTGGCCAAGAACAATGTCAAGGATGAAACTGCATACACCATCCACAATCCGAACCCATTCGCAGTGCACTACACCTGGCAACTGCCCCAGCACCATGCCTCCGGCTCCGGCAACGCCCCTCCGGGCGACTCGGTTATCGACCCCCAGCAATGGCCCCATACGGAAAACATCAGCCTTTTTGTGGATGGCAATCAAGTTCAAAAGGTGACGACCACTGTGGTCGCGCCTCCGATCATCCTCGGCAATCTCACGGGCCGAGTGCAAAGCACATCGGGCGCCTCGCTTGGTGGTGTCGCGCTCACGCTCACTGACGCGAGCAACACCCCCCTTGGATCGACGTTCAGTCTGGCTGACGGATCTTACTCTTTCTCCAATGAGCCCGCCGGTTCCTACACCTTGACCTATGCGCTTGCGGGTTACGTGGGCGCTTCTCAGATTGTGACCCTGGCATCGGGTGGCGGCGCTGTGCCTACGGAAACACTAACGCCCATCGCTCCGCCCCCAACTTCAACCGTCAATGTCACGGTTTCGGACACTTCGGGCGCCGGTGCCCCCGGTGCAGCGGTTACGATCGATTATGCCAACGGCACCTCCGCGACTGGTGCGACGGACGGCAACGGGTTCATTTCGTTCACCAAACAACCAGTCGGAGTGGCGGCAACGATCACCGCTGTTGGAAACGACAGTTTCAATCGCTTGGCAAGCGCGAACACAAGCGGATTCGTGTCGGGAACCAACTCGGTATCCATCGTATTGCCTCCGCTCCCCACGGGTTCCATCTCAGGCATCGTGACCGACGCCTCGGGCGGCGGTGCGCTTGGCGGCGTCATGGTTGCAATCCTTGACGCATCAGACAACGTCATCGCGTCGACGCTTACGGGCCCTGACGGCAGTTACACCGTCCCGGGTCTTAAGCAGGGCACTTATTCGCTGACATTCTCGTTGGCAAACTACCAAACCAGTTCCACGGGTGGCGCCATCGTACAACCGGGCGGCAACACCGCTGAGCCAGCCTCATTGGCTACGAGCTTGGCGCTCGTCAACGTCACTCTGCTTGACGGAAGTAACGGATTGCCCGCCACGCGTTCGTACGTCCAGATCGTTTACAGCGACGGCACGACGAGCGCCCAGGCATTCGCGAACTTCAGTGCCGGCTTGGCCCAATTGGCCAACCAGCCGTCCGGCTTAGGCGCAACATTGCAAGCGGTCGATCAAGACGGCTCCGGCAGAACCGCCACGCTTCAAGTGCCCGGCGGCTTTGCGCCTGGAGCAAATTCCTTCACGATGACGTTCCCGTCCCTCAACGGAACGCTGGGGGGCGTCGTCTCAGACGCATTCACCGGCCTTCCCCTGCCGGGTGTCACCGTCGTGGCGACCGACTATTCGGGCGCGTCGACCTTCACGACGACGACGGCGGCGGACGGAAGCTACTCCTTCAACCTTCCTGCGACGGTATACAACCTCACGTTCAGCGTTCCGGGGTACCAGTCGATGGTCGATCCCAAGGTACTCGTTCAGGCGGGCCTCGCCACCACTCAGTCGGTTGGATTGAGTTCCACCAGCGTAACCGTGAACGTGACCGTCACCGAGGCCGCGACCGGAATTCCCGCCGCCGCGACGGTCAGCATTTCTTACGCCAATGGAAAGTCGGCTGGGCCGCTTCCCACAAACGGTTCTGGCTTCGTCTCATTCTTCAACCAACCGTCGGGTGTTTCGGCCACTGTAACAGCCGTTTCGATGGACCCCCTCAATCGAACGGCAACTCAATCGTTCCCACAGGGTTATGGGCCAGGTGTGAACACGATTCATTTGGCGTTGCCCACAACACAATCCGGCTCCGGCGTCATAACCGGCATCGTCAGGGATGCCCAGAGCGGAATACCGCTTGCTGGAGTGAATGTGGTTGCTCGTGACACGATGAACCTCGTCGCGGCAACGGCGACGACGGACCCAATCGGCCAGTACAACCTTCAGGGCTTGGCAAATGGCCTGTATTCGGTCGTCTACACGTTGGCCAACTACCAAACGCTGACCATCAACGGAGTTGCTGTGACTGCGCCGTTTCCAACGAGTGTGCCGGCTTCTATGACTCCAGTCGTGCAGGTTCCTACGGCCACCGTCAACGTTTCAGTTGTGGATGGCATCACCAAGAGCGCCGTGCCGAGTTCGGTCACGATTTCTTACGCAGACAAGACTTCGGCTGGCCCAATTTCGACCGACGCCAATGGGCAAGCGCAGTTCACAGGCCAGGAGACGGGAGTGACGGCGACCGTTCAAGCGACCGCGCTGGATGGCTCTGGCAGGACCGGCCAACAACTGTTCTCAACGGGATTCTCCGCGGGTGCGAACAGCGTCGGCGTCACCGTAACTTTGCCGCTCCAATCCGGCGCCATCGGAGGCACCGTGACCGACGCGAGCACCGGGGCCGTTCTTGCAGGGGTGAGCGTAACCGTTCTTGACTCGAACGGAAACGTAGCAACCTCGATGGTCACGACCAAAGCCGGCGGATATTCCGACAAAGCCATCGACGAAGGCACGTATTCCGTCACATTTGCGCTTTCAGGCTATCAGACGCAAACGATCGCCGGTGTCGTCGTGGCACCGGGCACATCGGCTGACGCATCTGCGGCTCTCGTTCCAAATCCGCCCGTGACCTCGACCGTCCAAGTCCTTGTTTATGACGGATACATGGGCGGTGTGTTCGACCAAGTGGCCATCACCTACGCCGATGGCTCGCCGTCCGCCACGGGAACCACCGGTAAAGGTGGCGACGTCGCGTTCTCGAACCAGCCCCTAGGCGTGGCCGCCACGGTCACAGCGACGGCTGGCGACGGCTCCGGTCGTTCCACGACCTTGACCTTCCCAGCTGGCTTTTCGACCAACAGCCGCGTCTACATCACCCTTCCGCTGACCACTTCCAGCGATTCGATCTCCGGTGTGGTTACGGATGGCGCCACCGGCCAGCCGCTGGCCGGCGTTTCCATCCAGGTCTTGTCGGGCAAACCGGCAGCGATTGGATACACAGGCCCAGACGGATCGTACTCGTTCACGGGTCTAACCGATCCCAGCTATTCGTTGACGTTCTCATTGAGCGGATACACCCAGCAGACGTTGGACGTTTCCCTGGATTCGGTGCAAAACGTTTCCCTTCTGAGGATGTCAACCGCGGACGTCACTGTGAATGTCGTCAATGCCTCCAATGTCCCAGTGTCAGGCGCGACCGTCACCGTCAGCTACAGCGACGGCTCTCCGAGCGCAAGTGGTACGACTGGCCTCAAGGGCGGCAGTGTCTCCTTCTCAGGGCAGCCCGTCGGCTCGACGGCGACGATATTCGCTTCGACGGCGGATGGCCGGTCGGGTCAGGTGACCCAAAGCTTCGTCGCGGGGGCCAACACTGTGACCGTCCAGTTGGGTGGCGGCACATCGTCGGGTGCCATTTCCGGTTCCGTCACCTACGGTAAGACGTTCCTTCCGGGCGTATCCATATCCGTTGTGGATTGGAACTCTGTGCCAGTCGCATCCACGGTGACGGATTTCAAGGGTGCCTATGCAGTGTCAGGACTCTCCGCAGGATCCTACACGGTGACCTTCTCCCTGTCGGGCTATCAGACCCTCAACCTGACCGCCCAGGCCTTCCCAGCGCTGACGACGACCCTTAACGCTTCGATGACGCCAAGCGCTCAACAGCTTGCCGACGTCACGGTGACGGTGCTTGACGGCCAGTCTCCATACCTGCGTGGTGCGACCGTGACCATTGCCTATGCCGATGGTTCTAAGGGCGCGTCGGGCATCACGAGCCCGACAGGTTCGGTGTCGTTCTCCGGACAGCCGGTCGGCGTGATGGCCACGATCACAGCCACTTCGGCCGACCTGCGAACGGGCACCGCGAACACCGTGTTTGCCTCCGGGCCCAACGCGGTTTCCGTGAGCTTGCCCAGTTCGAGTGCGTCCTTGGTTGGGACGGTGACGGACCGAATCACTGGAGCGCCGCTCAGCGGTGTGTCCGTTGTGGTCACTGATGCTTTTGGTGGCACGGCGGGGAGTGCTCAGACTTTGATCGATGGAACCTTCGTCATTCCGTTGGGTGTCGGCATCTTCAACGTAACCTACTCGGCCCAGGGCTATACGACGCAAGCGCTGTTAGCCTCATTAACTGCCGGTACGATGACGACGCAAAATGTGGCACTCATTCCTTCGACAGGATCGATCCACGGAAACGTTACCGACGAATCCAATAAGTCGCCTCTAGGAGGGGTGACGGTGACGATCGTCAACACGAATACGAATTCGACGGTCCCAACCGCCGCCACGGACTCGAGTGGGAATTACTCGGCAAAGGGAATTCAGATTGGGCCGTATGTGTCGGCGTTCCACTTGGAAGGCTTATCGCCTAAAACTGGTTATACATCGCTGA
>CAZUCK010000049.1:567-17140 GCA_964619505.1 uncultured Fimbriimonas sp. | reverse complement strand
CGATCCAGCGCACGAAGCTTTACAGGCAGAATGTACGGCTCGCCGCGAATGATCGTGATGCCGGGACTCGGGGCGTTTTGGAACAACCGCACCTGGGCAACAGCGCTGTTTCCGCCGACGATCGAATTGGGCGTCACGGCAAACTGTTGGAGCCACGGTGCCACGACCAGCCTTCCGATCTTGAAGTCCTCTTCGAATTCCGCCTTTACGTCGACGTTGACCAAGTCGGTCACCGCCGAGGTGAAAATTGAGAAGTTGCCCGTAGTCGCCCCCGCTGGAATGGTGACCACCGTTTGGCCGACGGGCGCTGCATTACTGAGAGACGCCGCGTTCGTGCTACTCAAAGTCACCAGAACCGGCATGCCGCCGGCTGGAGCGCCGCCACTAAGATTAATGTGGCCCGTGGTCGTTGAACCGAGGCCGCCTGCGAGGGTTGCAGAGTCGAAAGTGACGCTGTTGACGACAGGTAGACCCAATCGATAGCGCACGACAAACCCATCACGACCGTATCCCACATCGTGGATGAACAACGGGGCACCAGGGCCAAAGAGGCCGTTGTCCAACGTGCCGTAGGCCACCGTTCCCTTAAATCCGTCCAGGAACAAAGAGTCGTCGGGCCCTGATTTGAACGCCAAGCCGGTGATGAATCCAGCGGGAAGAGCTCCCCTCGCCACGATTCTGTTGTTGGGCGTGTTCGGGACCTGTCTCCAGTAGGAACGCACACTATCCGTGAACCCTACAACCCAGCAGTCGCCGAAATTGTCGACGTACGGCTGTCGAATCTCTTCGTCCAGATTGCCGCCAATGTACGTGCCAAAGACGAGAGCGGTGCCAGTCGAGTTCAGTACGTTTAGGAACCCGTCCTGAGTCGCCATGTCTGGCGTGTTTGTGATGCCGGCAGCACCTTGCGTTGCATCCGCTGTCACCGCAATCGTTGATGGGCTTTGACCGGTCGGACGGCTCGTGGTGAGATCGGCAGGAGGCGGGTGAGCAAAAGCCTCGGACCAGGGACGCACGTTTCCGGCAACGTACGCATTGCCTCTCGCATCAACTGAGATCCCGCCAGGCTCCGCACCCGAAATCAGCACGCCGGTGCTGGAACTTCGCATCCAGACATTTCCAGATGAGGAGTTGAGGTGAGTGCTGTAGAGAATCTGTGAACCATCGGAACTGACCTTCGTGACGGCCATCAAAGGATTGTTCCCAAACACCTCGCCGAACACTCCGCGCGTTCTTGGGAAGTCGAAGGAAGAGGCGATGCCGGTGATGTAAGCATCGCCGTTCGCATCAACTGCTACGCAGGAGCCCACGTGATGCACTGAACCGTCAATGTCCATTGCCAAGCCGCCAGCAAAGTCAGAGAAATCACCGCCGATGAGACCTGACCAAAGCAACGTGCCCGATGGATTATATTTTCTGAGGAACCAGTCCGCATTTCGAAGCAAACGGCCATTTGCGGCGTTTGATATGTTCGCGAACACGTTTGGAGTCGTAACGAAGATGGGTGTTACAGACGTGTCGACCGTACCGTTAAAGAACAATGCCGTACCGCCGATGTAGATGTTCCCAACCGAGTCCAACGCAATCCCCTGAACGGCAATGGGCACACTCGGATCGTCGCCAATGTACCTGCTGACCGTTGGATCCATCGTAAGCCCTGGCGCAACCGCGGCAGGGTCAAACAGGTATTGCAGCAGAAAGCTGTCTTGTCCGGAGAAGCCTCCCAGGCCGGTGATACCGGCCGGCGCTTCGCCGGCGAGGTCGATGACGACCCTTCCGCTTCCATCCAACTGCTTTCTGATTGCGAAGCCAGCAATGTCGAAATCACTGGTCGATCCAATGACGATGGCCTTCTCGTTTCCTACTTCGGGATCCAGCGACTGTATGCTGGAGAGGCCTGTATTTTTCCAGCGCATGATGAACCTGTTTGAAGGTTTCGTCATTCCAAAATTTGCTCGAGGATGCACGGTTGAGTTGTCGACGAACACACTGGCGGCGAAGCTGGCAGCGTTGTTGAGGGATTCGACGACGAGCGTCGCCAACGGAAGTGTGGTGACTCCTCCCGGGCCAGGAATGACCTGGACGAACAGAGTCTGGCCGACGCCGCCTCCAAGAGCATTCAATATCGTCTGCAGCTGGGGCCCGCTCGTATTGAACTGAATGGCTGGAACCTGCTGGTTCTGGGCGACCGCTTGACCCAACACCTGAAGGCCAAAAAATCCCGAGGTTGGGACAGAGCCCGAAGGGTCGTAGGTGAGCCCGACGTTGGCTATTTGAGTGCCCGAATAGGTGCCGCCCGTCAATGCCGTGGACCCCGCGTTCACCAAGTCCAGCGAAGTGACACTGTTCTGAGTGAACATGATTGCGACACCATTGGCCGGCAACACGCCACCTCCAACGGAATCACAAATGACTGATCCGACCGGAGCGCCGGCCGTGACGAATGCAGCCTGAATTTGCGCGGCGGTGGCATTGAAGGCCAAGGGAGCCGTCGTGAAATTGAACGCACCACCATCGCTCGCCGTCAACACGAACGTACCAGCGGTGACCGCACCTGCAGTCTGCCTCAAAAGATACGTTGTGGGAGACGGAGTTCCAAAGGACGAAACCACGGCGTTGCCCGCAGGGGCCACAAATTCCGCCCATGTCCCCGAGCTGTCCACGCTCAACGCACCCGGAAGCGAGTGTGGAAGCGTAATGGTCATGGAACCGTCGGGCATCGAACTGCCCGTCACGGTGATTTCGCCACCGTGTCCAAGCTTGGCAACCAAGGCGTTTTGAACATCGAGGGCCGACGCGTTGTACGCAAGCGTAATGAACGTAGTCGCTCCGTTGCTGAGCGTGTAAATGAGATCAAAGGTGCCGCCGTTGGCGAGGTCACCGGGCGTCGAATCTCCACTCAAATAGTTGATGTTCGGATTGGTGTTGCCGGGAAAATCGTTCGATTTGGTGGATCCGGCGACCCAAATGTCGCCATTGGGGTCGACCTGCAACCAATCACCGGAATCATCGTCGTTACCGCCATAGTACGCGGCGTAGTCGTGACTGTAGACATCACCTTGAAACTTGGTCATGAATGCGTCCCGGTTGCTCATCAATCGGAACCCGTAGGGACCCACGATCTTTGGGAACGACGGAGACTGCGTATATCCAGTCACATAAACGCCGCCGTTCTGATCGGTGGCCACTCCATGAACTTCGTCCCAACCGTCGTCGCCGCCATAGTAGCTGCCATAGACGACCGGGTCAATGGTCAACCGCTTACTCTTGTCGTAATCGCCAAGCTTAAAGCCCACAACATCTTTTTCAAGCAAATCAAAGGAAACGGCAACGGGCACGACTGCCCCTTTTTCGTACTGATATGCCTTCAGCCCGCCGAAGTTGAGGTCGCCCACGTTCGTCTTGGCCACCAGCTCACGCTTATCGTTGACACTTATGCCGTTCGAACCCGCAAACCGCATCCTTGCCTGACTTGGGTCGGCGCCTGGCTGGACGATGAAATCGAACCTGGTTTGCCCATGGTCCATGTAGCTGCTGACATCAACGCCTTTATAGACTTCCTTTGAAGTGACCTGCCCATAGGCTTTGACTGACGCGATCTTGCCCTTTTCCACCGGCCCCATATAGTCGCGGGTACTGCCGTTCGGAGCCTCGGGAACCATGACTGGATTCACGTTGCCACCAACGAACTCCATGGACACAACCTGACCTGTCGAACCAACTTGTTTGCCCTGTTTGGCTTGCTTGAAGTAGTCGAGCAACCAACCCTTTTCAGTCAGCCATACCCGAAGGTTCTGGGAGCGCGCCAAATAGCGTCCGTCCCCTCGCCACTGCCCCTTGTTTTCAACAAAGGCACCATCGTTTCGGTGAATTCTGTCCGTGAATTTCTTGTTCTGCTCCGGCGTTGCAGGGGTTGATTTGAGACCCAAGGAGGTGCTCTTAGGTGCTGCGGTCAAAGTGAACTTGGGCGACTTGTGGTTCGCGCCTTCCTGGGCATCAGCGATGCCCGCGAGGCCGAACGCCAAAACACAAAAGGTCAGGAGCCAGCCCTTAACGACGATCTTTGTCAAACCCATCACGATCAACGCACCTCTCAAACCGGACGATCCACTGACACAGCACTAACTTGACAGACAGCAAGAAAGACGCCAGTGACCGCTCACGCAATTATAAACCACAGATGTCATCTAAGCGCAGGTTCTGGTGCCTGAATTGGAGACGTTCGGCCGAACCAAAAAGTGCGAAACCTAGACTGTTGCAGTGGTTGGCGTCTCCGGTTCGCTCTTGAAAACGCCCAAATCTGACGCAATGAGGGACGGATGCCATGCCGCTGCCTCACCCAATCGAGTTCAAAATCGAGCACAACCCCTCACTTCCTGGGACGTTTCTCAGCGCCACTGGCTTCTCCGGTTACCTCGTCCAAAACACTCGCAAAGAGGCGGGATTTCTTGAATTAGTGTGAAATCCACTATAATCGCCTGCAAATAACCTAGCAATTATACTGGGCTTTTCAGAGCTCAAACTACGGCTAGGGGCCCCGAACTGCTGACGAATGAATGGTCATAGAACGGAATCGCCATTGCCTTCGCATAACGCTGGCCGACGTGCGCGATCAGTCCGGCAGCGGCGTTCAGAGGCTGCCCGAATGGGACGGAACGGTGGTCTCTCGCAACGATCAAAAGGGGTTCCTTCGAGTGCTTCCAATACAGAACGAGGCGATAGATCACAGCTCGTCCACCAATGCTGGGGATCGGGATTTCTTGAGAAGTCAAAACGAGCCCGTGCAACTCGTTCAAGCTGCCGCGCGTGACCCTCTTACTGATTCCTTGGCCCTCGAGACGAGCGTAAGTCCTTGCCCGCAAGTCGCACGCCATGCGCTCATTGGACATTGCCCCCCAAATGCCGGCCAGCGCCACGGCAAAGCCGGCGAACATGACGATCTCCTGATAACCCTCGAACACGTCCATTCGGATGATTCCAAACGAGGCGAGCAACAGGCTAAGGCCACCAACTAAGCAAATGACGACGAGTAGGTCATACCATCGCGGCGGCGCGAAGGTCAGACGCTTGTTCTCACCAAAGAATCGACCCACGAGGGGCGTTTCGAGACCGCCCTTGGTTCGCCACCCGTGACTGGGGTCCGACTCTCTCCTTCCTCGTTCCATCATCGATCGTCAGTTTGTCCCATGATGCGATCACGGCCAGCAATCAGTCTAAGAGCAATTCTTCCTAAGCTGATCCGCCCAGATCCACGGCGAACCTTCGTCTTCGTGCTTGCAGAACACGAAACAGTCCTTTCCTCTTCCGAGAAAGTAGCTCGACCAGTCGGCGAGTCGATCCACGTCGTATTCGCTACGTCGCAATCTCGCATAGCAAAAATCGGCGGTGTCCCGCCTCTGGGCAGCCTTCTCGTCCGTGTCTGCGGCCACCCAAGCCACGTTGTGGTCTTTCAGTATCGTTTCGACCTCCGGTTCATCCCAGGTGTCGTTTCTGAACTCGATCGCCCACTGCTTCTGCGCGGGAATCTCCTTGGGAAGCTCAGCCAGAAATGCTTTGAGCCTTTCGTCGCTCCTCTTCAGGTTGGGCGGCAGTTGTAGGAGGATGGGGCCCAATTTAACGCGCATCGGCTCGAGCCTCTTCAGCATGAACTTCAAGGGTTCTATTGCCTCCGGTTTGAGGCGGGCCATGTGTGTCACCTGCCGATGAGCCTTGAAGCAGAACTTGAAACCTTCTGGGGCACCGGCAAGGTAGTTCGTGACCGCTTCCTCGCCCGGCATGCGATACCAGGTGCCGTCCATCTCCACCGCCTCATAGCGCTTCGAATAGAAGTCCAAGAACTCCCGTTGCTTCAGCTCCGGCGGGTAGAACCTTCCCTCCCCTTGCCAAGGCTTGTAAGAGTAGCCGGACAGTCCGATGTAGACCTTCGCCATGCGGAGGAGTCTATCGCAAATGGGATGATCGGTACCGAGCCGTCCCATTGGGTCGAAGGATGGCAACCGCCATAATGGGATGGAATGTTCTTCGTAGGCAACGTCAAAGTGGATCCACCGCTTCTCCTCGCCCCAATGGAAGACGTGACGAATCTGCCTTTCCGGCTCATTGCCAAGCGAATCGGCGGGCCTGGATTGATGTTCACCGAATTCGTGAGCGCGATGGCGATCCACTACGGCGCCACCAAGACGCTCCACAAGATGAAAGTTCATCCCGAAGAGCACCCCCTGGGGATTCAAATCTTCGGCGGCGACGCCGCCGTCATGGCGGAAACTGCGCGCATCGCGGAACAGATGGGCGCGGACATTGTGGACATCAACATGGGTTGTTGGGTGCCCAAGGTCTGCAAAACGGGTTCCGGCGCGGCGCTGTTGAAGGATCCAGTTCTGGCCCAGGAGATCGTTGCCGCCGTGGTGAATGCCGTCAAGGTGCCGGTCACGGTCAAGGTGCGGGCAGGCTGGGATTACGAGCTCTTCGCGGCGCCTGAACTGGCTAGGCGCTTTCAAGACGTCGGTGCGAAAATGATCACGCTTCATGCGCGGTTCGCAAAGCAAGGCTTTGATGGCCAGGCGGACTGGCAACTCATCGAGCAAATGAGAGCGGCAGTGCAAGTGCCTTTGGTCGGAAACGGGGATGTCAAGACTCCTGAGGATGCGATTACGATGATGTCCAAGACTGGATGTGACGGAGTGATGGTTGGACGCGCAGCCATCTCAAATCCGTGGGCTCTAGGGCGCATCCGAGCCGGCCTGATGCACCAAGAATTGGCTGCGGAACCAGCGCTGGGCGAGCGCATCGAAGTGGCCCTCGAGCACCTACAATTGATGATTGAAGCCGAAGCCCTAAACGATCCAAAGGATGCCGAAATTCGAGCATGCCGCGCGTTGCGCGGGCAGATTCCAATGTATATCAAAGGCGCGTATGGGGCTTCGCAGTTGCGGAACAGGCTGACCGCGTGTTCGACTTATGTCGAATACGAAGAGTTGCTTCTTGGGTTTCTTGAACAGGAACGTATTTTGGAAGCGATCTGAAGACTGATCCCGGTGATATCAACGAGATATGCTGAATTGGATGAAGGACGCGCCACGTGCGCTAATGCTGAATGAGTTTCCCGGCAGGTGGAACCACGCGTCGCCGCCGCCAGCCTTCAAACACTCAAGTGGGGCGGATGCGTGGATCGTTGCCTTGCAAGGCGACTACTGGGGAGGCAGACCACCAGTACCCGCTGATCTTCGCGAATACGACCTCGTCGTTGCCAATCTCTTTCCCACGTTCATCGAAGCCTATGCCGAGTTGGCTGAACATCGTCCTCCCCACATAAAGTGGGCTTCTCTGATTGAAGGCCCCGGAGAGTGGTATCTCGATGAGCTACCTGGCCTCAGACGAGCCCTCGATGCTTCCGATTTGGTTATGACCATCAATCGTAACACGACGGATTTCTTTCGGTCCGTAACACGAGCACGCGTTGAGAACGTCGGGATTCCTTATCCTGTCGATTTCATGCGCAGCCTGCGGACTCCGGTTGAGGAGCGACGAAAAGAGGTGCTCGTCTGCCCGAGATCTAATCGCGTAGCTTCTATTGAGGCAGCTCGACGGACTGGGCTTACAATCAGAGCGCATGCTCCGAAGGTCTCGAGGACACCAAAGAACCTTCCCCGTTTTCTCAAAGCGGGCGAAATTTCCCGTGGCCTTGACCTCAGAAGAGTCGCAGCGCAGTTGCCTGAAGGCAGCATCGTGAATTTCAACACTCCCGGTGAGCCCTACTTTCGAGAGGTTGGCGGATGCTACCTATGGATGAATCTCGACCCGCGATATACCTGGGCAAGGTTCGTCCTAGACGCGGCCGCGCTCGGCGTGCCAATCATCTCTACGTCCAACACGGGACACGCCTGTGATCTATTTCCGAATGCCACGGTTCGCGATGCGTTCCAGGTTTCTGATGCCGTATCTATTGCTCGAACATTGATCGAAAACTCATCCCTATATCAAGACGTGGTAGGGCACGCTGATCGACATCTTGACGCCTACGGGTACGAACCTAGGGCCCGGGAACTCTTGAAACTTCTCTATTAGCCTTGTATTCTGCGGACAACTTGTGTGCCACTGAATCGTACGTCCGCTTTACGGCTTCCTCGGATTGAAACTCGGATTTTTCCGTGACCTTGGCGTCAATGGCAAGCGTATAAAAACCCATCAGCAGGGACAGGTAAAAACCGCGCCAACCATCCAGGTAACCGGCTTTTTGAACATAGCGCAACCAGAACCAGCGAAACGCCCTCCACAGGGATTCCAACTTGCCAGGTGCACGGTCTTGATATTTGCTGCGCTTCAGTTCAAACGTAGTGTACAAATTCGTTCGTTCAATCTGGTCGCGCATGCTAAGAGCCATCAAATGCACCAGAGCACAACCCGACTGGTAGGGCAGACGCTCCATCGATGCGCCATCGACCGCATGCAGCGCGTGGTGCACTATGGGGCGCGCCTGGACCGCTCCCCTCCGAAAGAACCTCATTTGGTAGTCCTGTGTCGGCCCCCATCCCGTGGCCCGCATAATCTTCCCGGCAAAGAAATTCTCTCGCGGAAGCAGAAGGATGTCGGCGGTCGAGAACCTTGCAAACTCGATGAGCTTTTCACTCAGCGCCCTGGGAACCATCTCATCGGCATCGATGACCAGCACCCAATCTCCGGTGGCTTCGGAGAGCGAGAAGTTCTTCATGGGATCGTCCTCGGAACGCTCTTTGACAAACACCTGAGCCCCAAACGAGCGGGCAACATCAACGCATCGGTCGTTGCTCCGCTGGTCATTGACAATGATCTCGTCGGCCCAAGGTTTGACGCAAGCCAGACATAGGCTCAAATTGTGTTCTTCATTAAGGGGGTGAATGACTACCGAGATCCGAGGAGCAGCAGGGGTGTCGGGCACCTCGTCCGTAGCAAATTCATTCCTAGACATTGCTCTGGACTCCCCCTTTCAGCATCGACAGTGCCGCTTCGACGACCATGCTCGGCTCAATGGACTCTACGCAATGCTTACCTGTCTGATGGCAATGGATATGGTTGCAGCCCGCACAGACATCCTGAGCGCCGACCGCTCGGTGGGGAGACATCCAGGGCGCCCATTTGGCGATGCGCTGAGCTGAATCGGGAGTCGGTTCGATGAGCAAGCACGGAGTCTGTTGAGAAGCGGCCAGGTGCAGAGTGCCCGTCGATCCCACCAAGACCATCTTCGCTCCTCTAAGGAGCGCTGCCAGGGAGAGAATCGATGTCTTTCCCGCGACGCTCACAGCCATCTCTCCGGCGCCCTCGGCAAGCCGCTGTGCAAGCTCGGCTTCTTCCAAAGTGCCGGTGACGAGACACGTCAAACCGGTTCCCCGGTAGATATCTCGAATCGCCTGCGCGTACCTTTCTTCCGGCCAGGGGCGGCAGGTTCCCCCTGTGCCGGGGTGAACGCAGAAATATCCTTCGACGCTCCCGACCAGTTCAGCAGCTTGTTCCTCGTCGACCTTGCCGGCCATAACTTCCATCGGCAGGCGCTCCAGGCTTTGACCCAAGCAGGCCTCCAGAACGCGGTAACTAAGCTCAGCCTCGTGCTCGTGCATTTCGTCCCAGTCAAGGGCGAGGTTCCGGGTCAGGAACCGGCCGTAGGATTTTCGGGTCGATCCGACCCGTTGAGGGATGCGGGCAAACCAAGTGAGAGGGATGTGGGTGCCCGCGCGACTCTTGACGAAGACCACAGCGTCGAAACGCTGATCGCGGATTTCCCTCACATGTTGCGCGCACAGCTTGAAATCTGGGCGGTAAGTCGTGAAACCGACGGCGTCCACATTTGGGTTGTGACGTAAAACGGGCTCCAGGGCGCGCGGTATCCACGCAGTAACGTGGAGGTCCGGCCGGGCCAACTTGACGGCCCTTAAGGCGGGCGTCGTCGTCACCAAATCACCCAGCTTGTCTTGGCGTATGATCAGAAGCTTTTTGATTTGACCCGCCATGTCCATTTAGCAAGGTACCCGCCTCATCGAATGGCAGTAAACTGCAGCCGCGCAATGATCGGTCGAGCAATTATTCTTAAGACTTCCTCGCTTCGGCCCGTAGAGAAGCTCATTCGCAAATCGTTCCTCTTCAAACCGTTGGTCCACCGATTCATTGCCGGCGACACATTGGACGAGGCCATGGAGGCCAGCGAACAGTTGCTTGGTAAAGGAATGAGCGTCTCGTTGGACAACCTTGGTGAGAACACAAGGTCTGAGGCAGAGGCCATGAAAGCCAAGTCGACCTACGTCGCCATGCTGGATCGCATCGCGGTACGGCCCGGGTTCAAACGGGTCGATCCGGCGGGCTATATGTCGGGTGCAATAGAAGACCTTAACATCTCCATCAAGATGACCCAATGCGGCCTCGACCAAGGCGACGAATTCGCGGAAAGAAACTACCGGGATGTCCTGAGGGTCGCGTTGGACCAAGGCAACTTCGTGCGCGTAGACATGGAGGGATCGGAATACACGGATCGAACGATCAAAATGGTCGAGCGAGTGCGTAAGGATTTCCCCAACACCGGCACCGTCCTCCAGTCCTACCTGTATCGAACCCCGGAAGACGTCGAGTGGGCCATCGAGAACAAGATCAGACTCCGGCTCGTGAAAGGAGCGTATCTGGAGGGCCCGCAGGTGGCCCACCAAGATAAGTCCAAAGTCGACGGAGCCTACGTGACACTTTCAAAGCGGTTGTTGGATGCGGGCAACTTCCCCGCCATCGCTACGCAAGACGAGAAGATCATCTTGGAACTGAATCGTTACGTGACTGATCGAAACATCGATCGTCGACGTTTCGAATATCAGATGCTCTATGGCATTCGACGCGACCTTCAAGAAAGCCTGCTAAAGGATGGCTACAGGGTTCGCATCTACATCCCGTTTGGAGACGCCTGGTACCCCTATTTCACTCGGCGACTCGCCGAGAGGCCCGCGAACAGCCTGTTCATCCTGAAAAGCCTCTTCAAAGGTTGAGGTCGAAACAAGCGCCCCGACCTTCAAGCGCCGTGAAAGGGAGGGCAATCCCCCGTCCATGCTTCAGACGAGGGATTAGAGCCTCAATCGCGAGGTTGGTCGAAACGCAACCCGTCGGGGTGTTCCCACTCTGAGACGAGTGGGTAGTACAGGGCATATCCGTTCGCGTTCAATTCGGATGCTTCTTCGTCGCGAAGCCCTCTAAGAGGACTTTCCATTGGCCGATCTTGCGGATTCAGATCTTTGTTTTCCATTCGGCTCTCCATTGAGCATTCGCGGATACCGTTCTGACGACGAGCCATTTGCCTTTGCCGGCTCTACTGAGTAGGACGCGAAAAATGGCCCGATTGCACGTGACTACGCCATCATTGTCCAACACTTTTCGGTGATACAGCCGACATGTTTTCCACCTTCTTGGGTTGTCGGTCATCGCGTGTCGGCAACTTGGAAACCTTGGTACCCGCGCATGTCAATGGACTCCGCTTGGATAGAATCAACACGGCCGGGCCCTCTTTTCAAAGCGGCTTCGAAGCGATCCAATACGGCTTTTTCTGGATGCTCGGCGACAAGTTCCACGCCGGCATCACGTTGATTCCAGACTTCCCCGCTGATCTCAAGTGCAAGGGCGGTTCGTAGGACAAAAGCACGAAAGCCAACGCCCTGCACTCTGCCCTCGATGATAAGGCGCCTCGTCGGCATTGAATGACTATATCCCGAGGATGGCGAGAAGGTCCGTCAAATCATCGGTCGTCGCGTCGGGGATAGGGGAGCCGGGCGGTGCGGTTTCCGGTTCGGTCGCGCTGGGAGGAACGTCGGTCGCCCGACGAACCCAGATGGCGTGCCAACCTGCAGCCAGAGCTGGACGAACATCGTGCGAATAGCTGTTGCCGACGAAGAGGAGTTTCGACGACGGCACGCCAACCGCCTTGGCGGCCCTCTCAAACACCGCTGGGTTCGGTTTGCCCTCCCCCATCTCGCCTTCGATGAACACGTTGTCGAAATAGTCGATCAAGCCCAGGGTCTCAATTTCTTGCCTTTGGACGTCGGCCGGACCGTTCGTTATGAGGCCGAGGGGATACCGCCCATGAAGCTTGTCCAGAACGGCCTTCGTCTCGTCGAATAGCTTCAAGGCGCCGTCGCGCTCCACTGCGTAAGTCTCGCTCAGCAGGTGGGCCCGTTCATCGTCGACGATGCCGATTTCAAGGAGCGCGAGGCGCATTTGCTCGGTGCGGGTCGGCTCGCCGGTCTTTAGGTAAATGGGGTACCAGCCGGTCTTTTTGAGAACCGGGCCAAAGGAACGAAATGCGGAAGCCCAGTGCAGCACCATTTGCTCCGAGGTGTAGCCTACAGGCCCGTGAAGTTCGAAGGCCCTGTTCAAAGCGTACTTGCTGGCCTCCCAGTAGGCGCACAAGGTGTCATCGAGGTCGAAATAGATGGCTTGGACGTGGCTGAGGTCAGGAGGGTTCGTCTTCGGTTCCATTGGGTCTTCGGAGTTCATCTAAGATTCATCGCCTCGCGCACTTCAACCATCGTTTTCGAAGCAAATTCGCGGGCCTCTTCGCCACCCTTCACCAAGATCGCTTCCACCGTTGCATCGTCCAGTTGCCTTCTTCGCTGTCGGAAGGGTCGCAAGGCTTCGTTGACCGCCTCGATGCACTCGGTCTTGTTTTGCATGCAGCCTCTGATTCCCTGTCGATCCTCATCCCACTGCACTTTCCATTCGTTCGAATAGACCTTTAGCAAATTGCAAACGGCACAGGTCTCCGGAACTCCAGGGTCCGTCTTCTTGATTTTGGTCGGCGTGGTGAACGCCGCCTTAATCTTCGCCGCCGTCTCGTCCTCCGTGTCGTCGATGTAGATTGCGTTGCCCAAGCTCTTGCTCATCTTGCGGCCATCTGTGCCAAGGAGCAACGGTGTGTCCCCGATGACGTTGACGAACTCCGGAAAGACCTCCTTGCCATAAAGACGGTTGAACCTGCGGCCGATTTCCCTGGAGAGTTCCAAATGGGGCGCTTGGTCCTTTCCGACGGGGACCCCGTAGGGTTTGTACATGAGGATGTCTGCCGCTTGCAAAACGGGATATCCAAGGAGGCCATAGGGCTCGCTCTCCGTCTTGAGTTCCAGCTTCTTTTCCTTATAGGTTGGCACTCGCTCGAGCCACCCGATTGGAGTGACCATGCTGAGGAGCAGGTGAAGTTCAGCGTGCTCCTTGACGTGGCTTTGAAGAAACACACTGCATTTGTCGGGATCGATGCCGGCCGCCAAATAGTCTTTGGCAACTTCGCGGCTGTTGCGGTTGATTTCCGAAGGATCCTCCACCATCGTGGTAAGGGCATGCCAGTCGACGACGCAACAGTAGATCTTGTACTCGTCTTGAAGCTTGACCCAATTGTTAAGCGCACCAACCAAGTTACCGAGGTGCAGCTTTGGTTGAGTGGGCTGCATGCCGCTTAAGAGTCGCTTACGTTCTGCCATTGCTTAGCCTAATCCCGTTATGAGCTTGAATCCGATCCCTACGATCGGACCCAAGAACTTGCTGAGCAACGAGCTGCCCAAGAAGATGATTCCGAAAAGGATGAGGGTACCGGTTGTTTGGTTGAAACGGTACCAATGAAGCCGGGCTTGGGGCGGCAAAAATGCTCCCACAAGCCAATGCCCGTCGAGAGGGCCAAGCGGAATCAGGTTAAAGGCGCATAAGGTCAAGTTGACGATGACTCCGGATTGAAGCAGGAGCCCCACGAAGGTCAGATTTCCAGCGAATCTGTCTACGAGCAACGCTGAACTGCCGGCGGCCAGGATGATGCGAAACACTGTGCCGTAGACCAGAGCCTGAACGAGATTCGAAACCGGGCCCGCGAGGACCGCAACAAAGTGGTCCCACCTGGGGTTTCGCATTTTGCTGGGGTTCATGGGACAAGGCTTCCCCCACCCAAACCCGAATCCGCTCACCGTCATCACAATCATCATGATCGTGCCCATCAACTCGAAATGCTTCGTGAGATCGAGTGTGACCCTTCCGAAGTACCGCGGTGTGGGGTCGCCGGCCAGGTCCGCGAATTTGGCGTGAGCGTACTCGTGAAATCCGATGCCGAGGAACAACACGATCAAGGTGGCGACCACTGTCGTGGGCTCGGAGTGCTGCATCAGGCTTTCGGCCCCATATCGGTTGGCAGCCTCTCGCGGGTGAACATCTGTTCCCATGTTTCCCGCTCTTGGACGAGATCAAAGGCGCCATTCGACCGGATTAGAACCGTCGCGGGCCGTGGGTACCTGGTATAATTGCTGGCCATTGAGCTGTTATAAGCGCCGGTGCTCAGTACCTGAAGGATATCTCCAGGCTTAAGGTCGCTGGGCAGTTGGACGTCCCTGAACAAAGTGTCCGTCTCGCAATGCTTACCGCTTACGGTGTAGACCATGGTTTGAGCCGCGCCCGCTCCGACTCGTTCAACGGTGTACCGACTTTCGTATAGGGCCGGTCGGGGGTTGTCACTGAGTCCCCCATCCACGCTGACGTACGTTCGCTGACCCTCTCGCGTTGGCACCTTCTTAATGACTCCGACGCGGTACAAAGAGACGCCACTTTCAGCGACGAGTGATCTGCCCGGCTCTTGGGCGAACTTCGGACAAAGTCCGCTACCATCCAATGCGGTTGAAGTAGCTTGAACGACGAGGCGGCAATATTCCTCCACCGGCATGGGATTGTCGCCATCGGTGTAGTTCACGCCGAGCCCGCCGCCCAGGTTCAAGAGATGCGTTGCGAAGCCGTGCCTCGCTTTCATTGCGACGGCGAAGAGCGCAAGTGCTTCTCCGCCCGCCCTCTGAGCAGCCGGATCCAGCAGCTGTGACCCCACGTGGCAATGGAACCCAACGACGTTGAGTCTCATGCCAATGCACTTTGCCAGCGCAATTTCCGCAGAGCCGTTCGCGATGTTAAGACCGAATTTCGTGTCAGCCTGGCCGGTGGAGATCTTCGCGTGGGTTACCGGGTCTACACCTGGAGCGAGCCTAAGCAGCAATTCAGTTTGGGGTTGCAGCTCGGCAAGGACGGCAATTTCTTCGAGGTTGTCGACGATGATTTGTCCGATGCCCTGTTGCAGAGCAAAGCGCAGTTCCGCGGCGGTCTTGTTGCTGCCGTGAAAATGACACCGCCCGGGAGGAACGCCTGCTCGGACGGCCGCTCGCAATTCGCCCTCGCTTGCAACGTCGATGTTGCACCCCTCTTGGTGGGCGATGGCGAGCAGAGCCAAGGTGCTGTTTGCCTTGCTGGCATAGGAAAGTTCTGAGCCATCCGCGGCGGCCTGAAACGCGGCCCGGTAGCGCCGAATGCGATCACGGAAATTACGTTCATCGACGACATAAAGCGGTGTGCCGAATTGCCGGACGAGTTCAGTGGCCTGCGCTTCGGACAGCCGTAGGCGTGTGTCCGGATTCGCAGCTTCGACCATTGAACGATTATGGCAGGGCCGAAGTTCGTAAGGGGATGTTGGTATTGATTTTGGAAGTGTGGCTCGCCAGGCCTCCCAGCTACAATGGAAAAGTGAAAAGCGTGGTTGTGCTAGGTTCGACAGGGAGCATTGGAACGCAGGCTCTTGAGGTCATTGCAGCACACCCTGATAAGTTGAAAGTGGTCGGTCTCGCGGCCAAGGGCAACCAACGTCTATTGCAAGAACAAGCAGAGCGTTTCAGCGTCGACCGAATTGCGCTCTACGACGAGTCAGACAAGTTACCAAGCGGGATCCAAGCCATCTCGGACGTAGCCTGCATGGACCAAGCTGACACAGTCATCGTTAGCGTGGCGGGCGTTATCGGGTTAATCCCGACGATCGAAGCAATCAAGGCTCGCAAAGACATAGCCTTGGCGAGCAAAGAGGTCCTGGTGGCGGCAGGTGAATTGGTGATGCCACTCGTACGCGAGTACGGCGTGAAGATGACGCCAATCGATAGCGAGCACTGTGCAATCTTTCAATGCTTGCAGGGCAGCTCTCCGGATCAAGTGGACACCCTGTATCTCACCGCTTCCGGGGGGCCCTTTAGGGGTCAGAAGATGGTGGATTTGCAAAATGTGACCGTTGCCCGGGCCTTGAACCACCCCACATGGCGCATGGGTGGGAAGATCACGATTGACTCGGCGACGCTGATGAACAAAGGACTAGAAACGATCGAAGCAAAATGGCTGTTCGGAATCGATATCGATCGTGTTCAAACGGTAATCCACCCGCAGAGCATCGTTCATTCTTTCGTCAAGTTCAAGGACGGCAGCGTTTTGGGGCAGATGGGCTGGCCCAACATGAAACTCCCGATCCTCGATGCTCTGCTTCACCCGGAGCGCGTGCGGAACGACCTGCAGCCTTGGAGTCCGATCGAAACTCCTGACCTGACTTTTGAGGCGGTGGACCACGAAACTTTCCCCTGCGTAAACCTTGCAGTCCAGAGCTCGAGAGCCGGTGGAACGATGCCCTGTGCAATGAATGCTGCGAACGAACATGCCGCGAACGCTTTCATCGCAGGCAAAGTACGATTTCTCCAGATTCCTGAGATTGTCGAATACGTGATGGAACGGCACACACCCCTCGAGCCCA
>CAZUCK010000049.1:0-557 GCA_964619505.1 uncultured Fimbriimonas sp. | reverse complement strand
GGGTGGCATGGTCGTATGCCAATGTGGCGGACCGCAACGCAAGCGAGGGACTTCCTAGCTGGAGTTGGGGCGGCAACGTTCACGATTGCCACGACGGCTACGTGTTCACCGCACCGGTCGGAAGCTTCCGCGCCAATTCCTTCGGCCTGCACGACATGCTGGGCAACGCCCTCGAGTGGGTGGAAGACTGTTGGAACGGCACATACGCCTCGGGGCCACCTTGGACAACGTACGCGCCGTCGACGATGAAGCGCGGAAACTGGCAAGTGGGTTCCTAGAATCGGGTGCCGGTCAGTGATTGGAACGCTCTTGCACGATGCATCGTTAAAAGATGAGGTCTTCCTTCCAATTTCATGATCATTCTTGAGTGGCTCAAAATCGGCGTTGTCTTCCTCGTGATGATCACCATACTCGTGGCTGCGCACGAATACGGCCATTACCTGTTCGCGAGGATCTTCAAGATGGGAGTGGAAGAGTTCGCGATTGGCTTCGGTCGCAAGCCAGTTTGGATTTGGATGCGGAGGACCTTTCGGATCCACTTCCCCGAGGTAGAGGTG
>CAZUCK010000048.1:958-17249 GCA_964619505.1 uncultured Fimbriimonas sp. | reverse complement strand
AGCTCATCGGTCACGGAATAACTACAAACTGTCTGACGTAGAACCCACGACGAATGGAACGTATCTTGAACCGCTCAGCTGTTCGGCGCAATTCGGCGGTGTACCCGGTTATCATCGCGTAATCGACTCCTTGTTCGAGCACCCAGATCATTTTGCCGCAAGTTGACACCAGAGCCCAAGGCTTAGCCCTCAGATGCCCAGCGCATCTAAGAGTTGATGTGAAAGAGTCCCAAGTCACTAGTTTGGTGCCACAGAAGCCTATCGGTGCTCCCCTTGCCACCACGGCAGGAGTTCCACCTTTCAACGGACACTTTACTGTACAGGACGGACGCGAACCGCTGGCGTCAAGCACGCCCGCCGACGGAGCGGCGAAATAGACGTCGGATCCACTCGGCGAAAAGACGACGTTCGCATCGTCAATTCGCGCTCTTGTCACTTGAAGCCCGAGCTTCTTCAAGTCTTCGGCTGTAAAATGGATAACCTCTTGGTGATCACGGATGCTCTTCACGATCAGCCCATCTTGGGCTTGCCTTGTGAAGACGCCGTCAGCATAACCAAGGTTTTCCGCAAGTTGGAGACCGTTGTTGCTGACAGCAAAGGCCTCGCAGGGCCCCAGGGACGGCGCGATGACCTCACGCCGTCCGCTTGCCGTCAGTCCAACCACTCCACCCCTCTCAATCGCAGCCACCGCACCCCAAGTCGTGACGAAATTACCTAGTGCGGTGCATTGAGTCGAAATCCGCCTTTGACGGCCCTCATAGAATAGAACCACCGGATGGCTCGTGCCCGCGCCTGTCTGGATACCGAATACCGCGAACCTCAACGGTCGGCTGCCCGCCGCTGCAGCAGACTTGACGGCCAACCCTATGACAAGGCACATTGCAACCGCTTGCCTGCACACCAAGATTAGGCGGGGGCACCTGTGGTCGTTGATCAATCGCAGTTTACTGAGCAAGCCTAACAGCTCCTTGCAATTTGCCGGTTCGAACCGAGATGGGCACAAACGCCTCGACTCCTTCTCCGATGTCTGAAATCAGCGGGATAAAGTGAACCGTGAAAAGCCCGTCAGAACGTTTCACAACGATTCGGTAGTTGTAAAGATTCTTTTCTCGCCTTGTTAGGCTCGGCACTTTCAAGAAAATGCGTATGGCCTCACCGACCGCAACGTGCCCACTCTGCGCGACCCTTGCCCTTCGCCCTTGATCCGCCTGAGAGGATGCGGCAAGACAGACAACAACTGCGAATAGAACTCTAAACTCACTCATTTTCAAAACGGTTTGGACTGCATATAGTCGGGAAGATGCCGCGGATTAGTAATGGCCCCGACCTCGCTAACGCTGAGATCTAAGTTAATCCGCCAGATCTGCTTTGGCCCCGAAAAATATTCTGGAATGTGATCGATCGTGACCCTTCGACGATCGCCCGACGAGGGATCGTTCGGATCGCTCCAGTCAATGGGCTTGTGGTGAGAGTCGAACATATTTGGAATGTGCTCTCCACCGTACCCAGGGTGCGTGTGCCACCCAGCGACCGCCCCCGGTGGCACGGGGTTTCTGGTGAGGCCAGTTTGAGATCGCTTGACCTCAGATTGGAACCACAACCCGTCAAAATCATCGCGATTGAGACTCATTCCCCCTACTATGCGTTAAGAGTGAGAAGGATGCGTTTTACGACGAAAGCGATCTTGCTCACGGCCTCCGCCATCGCGATGGCGGTGGGACTGTCGGGTTGCGTCTCCGAATCACGCGCCGCAGCACCAACGCCAAAGAAATCTATGTCATCGAACGGCCTCTACCTCGTAAAGAGCGCCCCAACCCCCGCAAAGACCCAGATGGCCACTTTCGCCGCGGGATGCTTCTGGGGGGTGGAGGATTACTTCCGCCACGAACCCGGAGTCGTCGCCACCGCCGCCGGATTCTCCGGCGGGCATGTCGCCAACCCCACCTATCTCGAAGTCTGCAAAGGTACCACCGGCCACGCCGAATCGGTGGAAGTCGAATTCGACCCCGTCAAGACCTCCTACGAGAAGCTCGTCAAGCTCTTCTTCGAAATCCACGACCCTGTCGAACCGATTGGCCACCAATCAAAGCAATCCAAGGGATTCCAAAGCTCGGGCCGGTCGATGATCTTCTACCGAAACCCCGAGCAGCAGAAGGAAGCCCTCCAAACCATCGCCGCCCTCGAGAAGTCCCCCGACTTCAAAGGTGAGAAGATAGTCACCGAAGTCGTCCCCGCCGGCCCGTTCTACAAGGCGACCGAAGACCATCAGCAATACATCGAGAAAGGCGGCAAAGCCGTCTGTCATCCGCGCAAAGAACGCCTACAATGAAGCGGGAAGGTAAGAAGAAACCAATTGGGGAGCGACATCGTTAGAAAATGCAAGGTGCGCCATGAATAGACCGATCATCCTCCTTTTGCCTCTCTTCAGTTTAATGGTCGCCATCGTCGCCGGCGGATGCATCAGCGCCTCCAGCGCCGCCGCCAGGAACGAGTCCTCAAAGAGGGCCCCCACAAAGTCGGCCCAAGGCCTTTACTTGGTCAAGAACGCGCCCACGCCCCTGCCCGCGAAGACCGAGATGGCCCGATTCTCCGCCGGTTGCTTCTGGGGCGTAGAAGACTACTTCCGCAACGAACCGGGCGTCATCGCAACCGCCGTGGGCTTCTCGGGAGGCGTCGTCCCCAATCCCAGCTATGAAGACGTTTGCCGAGGCAATACTGGTCACGCCGAAACGGTCGAGATCGAGTTCGACCCCGCCAAAACGTCCTACCAAAAGCTCGTCAAACTGTTTTTCGAGATTCACGACCCTACCGAGCTGAACAAACAGGGTCCGGATGTCGGCGAACAGTACCGGTCGGTAATTTTCTATCGCACCGAAGATCAACACAAGATTGCCCAGGACACGATCGCGGCCCTGAACAAGACGGATGATTTCAAAGACGAGAAGATCGTCACCGAGGTCGTCCCCGCTCGCCAGTTCTACTTCGCCGAGGATTACCATCAACAGTACATCGAAAAGGGTGGCCGTGCCTATTGTCATCAGCGCACTTCCCGTGACTTCAGCAAGCTTCAAGCCAACGCGACAGGGCCGCTTGTCATCCCCGCTTCGCTGCCTCTGGTTTCAGGACTCAATGGAATCAAGGCCTGCCCCGCGCCTTCCAGCGATGAGCGATTGGGCATGAATCCTGTGGGCTGCGAGAAGGTTAAGCTGTTGCTCGTCCCTGGCGGGCCGAGAAGAGTCTACGACGACTGAGCTAGCGGCCATCAATCAGTCTCATGATTTCTTCGGCCGGATGCGACTTCTTGACGAGAACGGACTTAATGTCGCCGTAACCCTCAAGGAGCAGGCGTGCCGCAAGCGCCTGGCCATCGCCAGCCCTCAAAATCAGCCCATCTTCCGTTTCCTCGGCAGAAACTTCAAAGGTGGGGCCAACCGCCTTGACGGCGGCTTGGTTTGCCGTTTCCACGACGATCGTCTCCGTCGCCGCTTTGGTTAAGTTCCATACACGGCCCGAGTATCGAATCTGGGAAGCCTTCAGCAGAACCGCGTGGTCAAACTCTGGAATCAATTCCAGCCGGTTTGTAGCGAGGACCACGCAAGCGCCGTCAGCCATTCGCCTTCGCAGCAACGAAAGGATGTCGACCATGACCCAAGGATCGAGTTGATCCATAAGACCATCGATCACAAGCACTTGCGCAGAACTGGCGAGGGGTACCAAGAGCTCACACGCGGCCAGTTGAGACGGCGACAAATCGACAAGGAGGGATTGGCGGAAGTCCCAAAGGTGGGTCGCCGACAGGGCCTCGGACGCCCGCGTCGCCATGCTCGCCCCTTTTGCCAGTTGAGCAATGGATTGGGGTCGCAAACGACGGCCCCCGGGCAGCGACGCCAGTGAAACATCGCCAGAAACTCTTAAGGTGCCTCTTACCGGAGTCTCGGTCCCCACACAGACGTTCAGGAGTCGCGATTTCCCGGAAGCCGCCGGACCCAACACGATCAACGACTCGCCCTGTTGCAGGGCGAATGAGGCGGTCTGGCCGCCCTTGTCCAAGGCAAAGTTGTGAAAGGTAAGAGGGATCATGGGACCGCCGATTTGGGATGGTCGAAGTTCAGGACAAATATCTCTTTCCCAACCGTTGCAGTCACTCCTGATTCCTGATTACTCAGCCTTGCGGCAGCTCCATCAATTCTTTCGGAAAGTGGGTCAACAGGTCGCATCCAGTCGAGGTGACCACAACGTCATCCTCGATTCTGACGCCTCCAAAACCTTCGATGTACACGCCCGGTTCCACCGTCCAGATTTGGCCCTCGGTGACCGTGTTGGTGCTGCTGGGGCTCAACGAGCCGCCGTCATGCACGAGCTGCCCCAAACCATGTCCCAGACCATGCCCCATGTACTTGCCAAGATCCTTTTCATCCAAGACTTGCCTCGACAACGAGTCCACATCCTTTGCAAGTGCGCCCGGTTTGATTGCGTCAAGGGCAGCCATCTGCGCTTTCAACACCTGGCTGTAGATTTCTCGGTGACGGTCGCTGGCTTTGCCGACCACGAACGTCCTCGTAATGTCGCTGCAGTAACCGTCCAGCTTGCCGCCACAGTCGATTGTCACGAAATCGCCCGCCTCCAACAGCTTTTTACTCGCCCTGGCATGAACCTGTGCTGATCGCTTGCCGCTGACGACGATCGGCTCGAATGAAAGTTCAGCGAATTGACGACGATAGAAAAACTCGATGTCCAGCCCGATCTCCCACTCGCTGACCCCCGGCTGGATCAATCGCGATACGTGCTTCATACACGCGTCGGCGAGTTGGCACGAAGCTTTCATCTTAGCAATCTCGGCCGCCGACTTGATCAAGCGGAGCGGAGCGATCGGATCTCCGCAAGACTCCATCTCAATGTAGTCCCGCTTTTCTGACACCAGTTTTAGGGCCGACAAAGTCATTTTGGCGCCATCGAACCCCATTCCACCTGACGCCCTCCCGCTCAAGTGTTCGGCAAGGAATGTCATTCGCTCCACTTTGCTGTCTGCCGTGAATATCTCAAGGCCCTTCACCTGCTCGGCAGCTTGGATTGTGTAGCGGCTGTCGCTGATGAACCGCCCGCCGTCAGCGGCTACGACGACTTGGCCGGACGAGCCGGTAAATCCCGTCACCCAAGCCACGCTGTCGATGTCGCTGACCAGGAACGCGGTCATCCCGCGACTCGCCATTTCACGTCTCAAACGATCCAAATTGCTCATACGACCTCTTCAGCCAAATTGATCAATGCCCTGAGAGCAAGGATGTACCCGTATCCGCCGAACCCCGTGATTTGGCCCATGGCAACCGGCGCCACCACTGAACAGTGGCGAAATTGCTCTCGGGCGTAAATGTTGCTCAAGTGGACCTCAACGATCGGCAACCGCACGCTGCTCAGGGCATCGCGCAGCGAGATCGAATAGTGGGCCAAACCTCCAGGGTTGATGACGATCCCTTCTGCCCACCGACGATGTTCCTGGATCGTGTCGATCAGCACCCCTTCCGAGTTCGACTGGAGAATGCGAAGTTCCACACTAAGCTTATCAGCCTCTTCCTTTAACTCGCCGTCTATCTCCTCCAACGCCTTCTTGCCGTAGATCTCAGGCTCCCGAAAGCCCGTGAGGTTCAGGTTGGGCCCGTGGAGAACAAGGACTTTCATCGAGTTAGGATTCATGGGTAAGTTCCTTCACTTTCTCCGGCGCCAACGCGTCTTCGGGCAGCAACTGAGGAATACCGTCCACGATGCGAAATCCGTGTCCGCGAAGGGTGCAAACCAGCAAGTCGCCCTTCTTCATGAACTTGGGTCGCTCATCGCATAGGGGGCAGGCTAGGATCGCCAGCCACTCTTCTTCGTTCAACCGATCACCCGCCTATAAACCTCTGCCGTCAGCCGGGCAGTTTCCTCCCAAGAAAACTGACGAGCCCTTTCACGACCCCGTTGCCGGAGCGTTTCAAGCTTACTCGAATCGGACAGGGCCCCTGAAATTGCGTTCGCCCAGCCGATCGGCTCCCAGCCGGGCTGGACGATCGCTGCGTCCCCCGCAACTTCCGGCAAGGCGCCGCCCGTGCTGCAGATCACCGGGCAGCCGCAGGTGAAGGCTTCCAGAACGGGCAGTCCGAACCCCTCATGCAAGCTTGGACATAGGTACATGTCGGCGGAAGAGTAAAGGGCCGACAACGTCTCGAAATCGGTGTATCCGACTGCCTTTGTATGCTTTCCAAGCCCCTCTTTGCCCCAACCGGCCTTTCCAGTGATCACAAGAGGGCGAGCGACGTCCCCTCGCAGCAAATCGCAGGCTTCCACGGCGAGATTCAAGTTCTTCCTTGGCCATCTCGTGCCGACGGCAAGCAGATAGCCGCCGTCCAATCCAAATTTCTCTCGCACCAGATCTCGTGCGTCCGGCACCGGGTGTATCGAAGGGATGCAGGCCAACGGTGTGGAGAACGTCTTGCCCTTGGCGGCCGGAATGAACTTCTCGATCTCCGTTCTCGATGTATTTGAAACGGTGAGAACTGCGGCCGCCCGACGAGCCGAGACTGGCACCGTCCTAGTCAGCAGGAACCGGTCGCGCGGCCTGAACCACTGGGGCCCAATCAGGAAGGAGACGTCGTGGATGGTCGTCAATCCAATGGAGCCGGCAAGGGGGCTTAAGCTGTATTGCGTATGGATGCCTTGAACACCTGCTCGTTTCGCGGCTCTTGGAAATGCAATCAAACTCCAGAGGCGACTGTTGCGTGCTGGAACGCAAAGCCACTTGAAGTTTTCGCACCATGGAATTCCTGCGGGTCTTTCGGCGTTGCTAATAAGCAAGACATCGAACTCCAGCGAAATTTTCGTAAAACCATGCAAAAGGCCCGTCCAGTAGGTGCTGTCTCCAGTGCTTGCGCCGGCGACAAGACGAGCGTCGACGGCCACGGTGGCGCGGGTCAAGAAGGCTCCTTTGGCTCGATTCCTGCTATCATTTCATTTTAGGACTTAGCCATTATCCACTCCAAGAGGCACCAATGAAAAAGCGAAAAGCCCCGATAACTCTAATCTCGATCCTCATCGTCTGTGGGGCGGCTGCCGTCATTGTCAATCTGGTTCAGATGAACCCCGAACCGGAAAGACGCGCAACCAACGACCTCGATGCACTCGGCGGCCCGCGAGTGAAGGTGCCCCAAAAGGACCTCTTCCAGATTCAAGGCAACTGGAGCGACGGTGGAGTGAAGAAGCAAAAGCAAACGAGCGACTCAGTCGTATCCGTCAATCAGCCCAAGCCGGTGCAGACTGCTGTCAAGCCAAAGCCGACGCCAACTGGCAACGAAGTTTCGGGCCAGTGGTATACGTCGGAACACGCCCATGCTGACTCGCAGCCTGCTTCGCACTAGAGGACGGGGTACACCCGAACTTTGCCATCGCTTCCCCTGAACCGTTCGAACCTCACGCCGTAGACTTCGTCCAGTATCGAACTCGTCATCATGTGCTCCGCCTGCATGTCGGCCGCGACCTTGCCATCTGACAACAAAACCGCGCGGCTGGCAACGGTCGTCACCAAGTTTAAGTCGTGCACGGCGGCAATGATGGCTTTGCCCTGTTCTCCCAACGTTCGAAACAGGCGAGCCGCTGAAATTTGGTGACCGACGTCCAAGTGGGAAGTGGGCTCATCCAGCAGTAGTCCAGGCGTGTCCTGGGCGAGCGCTCTCGCAATCAATGCCCGTTGTTGCTTGCCTCCGCTGGGTTCGGTCATGTATTGATCGGCAAGTTCGGCGCACTCTGCCCTCGTCATCGCTTCTGTGGTTGCCGCCGCGTCCTCCGGCGAATCGAAGAAGCTTTCTGATCGCGCTAGGCGACCCATCCCGACGACCTCTCGGACGGTGAAGGCAAAACGATGGGTCTCTTCTTGGGGAACGGTCGCAATGAACTTGGCAATTCGTCGCTCGTTCATATCCGCCAGCCGCTCACCGCAGACAAGCGTGCTGCCTTGGCGTGCCGGAATCATGCCTGTCATGGCTCGGATGAGGGTTGTTTTTCCACTGCCGTTCGGCCCCAGGAGTGCGATGACTTCACCGGCGCGACAGTGGAAGTCGATGCCTGTGAGGACATTTTGGCCCTTGTACCCGCACGATAGGCCGCGGCATTCCAATGTGAATTGCGGCTCAGCCATGTTCAACCATTCTGTCGCAAACGAAATCTCTAATGATTGTTCAGCGGCGACTGTTGATCATCCGCTTATCGCCTAACCTCGTGGTGAAGCGAACCGCGTCGAAATGCTCGAGGAGCGGTATGGCGTACTTGCGAGTCGTGTTGAAGAAGTCGCGGAACTCCGAAGCTGTAAAGGGACTTACGGTGAAGCGTTCCACGGTCGCCTCCTTGATGGATTCAAGTTGGGCTTGCGTATACCAGACCCCATCTGCCAGAGAGACCACCTTGCCTGCTTGTATGCCCAACCTTAGAATCTCGTCTATGGCTTGGACGGGTGCGACCAAAGTCTTGGCAAGTTCAATTGAGGTCGGAGTACTGACGGGGTCAACGTGCAAAGCAGCCACGACACGGTCAAGGAAGGTTTGTTGCTTGTCAGTCAACTTGATCTGGAACCCACTCGCCTTAACCGCAGTTCCGTTTGCGGCTAATTTGCCTTCAGCAGCAAGAACCGCCACGATGCGATCGAGCGGTTTGCCGACCCAAGAGAAGCCTGCTCTCGCCACGACTTTTTCACGTGGCTGAAAGGCCACCAGAGGCATTTGCTGGTGCAGTTCGTCGAGGGCTCGAAGTAGCCGTTCAGACGACGTCGTGAAAGTACCACTGTCAAACCATAGACCGCCGAATCCTCGAACGTTCCCGTTCATCGAAAGTGTTTCGAGAGCGGTTCCTAGGGCCTGCGGCGTTTTTCCAAGCAATCGGCAAATCTCCTCCGTGGGAAGACCGTTCGCCTGGCCCGCGAGCACTCCAAGGATTGCGAGTTCGTCAGTTGACTCTTTGTTCTTCGTTGGCGGAGTTTCGGACTTCCTACGCAGCGTCGCCTGTGGGATCACTGCCCTGCCCCCACCAAGAAGATCGGGCGGGCTGTAACGCCGAATGATGAGGGGCTGATTCAAGGCGCAGGCAACCTTGCTCTCCAATCTCAACTGTGCGATTGTGGGTTGTTCGTCGTTCAAGAATACGCGACCGATCGCGTCGTCAGCCCCAATTGCGAGCCTGATTCGCAGGCCATGTTTGGGATTCCCGACCCACCTGACCTCCGCATCGATGACGTCCGTTTCAAACAAAGCACCCACCTCTCCTATGGCTTGGCCGCGATGTAATTGCTCCAACTTCACCCCCGACAGGTTCAGCGCAGTCCGTTGGCCCGCCTCAGCTCGCTCTGATGCATGCCCGTGACAATGAATTGTGCGTACACGGGCCTCCAGTCCGCCCGGAATAATGACGCCGCGTTCGCCGAGTTCCACCGCGCCTTGCGCCAACGTCCCGGTAACGACGCACCCATGCCCTTTCATGGAAAAAGCCCTGTCAATGGGTAGATACCATGGACCCGCGTGCTTTTCAGCGCCGCCTTCGAGGTTGGAGTCCAGGCAGGCCAATAAATCTGGTAGGCCCTCCCGAGTGGCCGATGACACCTCTATGACTGGGGCGTTTTTGAATCGGGTCGCCTCCAGAAGCTGGGCGATATCCTCGCGACAAAATTCCCTTGTCTCAGCGTCGGCAAGATCCGCACGGGTCATTGCGACGACCAATTGATCGACTGGCAGCAAGTCAAGAATCTGCACGTGCTCGCGGGTTTGAGGCATTACCCCTTCGTCGGCCGCCACACAAAGCAGAGCAAGATCAATGCCCAGTGCACCGACCAACATGTTGGTGACGAACTTCTCATGTCCCGGAACGTCGACAATGGAAACTCGGCCATGAATCGGGAGGTCGACATAGGCGAATCCTATGTCGATCGTCATCCCCCGACGCTTTTCTTCAGGAAGTCGGTCGGCGTCGATCCCGGTCAATGCTTGAATGAGCGTTGTCTTTCCATGATCGACGTGTCCTGCCGTGCCGATCAGTTTCGCCATGCCTTATTTTGACCGCGTCAAACGCAATGAAGTTATCCTGGTCTTGTGCGCGGGCTTCGGTAGCAATCGGCACTAACCGCCGCACTCGGGCCGTAACCATCCGGTGCCAAAGCAACTTGCAACTTAGGCAATGGCGTCATATACGCGAAGCTCCATCACACCTTCCCGACATATCCAGAGCGGAAACTCATCGTGTGTTGTGGCGGCACCCACCTGCCCTTTTCGATCGATGGCAAGCACGACGCATGACATATCTCGCGATCTCGGTTGTCTCCGGATCATTTGCCGAACGGTCTCTTCGGCCGCCTCTTGTGGTGTGAGACCCCTGCGCATCGCTTCCACAGTGCGGAAGGAGGCTACGGCCTTCCAAAGCTCCTCACCCCACCCTGTCGCTCCCGCGGCACCCACCTCGTCGTCGGCATAGATTCCGGCACCTATGATGGGCGAGTCCCCAATGCGTCCCGGCATCTTCCAAGCCGTTCCGCTCGTGGAACTGGCCGCCACCAAATGGTCGCCATTTTCGAGACCCAGCATGGTCACGGTGTCCCCGTGCATTTCTTCCACATCGTGGACGTATCGTCGCTCAGCCTCCGATGGATTGACCTGCCATTCCTCGTAGCGCCGAATGTTCTCAGCGGTCATCAGGTTTCGGGGTCTGAATCCTTGCCCGATGGCAAATCGCCTAGCCTGTTCCCCTGAGATCATCACATGGGGTGTCTCTTCGAGCACTCGTCGTGCGACCGAGATGACGGGACAGATGCCACGCACACCACAAACGGCACCAGCGGCAAGTTCACGTCCGTCCATCATGGCCGCGTCAAGCTCAACTTCACCGTCTGAATTTGGCAGCGCACCCAAACCAATTGCCAGAAGATCGGGATCCAACTCGGCGGCCGCAAGGCCTTTTTCAAGGGTCGTTCGAAGATCTGCCCCCTCTTTTCGGGCATTCCACGCGCTGTCGATGGCTACTTTGCCTGGCGCTCGCCATGTTGCGAGGAGGGTCGTCATGTGAGGTTAAGTTTAGCCTTACGGTCACTCTCGGCGCTTGGCAGGCTGCGGGCCGAACCACCTAAGATTCGCTTCAGGTGGCAGTTCTGCCTGGAATTCGCTGACGAGCTTTTCGGCATCCGATTCGAAGTGGTGGCTGCCCGTAATGTCTCCTTGCCAGATCGATTCGATCACCCAAGAGGGAACAGGCAAAAATACGATTCGCTCAGGAACGTCCAACCGGACGGTTAGGATCGTTGACGAACTCTGGGCGTCGGGGTATATGAATTCGCACAAGATCGCCTCAGGCTCGAACCTCAACGATCCCATTTGAGGCTCGCCCTTGCTGCGACCTTCCTTAAGTAGGTGCTCGCTGAACTCGCCTTCGCGAGGCGGCAACCCAGCTTTCAAATCCTCGAAGATTCGTGAGCGCCGTTCAGATGCATGCTGACTGAGAGCCATTCTAAGATTTTATTCGACGTAAGCGTCTTCGGACGGCTTCTGCCTTAAGTAGGCCTCGATGAAGGCATCGATGTCACCGTCGAGCACACCTTGCGTATTTCCAGTCTCACAACCTGTTCGATGGTCCTTGACCATCGTGTAGGGTTGCAGCACATAGCTTCGAATTTGTCTGCCCCATTCCGCGGGCCCGGCGTCACCGCGCATGGCTCGCAATTTGTCGTTCGCGCTCGCCGCTTCAACCGCAGAGAGACGTGCCAAAAGAACCGTCATGGCGGCAGCTCGATTTTTATGCTGACTCCGTTCGTTCTGGCAATTGACCACGATGCCAGTCGGTAGGTGTGTGATCCGTACCGCAGATTCGGTTTTGTTCACATGCTGACCTCCAGCTCCGCCTGCACGAAGCGTCTCAACCTTCAAATCGTCGGGGTTGATGGTGACTTCAGACTCCTCGATCTCCGGCAGCACCTCGACCTTTGCGAAGGAAGTGTGCCGTCTTGCCGCTGAATCGAATGGAGAGATGCGCACGAGTCGGTGAACTCCCGCCTCGCTCTTTAGATAGCCGTAAGCGTTCTCACCCGTGATTAGCATGTTTACGGTTCGGTAGCCGACCACGTCTCCCGGAGTCTCGTTCAGAATCTCCAATTTATAGCCGCGTCGCTCGGCCCACCTGGCATAAATCCTCTGGAGGATAGACGCCCAATCGCAAGCCTCCGAGCCACCTGCACCAGCGTTGATCTCCAGCAATGCATTGCGCGAGTCGAACTCGCCGCTTAGGAGGGTCTTCAGCTCGTAGGCGTCCAGATCTTTGAGAAACTGTTTCGCCATCTGGTCGGCTTCCTTCTCAAGCTCTACTGAAGGGTCCGCATGCAACATTTCATAGAGTTCTGAAATGTCTCGTTCCGTTTTTTGGAGGTCCATGAACGGCGACTGGATGTTCTTGAGTCGTGAAAGCCGCTGCAGAGCCTTGTTGGCAACAGTTGGGTCGTTCCAGAAATCGGGTGATTCGGACTCTTTCTCGAGGGAGGCTATTTGAGCTCGGAGACTATCGAGGTCAAAGATGACCTCCAATAGCGTCCAGACGCCCCCTGGCGGTGGACAGCGCTTCTTGCTGCTCGAGATTCAGCATGCGGCAATTGTACCGCGAACTTGCGCCGGCTAGGCGCCGGACCTGTGCCATTCTTGCTGCGGCGACCGTCCGTTTATCGTGCGCTTCCGCATAACCTGGTCTTACACAAAGAGCCTTGTGTTACAATAGGCCGAGTCCAAATGCGTGTTCGTTGAAGGATCAAAGTGAATAGAAAAGCTCTCTCAAGTCTCGCCCTCGCCGCTCTGGCCTGCTTTGCCACCGCGCAGTCGCCATTGTTCCGTGACCCGAATTTGAGGATTCCCAAATCATCGGTGTCCAAGCGACAGGATAAGGGCAGAAAAGCCCACACGAACCACATTTATTACATTGGTCCGTGGCAGCACGGATCAAAGACGGACGTTGCGTTCGGCCCATCTCCATTTCAGGGATCCATTCCTGGGTATCACCCTGCGGACATTCGCGAAGCGTATTCCATAGATGGCGGCCTTGGCAGTGGCATCATCGCAATCGTAGACGCATTCGATTTGCCTACAAAGCTCAACGATTTCAACGTTTTCTCGTCAACTTTTGGCTTGCCCGTCGAGACTTCAACTGACGTCACCAACCCCAACAACACGGTTTTTCAGGTCGTGTATCAGAACAATGTCCAACCCCCGACCGATGCAGGTTGGGGCGGCGAAATAGCCCTCGACATCGAATGGGCTCACTCGATGGCTCCAAACGCCAAGATTATGCTCTTCGAGGCGCAGGACAATTCCTTGACGAATCTGTTCGCCATGCTCCAACAGGCGGCCGGGACTCTCGGCGTACGCGAGGTTTCTAACAGTTGGGGCAGCGATGAGTTCCCTGGCGAGGGTGCCATGTTCGAGCCCTTTCTGCAAAGTGCGAGCGCCGTGATCTTCTCCTCGTCGGGCGACGTTGGTGGAGTCCAGTCTTATCCCGCCACGTCGCCGAGTGTCGTCGGAGTCGGAGGCACCAGCCTGAATTTTTCAAGTGGCATTGTCATCGGAGAAACCGCTTGGAACGGAAGCGGCGGCGGACCGAGCAGCTTCTTCACCAGGCCCTCGTATCAGGACCCGGTTACCTCCTTTGTGGGAATCCACCGCGGATGCCCCGACATCTCGGCGGTAGCTGACCCCAACACGGGCGTCGCGGTTTACGATACAACCGGAGAGGGCGGTTGGATCGTCGTGGGCGGCACCAGTCTCGCGTGCCCGGTCACGGCGGCAATTGCCAACGGAAGGGGTCAATTCTCCGCCGGCACGGCAGCCGAACTGAACCGAATTTACTCGTCTCAATATCAAACCAAGTTCTTCAGGGACATCGTTTCCGGCACGGCCGGCTCGTTCTCGGCAAATGTTGGGTGGGATTTCATAACAGGGTGCGGGGTGCCGATCGGCAAGTACATCGTCGAGGTGCCCGTCAATTTCGCCCCCGTCAATGCCATCCTCTATCAAGCTGACGATTTCGTTGGCGATTACACGAGTTTGGCGACCGTTGACGGCTTGACCTGCGATCTGCTGTCGTCGGCAGTCCCTGCGGTGGGCCAACTGGCGGCAGGTGAAATAGACTTCACGCTGGATCGAGATGTAAGCCAGTTCGACTCCATCACGATCAATGCCACCCTGACGGCCGTGCCGAAGGCGACCATCCAGTTCTTTGCCTATAACTACCTTACGGCCAAGTTCGATCTCATCAGGGCGTTGCCTTCGAAAGGTGGCCAACTCTCATTGAGCGCACCGGTTTTCGCGAAGTCCAAGTACGTTGAAAGCGGGACGAACGCGATGAGAGTGATCATTCGTAGCTTGGTTCCTTCGAGGTTCTTCCCAGCTCAATACACGCTCTCAATCGATGAATCTGACGTACTCGGCACGTACGCGAGCGGCTAGGCTTAGGCGTGAGAGTCTGGCGCGGCGCAGGGTTCACGGAGGGGCCGGTATGCACGGTGAGCCTGCTTGCCCCGGATGCCCTTGCGCAATTCGGCGGCGATTCGTTGGCTCTTCTCAACCATTGCAAGCTCGATGCGCTTGTTGATCTTGATGATACGAGCCAAGGTTGAGTTGTTGGATGGAGGATTCTGCCCCACCAAGTCGATGAGGTTCGATCTCTCGTCAAAGAGGACTTGGGCGTCCTGAAAATTGTCCTCCCGCAATGCAGCTTCCAGGGCCAGCGTGAGGACCAACATGCGCTCGGCCATCACCCCTGAGGGTTCAAGCGACAAACTCTGACTCCTCGTCGCTGGGGACACGCATATTCTCCTCCAACACGGCCCAGCTTCCTCGAAGGTCGCTGAAAATCTTGATGCACGTCTCGACCGCTTTCGGGTCGTCCCCCACATTGGCCTCAACGAGCTGGTTGAGCACGTACATGTAAAGCGCCAATAGATTCTTGGCGACGTCCCCGCCCTGCTGCATATCCAGGCAAGAAATGAGCTCTTGAACAATCCGCTGTGCCTTCTGTAAGTTGACGTTCTGCTTGTCTAGGTCTCTAGTGACCATCGCGTGCTTGCCCGCTTCCATGAATCGCAATGCGCCGTCATAGAGCATCACGACGAGTTGCAATGGCGACGCGCCATTGATGGCGTTTTTCTGATATTCCTGAATGTGTCGTCCGTATGCCAATTGAGTTTTCGCCCCCGTACTATTGCCAAGTAAATTGTCGGCACACGATGATCAGTTACTGCACAGCCAATTTGGCTTTCTTTCAGCCCATCGGCCATCCCTGGGTTCAAAATTTCCCCAAGTATGCCAAATACTTTCACCGAATTGAGCCCCCTCGAACGTCCCTCGTGACAGGGACTGCAATGGATGAAAATGCCTTCAATCGAACCTAGTAAGAAAGCTTCGTTGCGGTTAGGATGTTTGGTGGAGCTGCCCGGCTTTGAATACGAGGCGCTCCTTACCGCCTCGCCCGGGAGAAAACCGACAGGGAGTTATTTCACCCCTCCGATGCTCGTCCAGACGCTTCTCCGAGGGGTCGTAGCGCCTATGCTTCCTCACTCCGCTGACGAGCTCCTAAGAATTCGAATATGTGATCCCGCGTGTGGGGTGGGTCATTTTCTGATCCCAACGGCGCGTTTCTTGGCCTCGCACTACGTCAGCTTGTCTGGGTCCTCAGAAGAAAAGGCCCTTCGGGATGTCATTTCTCACTGCATTTTTGGGGTCGACAGCGACGCCACTGCCGCAAACCTTTGTCGCCAGGCGCTTTCGAGCTTGGCCGGGGGAGCCGATCTATCACGAAACGTAAGATGTGCAGACAGCCTATGCGGAGCCCCGCCAGGTCATTCGAGATCAAGAGAGGAGGCCGACGAGTGGTGTGCGCGCTATGCGTCTGCAGAGATCGAAGCGTTCCACTGGCCGCTCGAATTTCCGGGGGGTTTCGACCTCGTTTTAGGAAACCCGCCCTTCATCAACGCAATTGAACGTAAGCAGCAGGATCCACTCGCCGATCTAAGGCGCCACAAATTCCCCGAATTGGGCGGCACCGCTGACCGATCGTTTCAATTCATGGCTTTGGCCTCTCGGATCGTGAAGGAGGACGGCTGGATTGCAATGGTTATGCCGCGCAGCTTTCTCAACGCGGACTCGGCGGCCCTCCTGCGAAGGAAGTTGAACCTTCGGTTTATCAGCCTGCCGGGGGAATCGGACCTATTTTTTGGTGCGGCTGTGTTCATCTGTTTGCTCGGAATTGGCCCCCCTGG
>CAZUCK010000048.1:0-948 GCA_964619505.1 uncultured Fimbriimonas sp. | reverse complement strand
GAATTACTGGCTCGAATTGGTGGCTCGCACTCCAAGATGCTGACCTCAATTTGGACCGCAGCCGTCGTTTGGCCGATCAGTTCAAGGTCGCGGCTAGCATGACGGCCGGCGATGCCTACGACTGTCTGCCGTCCCTGCTTGATGAGCGGTCGGGAGGATGTATCAAGTTGCTCACCACAGGTCTTATCGACCCCGACAAATCGCTCTGGGGTGCAAGGAACTGCCGGTACCTAGGACGTAATCTCCGACATCCGCGTCTCAAGGCGGAGCAGCCCACTGCTTCCCTGCAGAGGCGCATCGAAATGGCTAGGCGCCCGAAGATCATCGTTGCGGGGCTCAGCAAAAGAATCGAATGTCACTTCGACCTCGCAGGCGAATACATTGGCGCAGTATCCACCTTCTCGATCTTCCATCCCGACGATGACGTCCGCGCATTGGATAGGGTCCATGCAAGGCTGTTGGAGCCAACGGCGACAGCGCAATTCGTCAGCGAACTCGGGGCCAACGCCATGGGTGGTGGAAGCATCACGATGAAAAAGAAGTTCCTTGAAAATTTCCCTTATTAGGTTACGGCTCATCGTCATAATCGACAAATGGCTTCCGACCTTAAAACCTACTACGTCAAAGAATTCAAAGAAACGATCGACAGCTTTGTCAAGGACATCGGCGCACTGACCGACGAGAGTCTCGCCAAGGCTTGGGGGAACAGCTCGCGATGCGCTTACGATTTCGTTTATGAAGTCGGCGTCATCAATAGCCGCGTCGCCTTCCGTTGCCGTGGGGAGGATCCAGGACCCATTCCTTGGGATTTTGGGAAGGAGTGGCTCAGAGCCCCGAGCGAGATGCAAAACAAGACAGCCGCCATCGATTTCCTTAAGAAAACGGCCAGCGAGCTTCCCTAAACGCTTGGGTTTTATATTGTAGTGCTATGTAACCCCCAGCACCCAA
>CAZUCK010000047.1:0-17585 GCA_964619505.1 uncultured Fimbriimonas sp. | reverse complement strand
TCAAGATCATCACCGGCACCTTCTCCTTCAACAAAGCGTACAGGGTCGATATGGCGCTCACCAGGGGGACCAGCAAGTTCTCCGCAAGCGGGGACTACGCCCAACACGGCCCTACGCTTTTGTTGCGGCACCTGCAAACCGATTCCAACCCCATGGGTGTGCTACCGGGGAATTTCAGTGCCAACCTGTCTTGGATCGGCCAGGATTCCGTCGTCGCCGAATTTGAGCCCAATGAGGTTCTCTATCTTCAGCGGCTGCCGTAGACCTAGTGACCTCTGGTATCATGCCGTTCCCAACAAATTTGGGTCGATCCCCTTGCAAAGTTGGAACTTCAAATCTCCGAGGCGTTTTGGAACGTCCAAACTATCTGAATCCAATGGCTTTTCGAACGCACTATGGCGAGAAACTTCAATCGGTGAGATCTTCGATCATCACGATGGGTGGCCTTGCCAACGATATGGTTCGAATGGCCGTCGAAGCGACTCTCTCGGGCAATGTCGATCTGGCAAACCGGGTGATGAAAGCCGACGATGAAGTGGACGAAATGGAGCGTCAGACGATCCGTGACACCGTTCTGGTCGTTATGCAGGAATCCCCTGTGGCAACCGACCTTCGCATGCTCGTCGCGACGCTAGGGATTATCGGAGAGGTTGAGAAAATCGGCGACGACGCAGTCAAGCTTGCCCGCCGCGCGACAAAGCTTTCGGGCATTTTCCCTTTCGAACTCAAGGTCGACCTCATGGAACTCGGAGAAATGGCCCGCCACTCTTTGGCCTCCGCCATCCGCTGCTATAGCGAATACAGCGATGAGTTGGCGAAGGAGATCATCGACGGCGACGAGGACATCGACCGCAAATATGGCGAAGCGCGCACCAAAGTCTTTGAACTCATCAAGCAAACACCGGAGAGTACAAAGCAGCTTGTGCGAGCCATGGAGGCGTTTCATGCTTTGGAACACGTCGCCGACCATGCCGTCGCCATCGCCGTGAGGCTGAAAATGCATTACATGCCGGCGGCTTCAGCCGACTAGGACTCGTTTGCCCCTGAAGGCTCTGGGGCCGGATGAACGGACACCCTTGTGATCCTGCGCCGCGCCATGTTCTCCACTCGGAACAACCCCATGGGCGTCTTGACGCTGTCACCAGGTCGCGGCACCCTGCCTAACGAATTCACGATCACCGTCGCCAGTGTGTCCGTGATGGGCTCTGGGCCAGGATCAACGCCCATATGGCTGAGCAGTTCATCGACCCTTACGTCTGCCTTTGCGGAAATGCGACCTCCCGAGAGTTGCTCAATGGCCGGACGCTCGCTTTCCAACCGATCTTCCAGCTCGCCAAAGATTTCCTCGACGACGTCTTCAAGGGTAATGAGCCCGCTCGTTCCACCGTACTCGTCCATCACAATCAACATCTGAATCTTGTTGTCGCGCATCTGCCCCACAATGCGCCCCATGGGCAAGTTTTCTGGGATCGCGACAGCGGGTCTCAAAATCTTTTCGAGAGAGAAATCGGGGGCATCCATGTGACGCATCACATCGTGCAGGTACACAATGCCGATCAGATCGTCAATGTCTCCCCTGCACACGGGCAAGCGCGTGAATGGGATGTCTCGCAGTCTTGCAATGAGCTCGTCTCGCGTCAGTGCCACATCGAGCCATTTGATGTCCAATCGATGGACCATGATGTCCTGGGCGTCGAGTTGATCGATCCTCAAGGTACGGGTGACCATCTCCGCATGACGGATATCCAACACGCCTTCTACGCCCCCCGCGCGAACGAGCATCAGCAACTCATCTTTGGGAACCACGTCCTTGCTTCGCTCGCCCATGTTGATGCCGAACGGCTTCAAAAGCACACCTGTCGCCGCCTGGCTGAGCCAAATGAGCGGTTTCAAAGCGACGACAAAGAATTGCAGCGGCCGGATCGTCTTCAGAGCCACCCTCTCGGAATCGCTCAACACTAGGTACTTGGGAAACAGTTCGCCGACGACCACGAGCACAAAAGACACGAGCAGAAACGAAACGGCATATCCAATCCTAGGGTCGATGGAGTGTTTTAGGACGCCGGTCAGCAGTTGCGTGACGTAGGGTTCGGTGACGGATCCAACGCCGATCCCCAACATCGTGATCCCGATCTGGCAAGCGGCGACAAAGGGGGAAATGTCGTCCAGGGCGCTCAGGAGACGGGCTGCGTTGCGCTTCTTTCCCTTGCGAGCCAAGGCTTCGATGCTGCTGCGCCGAGAACTGACGATCGAATATTCGGCGGCGACAAAGAATGCGTTGCCAAGGATCAGCAGCAAGCTGACAGCGAGCAACACCCAAGCATCAGCCACCATCTGAGGTCATTGTATCACCGCTGCTCGTCGTGCGCCCGCGACTACGGATTCGGACCAACCCGGAAGGTCCCGGTGTAGGTGATCTCAGCATCGCCTTCGGCACTGATCGGCGCATCCCAAGCATCCATCGAAACGCTCAGCGGTCCTCCAGGGTTTATTACGATGACTGTTCCCCCTTTGCCGCGCCTCCTTAGGTAGTCGGCCGCCGCGGCTGAACTGCCGGTTCCGCAACCTTGGGTTTCACCTGCGCCACGTTCCCAAATGCGAATTTGAAGCCGCATGGGCTCCGTTTCTTTCGTCCAGATGACGCTGGTGTGCTCCGGAAACTTAGGGTCCTTTTCTATTGAGGAGCTGATGGAAACGAAACTCTCCTCGTCCGGCAGGTTGACGGTGGGAATGACCACGTGGGTGCTGCCCGTCGTCAAGGCGCTCCCGAAAAAGCTCAACGGCATTCCGTCGATCATTCCACTCCAAATGGTTTCCTTGAAAAGCTCACGTCCGCTGATGACGGGCACATTCTTTGGCGTGTAATCCGCTCGGCCAAGTTTTGTACGAACAAGGTTCGCCCCTAGGAGTTCAGTCTCAACTCGCTGGCCCTTATGAACGATGACGAATGAATTCGAGCCGATCAAGCCTTCTTCACGGGCGCAAATCGCAGCGCACCTCAAACCGTTCCCGCAGAAGTCTTCAGTCCCGTCGGGATTGAACATTCGAAGTGTGACGTCGGCACCTTTCGATCCAAGAACAAGGAGGCCATCCGAACCGACGCCTAAGCGACGGTCACTTGCCTGAATGGCCAGGCGTTCGAAGATCTTAGCCCTCTCTGCCTCAGAGAACTGGGGATCGAAGTCTTTTTCGTGAACGAGAACGAAATCGTTGCCGACCGACTGCGTTTTGACGAAGGCAATTTCGCGCGGGCCCTGGACATGTTCACCCGACCCAATGGTCGCGGATGGCTCGCTCACAGCCGACCTTTCACTTGATGACTTTTCACGATAAACCATTCACTTAAACCAGGGGCTCCAGGTAACACTCGGCTCCTTCGATTGTCTCGCGGAACCAAAGACCGTCAGGGCAGACCATGTTGAACCACCATGCGCTCGGACGGTGGTTGGCCCTCTGCAAGCCTCTTGCCGTCGTCACCGCCTGACGAATCAATCGCAAGCGTTTGATCTCCACCTCAAGTTCAATCTGTCGTCTGCTCGCATGAATCTTCTGAACCTCTTGCGCCGTCACGAGGGCTTTTTGCTCCTGGAGGGAAGCATCAACCTTGTCTTGAAGCGAACGAATTTCGCGAATCACGCTATCGACCGCTTCCGTCAACCGCCTTCGCTCATCCATATCTTCCGCCGACGGCGTCATTTCGAAGATCCTTTTGCGGAAGTGTTCCCCCTTCGCTAGCTCGGCTCGCACTCGCTGTGCCTTCAATTCCTTGAGAGCAGAGTAAACCCTTTGGCGATCGGACCGCAACTTCTCGATGTCCTTCATCAGGTCCAGCAACCGCTCGTGCAAGCCATTGAACTCTCGTGCGAGCGCGTTCCAAGACCCGCCAACGCTCTCTTCCAAATACTTGATAAGCTCGACAGGCCGCCTCAATGTGCCCAACTTAGCCAAGAGGTCTTCTTGTTCCTCGACGACTTGCCGCCAACGACCGGCAAAGCTTGGTGCACATAACTCCTCAGTCCCAAAGGGTCGCTGAAAGGGCTCAGGCAGATGAAGCCATGAGCACGAGACCTGCAACGCACTCCAGGCATCGTACTTAACGCGCAAAATTGGGTTCAACGTGATGGGATGACCGTGCTCGGCGAAGATTTGGTGCATCTGACGGCTGTGCTTCACATACGAACTCGCTCCCTCGTGAAAAATGAATACAAACTCGCGGGCGAGCATCCCGATGAGGGTCACAGCTTTGCCGACGACCGCGCAGTCATCGCCGAACTTGTCGCAAATCAACCGAACGAAATCCTCCAATGACTTCAAAGGCTGTTTCGCCGGGATGCTGACAAACTGCGGCACGGCCGTCATGATCACGATCCCACGGTTGCCGAGGCGAATCGTTCCTCTGCCCATTCCCGGGATCACCAGATCAAATGGAATCGCGCCTGTCCCGAACCTGGATAGCCCGTACAATCCCCCGTGAATGGCGGAATCATAAGCGTGAGTCGCCATTTCGCGAGTCGCCGGGTCCACGAAAAGACGCAGGATGTCGAAGCGTGGTAGCGCGCAAGTCGATGAGTTGAACTTCAGCAGTTCGGACGTCGCTGTCGTGCTCAGGTCGACGTCACGCCCTATGGAAAACCGGTACAGGTGGGGTAGAAGCCGCTTGTAGAAGTCGGAGACGGTGCCCCCCTCTTCCGCCACGTCGCAAAGAGTGGTTCTAAGTTTATCGGCCAGGGTTTCGGCTTCGTCATGACCCTGGCCGCCAATACATGACAGGGTTTCGTTCAGCGCCCAATCGAAGGTGTGTTTCAACTCGTGGATGAGTTGCTTGATGGGTACGTCCGCCGTGATGGGGGCGTGCTCATCCAAACTGACGATCCCCCGCCAACCCCACGCCTCGGTGGCTTCGTCAAGGAACTCGGGTCGCTCCTTGCTCAGTTTGGCGATGTTCAGACCTCCAGCCGCGAGAATCTCCCTCGTGACGACAGTCTCCGAACCGAATAGCGATGAAAACTCTCCGGCGGCGCTCCAAAGTCCACGCGTCGTCGTATCGTTGTGCGGAAATGACTTAAACCGACCCTTGGCATGCTTGCCCGATGGCAGTTTCGCGAAATAGTCCGTGTCATGAACTCCAGCAACGAACTCTCGCTTATGCCCAAGCCGCTTTGATGCCACAGCGATACCGCCCTTCATCGGCTCATCCCAGAACACGGTCTGACCGAGGGCGAGAAAGGGCGCATCCGGAGCTTGCTTTTGAAGCTCTTTCAGCGTCTGCTCGAGGCTCTTGGTTTGCACGGTTGCTGCCACTTGCTGGTGTTACTACGATGTGATCGACGCAAGACTCACCCAATGATGGACGAATGGCGCCAAGGGCAAGAGCCAGGAACCGGTAAGACTTTCAGTCTTCCAGCCCAGACCTTTGACTCTAGGCCCAAGATCACCGGACTTCTTCTTCACTCATAATGAATCCGCAATGAGCCTCTATCAATCGGTGCTGAAACCTCTCCTGTTTCAGTTCGATCCGGAAAAGGCGCACGAGAGGGCGATGAAGCTTCTCAGGCTCGGCATCCTCAAAGTCAACCGATTCGACCACCCGGCCCTCAAACAAGAAGTCTTCGGCACCGTTTTCCATAATCCCCTTGGACTTGCCGCAGGGTTCGACAAGAACGCCGCCGCGCTCGAACATTGGCACCAGATGGGGTTTGGCTTCGCGGAAATCGGCACAGTGACCGCCCAACCGCAGCCGGGAAATGAAAAACCACGCTTGTTTCGCCTGCCGCAGGACGAGGCCCTCATCAACCGGATGGGTTTCAACAACGACGGTGCTCGAGCGATCGCGACGAGGGTGGCCTCAGCTCAAGCCAAGATTCCAGTCGGCATCAACCTCGGCAAGACGAAGGTAGTACCGCTCGAGAATGCTCCGGCCGATTACGCCGAAAGCTACCGACTCCTGCACAACTTCGGCCAATACTTCGTCATCAACGTTTCGTCACCCAACACTCCTGGCCTCCGTGACTTGCAGGGCACTACGCAACTTCGAGAAATCATTCAAGCCATGCAAGCCGTCGATGCGACGCGCCCACTCCTCGTGAAGTTGGCCCCAGACTTGGAACTTGCCGAGCTCGATGACATCATTGCTCTTGCGCATGACACAAAACTGGCCGGAATCGTAGCGACAAACACCACTCTAAGCCGAAACGGGGTTTCCTCGCTTACGGAAGAAACGGGCGGACTTTCAGGCAGGCCCTTACGCATCCCCGCGAACAAGTATATGCGACACCTTTACGGCGCGTGTGACAAGTCGATGGTGCTTATTGGGGTGGGTGGGATCATGAATGGCGATGACCTTTTCGACCGCATCGCAAGCGGTGCCACCCTCTGCCAGATCTACACGGGCTGGGTCTACGGCGGTCCACAAATGGTTCCGACGGCCTTGGAACGGCTGGTGGATTTGATGAACGAGCGCGGGCATGGGAGCCTTGCGGAACTGCGAGGTTCAGCCGCTTGAGGGTCGAAAGCTAACCGCTGTTTGCGAACGGATATTCCGTTCGCCTTCGCGCAAGCGTGTCTTCGTATCGAGTGATCTGCTCCTCGATTTCACTCGTGTGCTGCGAGGCGTACTTCAAAGCGGCCGCCAATTCCGTTGTCGACAGCGTCGGAAATGCTTCCACAAGCCGATCAACGGAACCGATCTTGCGGTACTCGCGCACGACTTCCCAAACGGACACGTTGCCACCCGCGATTTTCGCGTCAGTTCCATCCACTTGAACAAGGGCCACGTTTGAATGGCTTACGGCCGCCTTTCGGAACTGGGCAAGACGACAAAGGGCCGCATCCGTGTCAAGTTCAAGGAGCTCAGCGCATCGCTCGATCGTGATTTCGCTCTGGTCCACCGCCGAGAGCACGACGTGGTCGAACAAGCCTGGATAGGAGTTCCAAACGGTATTTAGGATCGTTTCAGCTCGCTCTTGGTCGAGCGTCGCCATCCTTCGCAGCTGATTCAGCTGCCAATCTTCCAATTTCTGCCACATAACAAAACGACCTTAAGAAATCCAGCGTTCTAAGCGAACATCATTGGTCGCAACCCATAAAAACCCCAGCATTTTTGGCAGGGACTGGCATCAACCTGGAACCACTTGCTTCGATCGCTTGCGGCGAATTCACGCTGAATTCGTCGCCAGCTTTCGTGTCGTTCAATGAATAATGACGTTTGTATGCTGCCAGCGTTACCTGGCTGTGAACCCTTTCGGCCGAGATCCTTGGTTGAGTGTCTTGCCAATTGTCCTGGACGTACTGACATGGGAAAACGCTCCTCCAGTCGCCTTAGCTCCGTCGATTTAAGAGGCGGAAACCATAGGCGCGGGCCCAGGCGCTGACGGCAATTCATTGTAGAATTGGCTCATGGAACGCTCGCTTCGAACCCTTCTCGACGGCGTCATCGATTATGCTGGCTTGTTCCCCCCAGCGAAACTCGCGATGGAACCGGCGGTTGAGGAACTTCTAGGCTATCTTGAGGGTGAAAACGATTGGCTCGTCACCCGTTTCGCATGCAGCGCATCGAGGCTCGCTGAATTGGCTGAGGAATTGGAGAAGCACACGCTTACCGAACCGATGCCCATCGCCGTCATCGGAACGAGCGGAAAAGACAAACACCATTGGGACACCGCGTTGGCCCATGACGAGCAGTTGATGGCCAAATTTCAGCAGCTTGCGGGCATGAGAGCTCAAATTGAGGCGTACGAAATTAGGCTCCCGGACAACCACCACTGCGAAGCCTGCCTAAAGGCTCTAGACGGATCCAATCCCTACGATGTGTTCGTAGAGATTCCCTGGACCGAGGGCATGGAAGAATCGCTGGCCTGCCTTGCCGAAAGCGACTTCGCCTATGCAAAAGCCAGAACAGGTGGTCTCGACGCCGCAGCCTTCCCCAGCGTCGGCGAATTGGCCTCTTTCGTCCAGCAATGCGTCCAGTTGGATGTACCTTTCAAGCTCACCGCCGGCCTGCACGAGCCACTGCTACATACCGACAAAGCCACGGGGTTCGAACACCATGGATTCCTAAACGTACTTGTGGCAACCGTTCTAACAGCCGCTCACGAACTGAATCGACGCGAGATCGAGCAGGTTCTCAGCGTCAAACAGGGGCACGACTTTGCCTTCACGCAGGACGTCATGCGCTGGAGAAGCTTCGAAGCCAATCTCGACGAGATCCGGGATGGCCGCGACCTAATCCTCTCGTTCGGTTCGTGTTCGTTGGAGGAACCGCTCGAGGGTCTTGCGAAAGCGGGTCTGCTGACCGTCCACGCGTAGGCTCAAGGGTGGTCAAGTGCCCCTAGAGTCTGTTCAGGCCCCATTTTGCGCGAACGTACCGTTCGAGGCGCCCAAAGACGAGCTTGTCCGCCGCCAACCCCAAGAACATGATTACGATCATGACGGAAAGCACCTGGCTCATATCCGCAAGCTCCCTTCCCATCATCAGCGCATGCCCCAGACCAAAACTCACAAACAAGAGTTCGCCCGACATCAACGCACGCCACGCATAGGCCCATCCCAACTTTGCCCCAATGAGTATCGAGGGGAGGGACGCCGGAAAGAGGACGTCGATGAAAACCTTAAGTGGCGAGGCACCCATCGTCATCGCCGCCCGCACGTAGATCGGAGGCAAGTTGTGAACTCCGTCCTTCACCGCGACGGTGATTGAAACCAATGATCCCATCACGACGACAAAGAGAATCGCCCGGTCATTGAGGCCAAACCATAGGAGGGCGATGGGCAACCAGCAAATGCTCGGCAACGATTGGAATGCTGTCACAAGCGAACCGATGGTCTCATCAGCGAGGCGCATCCTGGCGAGAAGAATGCCAAGGGGAACCCCAATGAAGAGGGAGATGACATAGCCCTCCATCACACGGCGCAGACTGACCACAGATTGATCGATGAGCGACCCGCTCCGAAGCATCTCCCACAGAGTCGCCGCCACCGTGAACGGATGTGGAAACAAAGTCGGATCCCATAGCCTCCTATCCGCGACAAGAGCCCAAACGAGAACCAAAAGGGCAAAGAAGACGACTATCCTGACTCGGCGCATCATGAATGTGCACCCCCCGCCCAATCGGCCTTCATCTCACCCGATATTTGTTGTGCAAGCCGAGATACCTCGGCATCGTCAATCTTTCTTGGCCTCGCGATGTCAACGTCGTAGATGCGCTGGATGCGTCCTGGCCGAGGTGACATCAAGGCCACCTTATCCCCCAATGTGGCCGCTTCGCGAACGTTATGGGTGACGAACACCACCGTCGTTGAATTGGCCGTCCAAAGACGTTGAAGCATCTCGTAGAGGTCCTCACGGGTCAATGCATCCAAGGCCGAAAAAGGCTCATCCATCAACATAACTCTGGGCTTCATCACCATAGCGCGGGCAATGGCCACTCGTTGTCTCATTCCTCCCGACAATTCGTGGATTCCACGTCTTTCAAAGCCTGCGAGGCCGATTTCGACAAGCAGTTGTGACGCCGCTTCTGAGCGCTCTTTGGGGGCCACGCCCTGCTGCTTGAGTCCGAATTCGACATTCTTCTGAACGCTCAACCAGGGAAACAGAGCGCCCTCTTGAAAGACGACGGCGCGATCTGGGCCTGGGCCTGTAACGGGTTTGCCGTCGATCGTGACGGATCCGGAGTCGGCCTGTTCCAGACCTGCGATGACGTTGAGGAGCGTTGACTTTCCACAGCCGGATTGTCCGACCACCATGAAGACCTCGCCCGATCCAACGCTGATCGATACATTTGAAAGGGCAACGACTTCGTGCCCCTCAAGGGTGAACAATTTGGTTAAGCCTGAAACGGCAAGGCGCGGACTCATGGTTGTGAAGATCCCTTGAACAAATCCGTCAGATCAGGCTCGCGATCTTTCAAGTAGCCCGCGTTGGCGGCCGCTTCCGCAAATGCGCGCACGCTGCCCACTGACGGATCCGACGTAAAAGTGACTCTTGACCAGGCCTCATCCAGGACCGGCGCCGTCAACGCTCGCCCCCTCAACCTTTTGAATTCGGCGTTGAATACTTTTTTGGCTTCAACCTCATGGTGAGCCATCCAAGACAACGTATCAAGATGGGCACCCAGGACCTGGCGGACGATGTCTGGGTGCGCGTCCAGATAGGCCCTTCGCACGACCAGAAGCGTCGCACAGAAGTCACGGCCTGGCCACAGATCCCGTTCATCCACCACCGTCTCCGCTCCCGTCTCAGCCTTTATTCGCGAAGCCCACGCCTCTGGAACCCATGCGGCGTCAAGATGACCCTGCTTGAAGAGGGCAAGGATATCTGGATTCTTGACGGGCATAATCTCGACCGTACCTCCCTGATCAAGCGGCTTAAGCCCGTTCTGAGCTAGGAAATGCCGACACGAGACGTCCTGAGTGCCGCCAAGCTGCGGTACGGCAACCCGTTTTCCATCGAGACCCCGGACGCTCCCGATCGCAACGCCACGCCGACGAATGAGAGAGGCACCACCGAGACATGCTCCAGAAACCACACGAAGCGCCTCCCCTTTCGATTTCAAATAGGTGTTGATGACGGGGCTTGGGCCCACAAAACAAAAATCTACGTCATTCGATAGCAGGGCGGTCATCGCTTCCGGGCCCGCATCCACGACGCGAGTGGACAAACTGTAGCCGACAAGCTTTCGGCTCCAAATGCCGTTTGCCAGCCCGACCATAGCCGGTGCATGGGTCACGTTCGGGAAATAGACCACGCGAATCTCGGACTGACCCCCTGCGGCATGTTGCTCTCCGTCTCCGTGATGCCAAAAGGTCACCAGAAGCAACGCCGCCAGGACAGTAATCATCGGGACGAGCAGGTCTCGGTGGAGTTTCAAGGGAAGGTCCTAGACCGGACGAAGCGAGTCAGAGGGCGAGTTTTTCGAAGCACTCATATGAATTTTGGGCCCACTTACCTTGCTCGCTCCGCTCGGTGAAAGCATCTACAGACACATCATACAACAAAAGCTTATAATTATGACCTGATAAATCATCTAATCTAAAAAACATCCCTTGCCCGCGGGTATTTGCTTCGAAATGAGCCCTTCAATTCTGCCACAGCGGTCAATTGCTGATCACATGGCTGAGGCAACGGTTACACTAACATTCCACGCAATGCTTTCAAGCCGCGCCAAATATGCAACTCGTGCCCTGTTGGAGCTAAGCCTCCGATATGAGGAGGGCCCAGTTCGCCTCTCCGAAATCGCCGAACAGCAGTTGATTCCGTTGCCGTTCCTCCAGCAGATCATGGGCACTTTGCGGCTTTCGGGTTTTGTCAAGACAAGAAAGGGACCCGGCGGCGGCTTCCAATTGGCGCGCCACCCAAAGGAGATCATCCTTGGCGACCTCATCCGAGCAATCGACGGGCCCATCGCCCTCATCAGCTGCGTCAGCGTAACTCGCCAAGCGGAGTGCGGGTGCCCCGACCCCGATTCTTGCGGTCTGCGCCTCGCGTTTAAGGCTGCCCGCGATTCCATGGCCGACGTTCTCGACCACACCTCTTACGAGGACATCCGTCAACGACATTTGACAAATCTCGCACGCATCGCTGACCCAGAATTCCTCGGCTGATGTCGTCAGACGGGCTTTGAACTCGACCTTCGATTGATGTAGCCGTACCCAATGGCCAGCATAAGAATTCCCAGTACCAGCAGAATGGCCACCCGCAATCCCTGAGCCATTTCTTGCAAATCAAAGAACAGGACCTTGACCACCGTGATGGCCATCAGGAAGAAACTCGAATAACGCATATCCTTCAACTTCAGCATCAAGCCCACCAGAAGAATCACTCCCGCCAACGCCCCCCATGAAAGACTCACAGCGAACATATCGCCACGCGCAAGGTGATCGACCACCAGGTGATAGTACAGCCACACCACTCCAAGCATTCCGACCGTAAGGATCGGAGGAAGCACCCGCCGTCGAAAATAATGGAGTCCGGCGGCGAAGACGAGGACGGATGCGGCCAGTATGGAACCCAGCAGAATAGTTTTCGCGGAGCCCACTTGCCAAACCTTGTCGTCCCAACCGATTATGATGCTCACGCTGGCATCGGCAAGCAATATCAACGACGCCTTCAAGCCCTTGCGTTCGAAGATCACGTACGAGCCAAGTGCGAAGGCCGCCGTCAGACCGACCAAAAGGTGCGTTTGGAGCGGCGTCCGGTAGCACCACGGAGCGATCGTGGAGACACCGAGGACGCCAAGCACGACCAACTGCTTCCAAAGGGCCCGTTTTGGCAAGAGGGCCATCGCGGACGTGCCGAGGCAGAGTCCAATCACATATTGCGGTTGGTCGATTCTAACCGCCGCCGGGCCCAAGGTTCCCACAATCAGAATTGGGAAGAACGCCGCTCCAAACCCAAATGCAACGTCATCGATGAGCAGCAGATACGTGGCCATGCAAAGCAACCCGGCGGCCAGGGTGGCCGTCAAGGCCGCCTCCTGAGGAAATGCAAAGTCAAAGAAGATGGGCGCAAATGCGCACAGGCTGCCGAGCCACAAGATGATGGGCATCTCAGCCCTCTTCATCCTCACGGCGACGGCGGCGGCGCTCAGAAGCACGATGAAATGCAGGATCAGAGCCATTTTCAGATCGTGCTTTCCCAGGGGCATCGTCGAAGAAACCATCCCGCCCAACAGCCCCAAGAACCATAGGCCAATCCAAGACCGTGAGCCACTTATGGCGAGAAGCGTCAGGCTGACCGCCATCGCGAGGCCGACCAGGGTATTCCCCGAATAGAGATGGTAGGGAGTGAAGCCTCCGACGAACGTCAAGTAGAGACCCGCGAAGCCGACTCCTGTCAGAAGCTGTCCGTAATGCTCCTTGGACTCGCGGTACCGGTTTCCAAAGTAGATGAAGGCGCCGCTGAACGCAACCTCAGCCCCAAACACCATCTGCTTGGTGATGAAGCCTGTTGAGAAGCCCCAGGCCACAAGGTAGATGATCCCCAGCACGACGAGGACACCGCCCACCCTAGGGAGCAATTTGGCTCCGATCACGTACTCCGCATCGTCCCCACTCGCCACGTTGGGTGGGCTCGAGGGCGGATTCGTTGGCGGCTGCGATTGAGCCTGGGCATCGATGCGCGGTGGCGGGACCATGGTGGGTTGCGCCCTCACGCCTGTTACATATTCGATTCTCGTCAGCCGATCCTCGATCTTGGCTAGGCGAGCCGATAGGTCATCCGTCATCTCGGCACCTCTTAACCTTGGAACGTTTGCAATTGCCAGAACGATCCCAGGGCCCTTTGATTGCTGGGACCGTTGGTCCGTGCCTCAGCGCACGTCAGGATTAAGGTGGAACTTAAATATCATGAAGCCAGTCGCCCGGCTCGAGCAGCTTGTACTTGATACCTACCTTGTCCGCCGTTTCTTTGAACCGCTGGATCATATTGGGGGTCTCTTCGTAGGTTCCCGGGTCGTTGAATCCGTGGTGAATGGGAACTATGAGTTTTGCACCCATGATCTTGCAGGCTGAAACCGCCTGTTCAGGCGTCATTGAGCCGGGCACGCCGCTTGGGATGTCCTTGTCGAGGGCAATGAAGCCGTTGATCGGAACGAAGGCGACGTCGAGGGGCCCGTACATTTGGCCGATGCGCCACCAGTTGCCGTGGAACATCGTATCGCCGAAATGGCCAAAGGTCAAACCCCCACCCTTAATGATCCAAGAGGTCTGAAAATCGTTGCTTGCATCCATGGCAGGGACGGCGGCAACGATGAACGAACCGATCGTACCGGGCTCGTACATATCTAGGGGCCAAGTCCGAAAGCCGCGACTGGCCACAAACGTCGCGCTCTCCCTGTGGACGTAGACGACACCCTTGTCCTTGACGATCTCTTGGATTGCCGCCTGGTCAAAGTGATCTCCATGCATGTGAGTCAACAGCACCCGATTCCTGCCGAGTTTGGATTCCAAGGGGACGATGGCCTGAGTGAAATTGGGGCCCCAAGTCTCCTTCGAAATGAACGGATCGATAAAGAGGGCGGTGTCCTTGTACTCCAACTTCACCCCCGCCCATGTCAGGCGTTGGGCTATGGGCCGCTCTTCCGCGGCGGCGGTGGACAACTTGGGCAGCAAGCTTGAGGACAGTGCGGCGCCTCCCAGGGTCAAAAATTCGCGGCGATTCAGGTCATTCGGATCCATTACATGGCTTACGAGGCCGCGGCCAGCCCCTGGCACGTTTGGTATGAAATTGCGGCGCAATCCGGCGAGTTCTGCTCAATAGAGTGACAGCTCGGCAGAGCCCGTGGGCATCTCCAGCAGGAATGGTGTAACTTAGTGGGACTATGGTTGCCCAGGCGCATTCAGCCACTTTGATCGGCATCGAAGCGCTGCCCATCGTGATCGAAGTGGACCTGCGAGGAGTCAAGAACGACTTCATCATGGTCGGATTGCCGGACAAGGCCGTCGAAGAAAGCAAGCAGCGAGTGCGCGCCGCGATCATCAACTCTGGTCTCGATTTCCCTTACAAGACCATCACTTGCAACCTTGCACCAGGCGACATCCGCAAGGAGGGCCCATTCCTTGACCTCCCCATTGCCGCCGCCATTCTCGCCCAAAGCGGGCAAATGGCGGAGTTGGAGCTCGAAGGCACGCTCATCATGGGTGAGCTCGGACTTGACGGCAATCTGCGACCTGTTGACGGCGCCGTCAGCGTCGCGTTGATGGCGGCGGAAAAGGGATTCAAGCGCGTCATCGTTCCCATCCAAAACGCCCCTGAGGCGGCCGTCGCCCCCGGCGTCGAAGTCTACGGCGTCAACAGCCTCACCGACCTCATGGACCTCATGAATGGGTCCACCCTCTTCAAGCCGTTCGCGTTCGAAACGCCCAAAGGCGGCGTGTTGCCTCAATACGACATCGATTTCTCCGACGTCAAGGGGCAACGGCAAGCCATCCGCGCGCTGGAAATCGCCGCCGCGGGAGGGCACAATGTCCTGATGGTGGGACCGCCGGGATCGGGAAAGACGATGCTCGCCCGGCGGCTTCCGACAATCCTGCCACCGCTGAGCCTAGAAGAAAGCATCGAAGTCACCCGAATCTATTCGGCGTTGGGTCAAAAAGGGGGCAGACAGGGTCTGATTTGGGAGCGGCCGTTCCGCCCACCCCACCACTCAGCGAGCCACGCCGCTGTCGTCGGTGGCGGCAAAGTGCCCAAGCCAGGTGAGATTTCAATGGCCCACAAGGGCGTGCTTTTTATGGACGAGATGCCGGAATTCGACCGGTCAGTCCTCGAAGCTCTGCGCCAGCCTCTCGAAGACAATGTGGTGACCGTGTCCCGCGTTCATTCCTCCCTGACTTTTCCCGCCGAGTGCATTCTCGTTGGCGCCATGAACCCCTGTCAGTGTGGCTTCAAAGGGCTGCCCGAACAGAAGTGTGTCAGCTCCCCCAGCCAGTGCGGCAAGTACCTTTCTAAGATTTCGGGGCCGCTCTTGGACCGCATCGACTTGCACTTAGAGGTTCCCCGGTTGAAACCCGATGAACTGTTGGGTGCCTCGCAAGGCGAAGCTTCGGCTGCGATTCGAGATCGCGTGCTTGCCGCCCGAGCCGTGCAGCATCGACGATTGGGCAACAACCGCGTAAACGCCAAGATGGCCCCCCGCGAGATCAGAGAACTCGTCCAAATGTCAGCCGAATGCCAGGACTTCATGAAGCTCGCCGCCTCAAGACTCGGGCTCTCAGCCCGCGTTTTTGATCGGATTTTGAAGGTGGGGCGCACCATCGCAGACCTCGCGGGCTGCGCCGAGGTTGAGAAAGTTCACCTTAGCGAAGCGGTGCAGTACAGGGAACGCGGCGACGCCTAGAAAGAGCGCAAATGTAGTCCGCAAAGTGCCAGCAAGACGTGCTTAGCGTTGTGACGTTATCACTGCCGAACTTTGTTGCCCCGCCGAAGTCTAACAAGCATGAAGCAGAGCAACCTTGCCATTCCTGAGATTGGGCTGATCGCGGTGACACGCGGGATGCTTGGCGCGGGCGCTGCCCTTCTCGTCGCAGACAGCCTCACCTCCGAAAAAAGAAAGTCGATCGGCTGGCCCCTTTTCCTCATCGGAGCGATCACGACGATCCCCTTGCTGGCCGACGTGCTGCGGAAGAGCCACCACCAGAACCATGCGGCCAAGTGACTTGAGCCACCCTTCAAGGCGACCCAAGTCGTTCAAGGGGGTTAAGACTCCTGCACAAACGGGCTGTCACCCGTTCTGTGGTCTTTGATTTGGAATCTAAGAAAGTTGTGGATGGCCTGAGTCGCCAGCGGATTCCTCGTCTGAATGAGAATCTCGCCGCCTTCAGGCAGGTCCTTGTAGCTGTAGATGATCTCGTCCTTGAGCCGCTTCATGTTTTGGGTCCCCGGCACCGTCGTGTCGTGAATGAACATAGGCATGCTGAAATTTCCGGACGAGAACATCCCTGCGATCATCCTAAGGTGACTTCGGATGGCATCTCGGTTCGCCGCATCGCTCGTTGCATTCGGAAAGATTTGGATGGCTCCACCGTCCTCGGAGAGGCGGAAATGGTGATGCGTCGTGTCATGGCTGAATCCCATGGCTTTGTCGCCCCGTTTATCCACGCCAGCGAAGTGATCCATCATTGGACAGTTTGCATGGCCCGTTCCCGGCAATGCCTTGCCAGAGTTCTTTGGGTTCATAGGACAATTCGCATGATCCATTGATGAATCGTGTTGCGCCGCGGCCAAAGCGGTAACGAGGGCAACGGCAGAGATGACGAGCGCGAACTTCTTAAGGTTGATCATGGTCAAGACTCCTTCGGCTTCATCGGAAGCCGTTCTTTGGGATTGCGTGCAGGTGCGGGAGTCAGTTCGGGAAGTCCGTCCAAGAGCCGAGCTTGTTGGCCGTTAGGGGTGCCACTCATACGTTCGTCCCAATCTTCGAGAAGCTTCTTCATGTGATCGCGAAGCAGCGAAAGATCGGCAAGTTGATTTTCGATGTCCTCAAGCTTGCGCTGGGCGAGTCGGTGGACGCTCTTACAAGGAGCCTCACCCTGGTCCCTCAGTGTGAGAAACGGCGCCAACTCATTCAGCGAAAAGCCAAGCCTCAAGGCGCGCCTAACCAGTAAGACCCGCTGCAACGCGGCGTCAGAGTAATCGCGATAGCCGTTGTCCTGCCGACAAGGCGTCGCCAGAACTCCCATGCGTTCGTAATGTCTCAAGGTGTCGACGCTTACTCCTGCCCGCTTTGCGATTTCTCCAGATCTCAAGGTCTTCCGTCCGATTTCCTGCAATGTGAGGAGTCTGAACCGTCGAACTGCTTCGGGGGTCAAGGGCATTTTGGACTTTTTTCCAAAATGCTTCTTCAAAGTGCACACTGGGAGCTTAAAGCGGACTGGAGACCCGGCCGGCGGGCAGAGTCTCCCTTTCGCGGGCTCATCCCTGTTCACGACGCTTGGCCGGCAAGCGGTCTTGCCTCAATCGCCTCATAGACTTGCCTCAACTTAACGATTTGCCCGGCGTGGTACGCGTTGTGGACGAGAATGCCCGTCAGCATCGTGCTCCGCTTCGATTCACGACCGGAGGGCGCACCGTACAGCTCTTCGAGGCTGAGGTT
>CAZUCK010000046.1:4661-18353 GCA_964619505.1 uncultured Fimbriimonas sp. | reverse complement strand
AGGCGTGATCTTCTGCTCCTTCTCCGAAGCGGTGCACGAGCATCCGGAACTCGTCAAAAAATATCTTGGCTCGGTCGTGCCGTACACGGACAACTACTTTGCGGCGCTCAATTCGGCGGTCTTCTCTGATGGTTCGTTCTGTTATATCCCAAAGGGAGTGCGCTGTCCGATGGAGTTATCTTCGTATTTCCGCATCAATAACTCGGAGTCGGAAAGGGATGGGAATGCCGGTAATGAATCGGCCTGACGTGGCGCGTTGGGATAAACGGCCTGGGTGGTTTACATCGGCTTCGATGGTCGAGCGTATTGCCTGGGCGGAGAGGTTGTTCCCTGGGGTTGGGCAACAGGGCGTCGTTCATTTGCAGTCCTACCCACTGTTTGCGAATGACCCGACATCGCATGGGGCAGTAGAGAAGCTCATGTCCATCTTCGACGCACCGCTGCCACAGAGCAAGGTAAGTAAACTCGTGGATGCAGCCGATAAGACCTGCCACGGCCGTGTGGATGAGTCCAATGCCAATGAGACGGCCCAGGCGATCACGAAGTTAATCTTTGCTTGCCCAGAGTTTCAGTTCTGTTGAACCTTTGTGAGCCCAGGTTGTCGCACCAAAGGGTACGATCGCTCCTCGTCTAACGTCTCGAGCGGTAAACTCGACGCTCCATGACCATCGAAGCGCAGCTTGAGCTGTTACGCCGGGGAACGACGGAGATCATCAGCGAAGAGGATTTGGCGGCAAAGCTCAAGTTGGGACGCCCCCTGCGAATAAAGCTTGGCTTGGACCCAACTGCCAAGGGCGTGACGCTCGGATGGGCGGTGGTCTTGCGCAAGATCCGTGACTTCCAGAGGCTCGGGCATACCGGTTGCATCATCGTCGGCGATTTCACCGCGCAGATCGGTGACCCGAGCGGCAAAAGCAAGACGCGGCCCCAACTCACGAGAGAGCAAGTCCAGGAAAACGTCGAAGCAATTAAGTCAGAGCTGTTCAAGATACTAATCCCGGAGCGAACGGAGATTACGTACAACAGGGATTGGCTGGGTGCGATGACGTTTGAGGACGTGATCAAACTGACGTCGCGCATCACAGTGGCGCGAATCTTGGAGCGAGACGATTTTACAAAGCGATTGGAAGAGCAGCGGCCCATCGCGATGCACGAGATCATGTATCCGCTGTGCCAGGGTTTTGACTCAGTGCAGATCAACGCCGACGTGGAGCTTGGTGGAAATGACCAAAAGTTCAACAACCTTGTTGGGCGAACCTTGATGTCGCAATACGGACTGGAGCCGCAAGTGGTCATGCTCTGTCCACTCTTGGTGGGCACGGACGGGAAGGAAAAGATGTCCCAGTCTCTGGGCAATTACATCGCAATCAACGATGAGTCGAACGATATGTACGGCAAGACGATGTCCATTCCGGACGAGCTGATGGAGAACTATTTCGAGCTTGCCACGGACTATCCGATGGCATCGGCACGTGACGAAGTTGCGGCGGCGAAGAGCGGGGCCAAGAACCCGCGTGATGTCAACCGGCTGTTGGCGCGCTAGATCGTGAGGCTTTACCACGGGGCGGACGCGGCGCAAACGGCGGACGATCACTTCATGTCCACGTTCAGCCAACGCAAGCAGCCGGTGGATGCGGAGGAGGCAAAGATTCCGGCTTCGTCGATCGACGAAACGGGGGTCAATTTGGCTCTGCTCATCGCCGAGTTGAGCTTGGCCAAGAGCAACAGCGACGCAAGGCGGCTGATGGAAGCGGGAGCGGTTTCGCTGGATGGCGAAAAGGTTTCTGATTTCAAGGCGCGGCTGTCGACGGCCGATTTGGTTGGCAAGGTTCTGAAGGTTGGTAAGCACCAGTTCCGCAAGCTGACTTAAAACGGCGACTACGCTCAGATGGAGCGGCTGAGACGTTGCAGCGCGTAGCTGGATTGCCTCGGGATTCCAAAGGACCATAAGCTGCGAACTCAATCGAACAGGCTCTCGGCAAATTCTTTGGGCTTGAAATCGCGGAGATCTTCCACCTTCTCACCGGTGCCGACCAATTTGATGGGCACCTTAAACTTGTTGTAGATGCCGATGAGGGCTCCGCCCTTTGAAGTGCCGTCAAGTTTCGTGAGCACAAGTCCTGTGACGCCGGCGTGCTTCGTGAATTCTTCGGCCTGACGCATGGCATTCTGGCCGGTGTTGGCATCGAGAACGAGAAGGATTTCGTCCGGCTTGTGGCCGAGGGCCTTTTCGGCGACCCTGGTGACCTTCGACAGTTCAGTCATCAGGTGGCCCTTGCTGTGTTGGCGGCCGGCTGTGTCGGCAAGGACGAAGTCTGCTCGGCGCGCTTTGGCGGCAGTGATGGCGTCAAAAAGAACTGAACTGGAGTCGGCCCCGGCTTGGCTTCGAACGATTTCGCAACCAACACGCTGCGCCCAAATCTCTAGTTGCTCAACGGCGGCAGCGCGGAAGGTATCGCCGGCAGCGAGGATCACCTTAAATCCGCGTTTGGTCAGGAGTTTGGCAACCTTGGCGATAGTGGTGGTCTTACCGACTCCATTGACCCCGACAAAAACATAGACCGTTAGGCCCTCATCCGCGACATTGAGGCCGCCGTCATCGGCTTGATAGAAGCGGTCGCTGATGGCGCGTTTGAGGCGCTCCTTCATGTCGGAAGGTTCCGTAACCTTTTCATCCCGCACCAACCTCCGGAGTTCTTCGAGTATCTCGCGAGTCATGGTGGGGGTGGTGTCCGCGTGTATCAGAGCTTCTTCAAGTTCATCGTACAACTGCTCGTCAATCACGCCTCGACCCATCATGCGGTCGACCTGCTGCATCAGCTTCTTGAACATCTGGCTAAGAGCGTACCGGGATCGACCCTGCCGTGTGTCCTGCTCCAACGTAGGGAGAGATGACATCGATCCACGTGCGCCAGGTCTTACAATCCGTGACGCGCTTGGCGAGCCTGGGCGGCAGGTTGGGAGTTCGGAAATCTTTATGGGTTTGCAGCCGCATCCTTTCCGTCTTTCTGAGTTCGACAGGTCTTAGGCGTGCCTGCTGCCATGTCTCATACCATAGCAGGATCGACCAGATGTTCTGACTTGGATATTGACGCGCCACATGCGTCTTGAGACGCCTTTCTTCGGAGGTTAAGGGCAACACCTCTTGACTGGAGGGATCAGCGAAGCGATTGATGATTTGGGCTCGAGCGAGATACGTGTGATAGAAGGGGATTTCAAAAACGGGCCCCTTGAATGTGGAGTTGACAATAAAGTTGGTTGCGTCGTGATCGATGTGTCCTTGCTCGAAAGCCCCGCAGCAGATGCGATTCGCTTGCACGATTTGGAGCCAGGCCGAGTACTCGTCCAAGAGTCTCGGGATTTCGTTGACGACGACGCCGTCTGCAGCGCCGAAGAACATCAAGTGGTCTTGCGGCACCCCTAGGATCTCTGCCACAGCTCTACCTTCGGATTCCCTTTCAGGCGTACTGTGCGCCCAACTCATGAAGACTTGGTTGCCATTTTCGGTTAACCTGCGAATCCAGGCACAGATTGAAATCTCGTCGTCTGGATGCGTCATACAAAACAGCCAGCGAATGTCGGGATCGGTGTCGAACGCCTTCATCAGCCCCTCTCAAGAATTTTTGTCGTCGATCGACCGGGAAGAAGGGGCAGGATCACGACTTCTCCTCCATAACTGAAAACGACCGGCGTTTCAAGGAGGTCCTCGATGCGGTAATCACTACCCTTGACGTAGACCTCTGGCCTTAGGGATTTGATCACCGACACTGGCGTGTCTTCCTCAAAGGCGATCACGCAATCCACGTGACGAATTGCCTCCAAAACGGCGGCACGATCGGCCAGCGTGTTTACGGGGCGATTTGGGCCCTTGCCCAACCGTTTGGCAGACGCATCCGAATTGATCGCGACGACCAGCAAATCGCCGAGGGCTCTCGCCCGCATCAAGCTGTCGATGTGGCCAGCGTGAACGATGTCAAAAACGCCGTTGGTCAAAACGAGCCTCTTGGCCTTTCGAAGCTCCAGAGCTTCTTCGATCGAGAGCAGGCTCAAGCCAACGCCTCCTTAAGGGTCTCGAAGACGGCGGCGGGCTGAATCGCTGCAAGCGAACCAGCATCGAAATGGCAACGCTGGATTTGGCCGTAGGGACATGACCTTGCCGGCATTGTGATGGAATAGAGCCCGACCGCTGGAACCCCAAGGGCGGCCGCCACATGGGTGCTGCCCGTATCCCCGCCCACGTGCGCGGCGGCCATGGAAACGAGCGCGACAAGTTCGGAAACGCTTGTGTTGCCGACGAGGTTACCGGGCGATTCTTTGCAGAGAACGACGACTTCGTTGACGGCATCTGTATCGGATTGGGCTTTACCTCCGATAAGAACGGCCCGAACACCGGTCGCATGCAAAAGGTCGATCAGAGTGGCGAAATGTTTTGGCGGCCATCGTTTGGTGACCCATCCGGCTCCAGGGTTCATGACGACAAATCGTTCGTTTACACCCATTCCCTTCAGCATATCCTTAACTGACTTCAGATCCCTATCCTTGGGGGCCAGCGCGAACTCGGCCACATTTGCGTCACCCCCAGCAGCTCGCGCCACATCGACGTACTGGTCGACGACGTGCAGAGATGAAGAATCCGGGAGGACTCTTTGGGAAAACAGCCACGACGCCTCGCGCTGCCAATGGTAGCCAAGCTTTCTTTGTGCGCTTGCCCGAGCCACGATGATCCCGCTTTTGAACAGGCCCTGCATGTCCAATGCAACCTCAAATTGCCCTTCAATCCTAGGCCATGAACTCGGTGTGAACGCGGGCTTGGCTCGCACGATGGTGTCAACGGCAGAGCAGCACTCCACGATGCCCGCAAAACGGGGATCGACGACCCAGACGATTTCAGCTTCCGGGATCGCGCGCTTGAGGCACGACGCGACAGGCAATGTGCACACCACATCGCCGAGGGCGGAGAGTCTACTAACGAGGTAGCGCGGTCTCATTTTTTTGGGTAAGCGAACGCACGCCAGCCAAGATCTCCTCGGGCTCGATGTCAGCCGTGATCTTACTTTCTTTGATCAGCACGACACGGTTGACCGTATAAGGGGCGAATAACTTCGGGTCACTGGGTCCGAAGACTGTGACCACCGGGACACCATAGGCGGCCGCTATGTGGGCGGTACCGGTATCGGAAGAGAGATGAACGCGACTGGAGGCGACGGCCGCCATCGTTTCCGAAAGACTGAGCTTGCCAACCCAATCTAAACAACCAGCAACTTTCGGAGCTCGTTCGTCAGAGCCCCCGAGGAAAGCGACTCGAAAATTTTGTCCCACGAGGTCGCGCGCCACCGCAGCCCACTTGGCGGCGGGATAACACTTTGTCATATGGCCCGAACCGACCGCGATTGTCACCAGTGGCTTTGAAGAATCAGCGACGAGTGCCCTTTCCGCAACGAGTTTCGGCATAACCCAATGGGCCTCGGTGGAGAACTCACCCAAGTTTGCCAAGGTTCTTAGGTTCCAGTCCACCGTGTGGAAGGCTCGGTGGTCCCCACTCAAGACAGGATTCATCAGATGCACAAGGGGGTCCGTCGCCCTTGCGGCGATTCGTTTCTTGGGCGCAGCGATTCTCAAGCAAAGAGCAGTCTTAGAATGACCCTGGAGGTCGACGCCGAAGTCAAACCGCTCCTTGCGCAGAGCGCTGAACACCCGCATCTGCTCGCGCCAGACGGATGGTGCCCATTTTTCACGTTTCCACTTCTGGCGATCCACGGGTTGGAGGCGGCTCACAAGCTCGGTACCATCGATGAGTTCCATACAGCGGGGCTCGATCGCCCAGCAGAGGTCGACGTCGGGCATAGCCTTCCGGATGGAGGCTGCAACGGGTACTGCCATCACACAGTCTCCGAGGGCAGAGAACCGGATAATGAGAAATTTGGCGCTCACAGAAGTCCTCTACGCCGAGCGCTTTTCCAGCGGTCGTGAATCCATAGCCATTGTTCTGGATATTCACGGATTGCCTTCTCAATTGAATCGTTGACGCGCCCCATTATTTCCTCGCACGTTTCCGATTTACCTGGATTGATCATCGGCAAGATGATGAGGCGGTATTTGCATGGCCCAGTGCGCACACAAAATGCCGGAAGGAGCGGTGCACCGGTGAGTTGATGTAACTTTGCGGGACCAAGGACTGTTCCCGCAACTTTGCCAAAGAATGGGATGAAGGATTCATCAGAATTCTGATCCGGTAAGAGGCCGAGAATCTCTTTGTTTTGAAGCTTTGTGACAAGGGTTCGCGTTGAGCGGCCCCGCGAGAGCACCTCGATGCCGGCTTTGGCTCTGATGCGCTGGACTTGCTGATTCAAGCCTGAATCGTTGGCGTCTCGCGCAACTACTGTGATCTTGCCGCCGGTGGAGGAGAACCAATGAGCCAGCCGCTCCCAATTGCCAAAGTGCCCGGTGACCGCTAGGATTCCCGCCCCAAGGTCGAGGGCTTGGTCACCGTTTTCACGGCCGACAACCTCGATCGAAGCGAGAACTTCAGCCTCGGTTCGCACCGTGGACCGTAGGAAGTCTCCGGCAACTCTTCCAAAATGCAGGAAGACATCTTTGGCGATCCGTTCTCGCTCCTTTTGGGAGAGTTCCGGCATGGCGAGATCGAGGTTTCGCATCGCAATACTTCTATGCTTTTTCGAGAGCGCGTACCAGAGCCTGCCTAACCTCTCTCCGGCTACCTCCGCTTGCAGCTCGGTCTTCCTGGTGAACCTTCTTTCCAGAATCGCGAATGCGGCTGCTCCGGCTTTAGCTTCAAACCGTTTTCTGCGGTGTATTCGCGAACTCATTGAGGTGTTTCTCGATCCAATTTCGAAAGGCCAATTTGGGTTCGACTATGACCTGGTAGTCGGCGACCCAAATGTTTCGGCCAGCGACATCGGGACGGTTGCAAAGCTTGACCCAGTCCTTTGCTGTGACGACCACAGCCTCCTCTATTGGCCAGCCCTCAAAAAGGGTACCACCGGCCAGTGAATCGTGATCGGGTAGGAAGCGCTTCTCCGTGATTTCGATACCACAGGACACCAAACCTCGCACGAACTTTTCCGGTTGGCCGAGAGCACAGATAACCTTCGACGCGGTCGGTTTCCCATCGGTTGCCGAACCGTCGGGTCTGATGAGCCGCATCGTCTGCGATGTGACCGTAAACTGGCCGGGCAGCACCAGGTCAGCTTCTCTTCTGAAAGCGTAAGGCTCGCGAAACGGCCCAGCGGGCAAGCATCGATGATTGAAACCGTTCTCATCGATTAAGAGGATGCTTAAATGCTTCTTGAGAGGCAGATGTTGGAATCCATCGTCCATCAGCATTACGGCGTCGGCAAAATTCCTGTGACACAGTTGTGCGGCAAGCACACGTCTCCTACCCACGATTAAAGGAATCGATGGCCTGAGCCAACGGATCATGGAGGCTTCATCGCCCCATTCCCTGGCGTCGAGAGGGCCGGTGGGAGCAACTCTTGCGGCCTCAGACGCCGGAGAGGCGTATCCGCTTGTAGAAAGCACAACTTTGTGCCCAAGACTGACGAGCACGTCTGCGATGTGCAGGGCGACCGGTGTCTTGCCGCTTCCGCCGACTGCCAGACCTCCGATGCAGACGATCGGACGATGTGGGGCGACCGCTTTTTTGAATCCCAGACTGTAAGTGAGGCGATAGCAGCGCCAAACAGCTTCGTAGAGCCATGAAGCGGGAGTCAGAAGGGTGCGAACGGCCGACGCTTGGGTTGACCGGCCCTCCCATACTTCGCTCCAATGCATGACAAGATTATGGTTGGAAGCCTTCAGGCACGTCGTTGATAGGTTAAGCGAACAATGCCCTCGTGGCACCCATCCGGGCTCGGATCAAGCTGTGACAGCGAGGCATCGACCGACTCGGACACGACCTTGCCCAACGAACCGTCGCTGAAATTGATTTCCGTATCGATGAACTCGTGAGGCTTCTTGAAGCAGAGGTTCATGATATCGAAGTTGCGGAGTTCCATTTCAAACAATTGAATTCCTGAGAAGACCAACTCGATCAGGGCGGCCAGCCCGACATCACGTTCAGGATCATCGTCGATGTAGTCAACGAGGAGGATTAGTTTGTCCTCTGCGGGATCAAATCGGATCGATTTCAGCTCTGAGTTATGGAAAGATGGCCATGATCCGAAGAGGTCATGCAACAGGCCGCCGCCCGGCATTTCAGCCCAGATTGCGTCCTGATCTTGTCCCACGCGTTGAGAATAGCTGATGCCCTCATCAGAGTAGGAATGGAATAATTGGCCATGGCGACTCTCTTCACGAAAATCATCAACCGAGAGATTCCCGGCGACATCGTTTATGAAGACGAGCACGTTGTCGCATTCCGAGACATCAGCCCTCAGGCACCCGTCCACATCGTGATCGCAACTCGCGCGGAAATTCCGGGGCTCGCGGAGCTCCCCGAGGTGGGAGACCACCTAGCTATTCTCAACGCGGCAAAGACCATTGCCGAACAAGAAAAGATCATCGACGGATACAGAGTTGTGATCAATCAGGGGCATGACGCGGGTCAGACGGTGCCTCACCTTCACGCCCATCTCCTTGGAGGCAGAGCTCTGGGCTGGCCACCGGGCTAGCCAAGATCTTTCGGCAAAACAAAGTCGGCTGGATTGAACGTCTTCTTGAATGCCCATGCGCACGACCAGAATAAGTCCACCTGACCGCCATTAGAGGATTCCGAGTGAGTTCTTATCGTGACGGGCAGGCGGAAATCTGCATCAAACACCATCTCAACCCTGGTGGGGGCATGCTTAACGGAGCGGTTTGCGTCGCGCACGACGACGATCCGGTAGCTCGTAAACAGCCTTCCTTGCGCCGCCAACAGTCGTTTATCAGCGGACAGCTTGTAACCGCCAATTCCTTGCGACAGAGCTTCCACGTAGGCACTGAACGGGCGCTTGCCATCCAGAACTGGTGAAAGGAGCAATCGAGGAAATCGGGTGGGCCATTGCTCAACGAGGCTGGCTCCTGAAGGGATGGCCCCGACACTGCCGATGGGCACTTGCGCGACCCACTTGCTAGTTGCGCCAGCAAGCAATCCTCTGCCGTGCCCATCGGCGCGGGCAAAAGAGTTTTGCGGTCTCCCGTCCACCAATTCAATATATTGCAAGGCATAGTGGCCAGCGTCCTGAAACTCCATCCTCGATTGCGTTTGGCCCGCTCCGGCACCGCTCTTCACGTGCATTGAAGCTTCGGCGTACACGCCGATCAGGGATCCCAGCGCATCGTCGGCGTTTGAGGCAATCTGTTTGGGGGTCAAGTCCGAAGGCTTCCACCCATCGGAAGGGGCGTCTGGAACCTTCATTTGCCGCAACTCTTTCGAAGCCCTCAATAGCCCCTCAGGTACGACTCTTGCATCGGGATCTCGTTTGGCCCGTCCTTCGGTTCTAGCGCCTCCGTTCGGCGGGCCAGAAGCCGTGCTTTTGTTCTCCGGGGCCGGAACGGCATTCAAAGTCGCCGATCGCGATTTCTCGGCAACCGCACTTGCCGAGGCGGGCGCGGGCGATCCCGTTGGTTTCGTCTCAGGAATACATCCCCCCAGGATAAGGGCCAGCACCACAAGCGGCACCCAAAGTGGCTCTTGAATTCTCATGATGATTTCGCAATGAGAGGCGCCGAGGTGCCACCTTTCAGTTCGGGCAACGTCTTCCAGAGTGAAAGTTCAACCTCTTGGAAGGCAGCATCCTTCAGCTTGCAATCGGCTAGAAACCCTTGCTCCTCGACCGTAAGTTCCGAGCCTGCTTGTGCAGCTTCAGCCATGACCGCGAGCCTATTGAATCGATCAATATGGTCCTGGAACCGAATTTCAGCGTAGTCTCGGGCGGAAACGGTTGAGATCAAAAATTGCCAGTCTGACGACTCGGCAAGCAACAACTCCCTTCCCGCTTGTTTGGCGATGTCGATGGCCAATTCCTTCGTGCACGTCCTCGCAAGTTGGCGTATTCGTCGTTCACAAGGATATAGCTTCTGCCATGTCCAGAAGTTGTCGTCGTTGATCCAAACATAATGGTAGCCACCTTCTCCCCACGATCCTTCTGGAAGGGCGATTTGGTGCCTTGCCGGTTCCTGATCGAGCAAGTCCCCACCTGAAACCCATTCAAGTTCGCCATCGCGATGCATGGCCACAGCCACTTCGTAGAGGAATTCGGGGCCCTCCCACCACCAGTGGCCGAACAACTCCGTGTCGTACATGGCTACAAGGGTGCCGTTGCGATCGGCAACTCCTTTGTAGTAGCCCAGCGCACTCTTCAACGTTCGGACGAAGTCTTGGGCGTGACCTGCGAGTTTGTCATATGCCGAATAGGGATCATAGGGTTGCTTCTGACCCAAATCCCGTTTGTTTTGGCTGATCCGCCAATAACGAAGTCTCCCCGGATAGAGTTGCTTGTGAAATTCCAGGTAATGCTCATCGCCTGGATAACCCGTGTCGCCAGACCATACTTTCACGGTTGTTTCAGGATCTCGAGCCATGCACACGACTCCATTGCCCAGCTCGTAATGTTCGTACTCGCTTCTGAACTCAGGGGGTGGGGCGAAGTTCTTTGAGCTCCGGGCGAAGAGCTCGGCAAGCTGGGGGAAATTCGCAGCGTAGGTGCCCAGAGGTTCGCCCCCGCGAATCATGTGCGAGTCGACAAAGAAATATTCGACCTTGTTTTCGGCGAGGAAATGCTCCGTGCCGCGCCGAGGCCACGGGACTTCGTTCTCATTGACTGGTGATTTCCAGTCGTATGCGGGACGGTAGGCACACTCTGGCAGCCAAATTCCACGCGGCTGGCGGCCGTAGTGTTTTTTGTAGTTCTCAACCCCCAGCTTCACCTGCGCGGAGCAACTTTCATCAGTGCCCAAGAGGGGCATATAACCATGCGTTGCACAACAAGTGATGATCTCAATGCAGCCCTGGTCTTGGAAGTACTTGAAGCCGTCGACAATGTTGCAACCCCATTGATGCTTAAATTGGACGAGCGCTCGTGTGTAAATCCGTTGCCACATGGCGGCTAGGCCCTGCATCCAGAGGGGGCCCTCCATCTCGAATTTTCGCTGATCGTCGAGAGCGGCATCGATTTTGGCTTGGCAATAGGCCTCGAAGCCACTTTGGAACTCCTTGTCAGCCAGTTGCTCTGACAGAACGGGCGTCATGTTCAGGGTCCATCGTGGCTTTATTCCCTCGTTGTTGAGGCGGTCAAGGACGTGCAAGAGAGGCAGGTAGCACTCTGCGGCAGACTCGTTGATCCAGTCTGTGCCATGGGGGCTTTTGCCGTGTGACAGGACGTACGGCATGTGGGAGTGGAGGCAAAGGAGGAACCGTCCGACCGGCATGGGATATTGTAGCTTCCAGGGTCAAGCGGTGCGCTCGGATGATGAGCGCAAGCGGCAAGGGCCCTATGACTTCGCATAGCGGGCTTTCAAAGCTGACCAAGTTCCGTCGGTGATGGCCTGGCGGATTTCGGTCATCAGTCGGGCATAAAATGCCAGATTGTGAAGCGTGGCAATGCGCGCCGCAAGCGGCTCGTCCGCCTTGAAGAGGTGCCGCACGTAAGCGGCGGAATAGCGTTCGGTCTGAGGGAACACGCTGGCGGAATCGATCGGAGCATCGATGTCGGCCCACTCCGAGCGCATGATGTTCACCCTACCCTTGAGGGTGTATATGCTGTGGTGGCGGGCCATACGGGTGGGCAAGACACAGTCGAAAAGGTCTATCCCACATTCGACGGCGTGAATGATGTCATTCGGATGTCCCACACCCATGAGGTAACGGATTCTGTCTTGGGGTAGGAGGGGCGCGGTGAGGGCAACAACGGGCCGTTGCATATCCGTGGGTTCTCCCACACTCACCCCGCCGATGGCAAAACCATCGAACGGCAAGGAACTGACGAAACCCGCTGATTCTTTTCGCAAGTCTTCGTAGACTCCTCCCTGGACGATGCCGAAGACCGATTGCCCCGCCTTGCGTTTGTTCACGCAACGACGCGCCCATAGGTGAGTTCGCGCCATTGCTGTTGCCGCTTCGTCCTTCGTACATGGGTAGGGGGGGCATTCGTCGAGTGCCATAGCCACGTCGACTCCCAGTTCTCGTTGAATCTCGATCGCTCTTTCGGGGGAGAGAAATAGGCGCGAGCCATCCAAATGGGAGCGGAAGTGGACTCCTGAGTCGTCAATCTCCCGAGTCTTGGAGAGGCTCATCACTTGGTAGCCTCCAGAATCGGTGAGGATCGCCTTGGGCCATGACATGAACTTGCCGAGGCCGCCCATTCTTTCAATGAGGTCACTTCCGGGTCGGAGCGAGAGGTGATACGTGTTCGAGAGGATTATCTCGAAGCCAAGTTGCTCCAGATCATCGGAACCGACCGTTTTGACGGTTCCCTGAGTGCCGACAGGCATAAAAGCGGGCGTCTCCACCGTACCGTGCTGGGTATGGAGGCGGCCCCGGCGTGCGCCAGTCTGTCGACATGTCGAAATCAACTCGAATCGGACTCTGTCAGAGGCTTTCAGGTTGCCAGTCCTCGTTCAGTTTGGTGGTCACCACATGGTCTTCCCAACATCCATTGATCATCAAATAATCCCTAAAATAGCCTTCAACTCTGAATCCGAGTCTACGTAAAACGCGAGCACTTCGTTCATTACGCGGCATATATCCGGCAGAAATCCTATGCATGTGGAAGTCACGAAACGCCACAGGTATTGCGGCGGTCAACGATTGCGTAAGGATTCCTTTGCCCTGTTCATGTTCGTCAACCGCATATCCCAATAGGCAGTCATAGCGTGGCTTGAAGGCGAACGTGCTGAAATTCACCACGCCAATGACTCTGCGGTGCGGGTCAAAAATGAGCGTCCTCATACTCGTTCTATCGAGGAAGTTCTTGAGGTCGTCGGCCAATTTGACTTTCCACGACGCCGCGTCAAAGATGGTTGGTTCGAACGTTGGATAGAAGGGCTGGAGAAACGTTCGATTCCGTCTAAAGAAGTCCGAAGCAGCCTCGGCGTCGTCGGGCTCAGGGACGCGCAAGGTGAATTGGTCTGTTCGCAAGATGACGGGGTCCATGGGCAAATGCAGTTTGGCACGTTGAGTGGCGGGTAAAACTTCAACATGAGTCAGCCCTACAACCGCGTTTACAACTTCTCCGCCGGTCCTTGCACCTTGCCGGTGGAAGTGCTCGAGGAAGCGCGTGACGACCTAATTAACCACAAGGGCGCAGGGATGAGCGTCATGGAGATGAGCCATCGAACCAACGTCTTCGAAAATCTCCTAGCCCCAACTGAAGCCTATTTTCGAACCTTGGCCGGAATTCCCTCGAACTGCACAGTACCCATTCTTTCCGGCTGCGCCAGCCTTCCCGGGAACGTCGAACGCACCGCGTCCACCGCCGTCACCAACACCGGCGACACCCGTCTCGGCAAGGACGTCCGCACACGCACCGCGGCCCATCCGGGCAAGTCCGGCATCCATCCCCTGCTCATTGCCGAGGACGCCTTCGCCGCCCGCATCGTCCTCGCGAGGACAGCCGAACGCAGCCTCGACCTCCAGTACTACATCTGGCATGCGGACACCACGGGCCAGCTGCTCGGGGCGGCCGCCGCGGAAGCCGCCGAGCGCGGCGTGCGCGTGCGGCTGCTGCTCGACGACAACAACACCGGCGGCCC